>CAZCMU010000036.1:8317-16698 GCA_964499725.1 uncultured Opitutales bacterium
GGCTTTAAATTTCGGGGGGGGGTGGGGGGCCCCCGGGGGGGGGGGGGGGGGGGGGGGGGGCGGGGGTTCGGCGTTGCATGGGCGGGGCGGGGTAGTATAAGGCCAAGGAAACCCCGCGTGCGCAAAATAATTTCACTTTTGATTTTTCTGCCGTTGGGCGCTTTCCTCCCGGCGGGCTGCGCCATCAGCCATCCGTCCACCGTTGCCGATGCGCGGTTCCAAGTCGGTGGCGTGCTCTTTTTCGATGACTTTCGCCACGGCCTGGCCCAATGGACGCCGGAGCTTGAAAAAGGTGGTCGCATCGAGGCGCATGACGGCCAACTGGAAATTGACGTGCCGGCAGGCTGCACCGTGTGGTTCAATTCGGAACTCACCGGCCCGGTTTTAATTGAATATGACGCCACGGTGGTGAAGGCCGGGGGCCCGAATGACCGCGTCAGCGACCTCAATTGCTTCTGGATGGCGCAGGATGCCCGCAGCCCCGCTGGCGTGCTCGCCCTCCACCGCACCGGTAAGTTTGAAGACTACAATCAACTGCTCTGTTATTACGTCGGCCAGGGCGGCAATACCAACACCACTACGCGGTTTCGCCGCTACATCGGCAGCCCGACCACGCGCCCTTTGCTGCCCGAGCATGACTTGAGCGACGCGCGGGATTTGCTCAAGCCTAATGTGAAGCAGCATATCACCCTGGTGGCGTGCGACGGCCTGATTGAATATTTTCGCGACGACCGGCGGGTTTTCGAATACACCGACCCCGCGCCGTACCGGCGTGGTTGGTTCGCCATCCGCACAACGTGGAATCATATGCTTGTGGAAAATTTCGCTGTGCACACGATCTCTCCTGGCGTGCGGCCCATCGGACGACCCATGTTCAATCTCTCGCGACATCCGACCTCGATGAATTACTGAGGTTCTGCCGGCCACCTGATTTTCCCTCGCGGGCTATTCGTATCTTAATGCCTCAATGGGATCGAGCTGGGATGCTTTCCATGCGGGATAATAACCAAAGACCACCCCCACCGTGGCGGAGACTGCCACCGCCACAACGATCGCGGAGACTGAAGGAAGCGTAGGCCAGTGCAGCAGCGTGCTGACCGCGATGGATGCTCCGCGACCAAGTAAAATCCCCACGATGCCGCCCAACAGGCACAGCAGAATCGCCTCAATGAGAAATTGCAGCAGAATATCGTGGGCCCGGGCGCCCACGGCCATCCGCAGGCCAATCTCCCGTGTGCGTTCGGTGACCGACACCAGCATGATGTTCATCACCCCAACCCCGCCCACGATGAGAGAAATCAGCGCGACGCACACCAGTAAGTTGGCCATCAGCCGGCTGGTGGAAGTGCGGGCCTCGGAAATTTCCGTCAGGTCGCGAATGTTAAAATCATCCGGGGTGCCCGCTTTTAGGTGATGGCGCTGGCGCAGTAGGTCAGAAATCTGGCTCATGGCCAGCGGAATATCCTGCGGCGACATGGCGGAGACCCAGAGGTCGTCAATGTCGGAAAAGCGGGTGATCTGCGGCGAGTCCATTGCCGCGTTCGCGGCGGCTGATGGGTAAAGCAATACTTGCTTGTCCGGATAGACCTGGCTGGTTTCGTTGCTGCTGGCAGTCGTGGCCGCAGTCGTCGGAGTGGAGATAGTGCGAACACTGGACAGACGAAATTTCACGGTGGTCCAGGGCGCGACAAAAAAATCATCCTGATCCTGCCCGGCGGTGTTGGCGCCCTTGGCTTTGAGCACTCCCAGCACCTTCATCACCACATTTTTTATGCGCACTTCCTTGCCCACGGGTGACTCGCCCTGAAACAATTCACGGGCGGGGGTCTGCCCAATCAGGCAAACGCAGGCGGCATTGCGCACATCTTCTTCGGTAAAGCAGGTGCCTTCCGCCATGTCGTCCCAATTGCGCACGGATAAGTAGGAAGGCGTGGTGCCGAGGATGTTGCGCGGCGACCAGTTGCGGTTGCCATAGATAACCTGTCCGCGGCAGTCCACGCTCGGCGCCGTCCAGCGCACCGTCGTACAGGCTTCGAGGATGGCGTCCGCATCCGCCGGCGTCAGCGTGACGCTCGCGCCGGTGCCGGTGCTTACCCCGCTGTTGGTCAGGCCGCTCGGGTCAATTTGGATGACATTGCTGCCGAGTGAGGAAATGGCCTGTTGAATCGCATAGGCCGAACCATGGCCAATTTCAACGATGGCGATGACGGCCGCCACGCCGATGATAATACCCAGGCAGGTCAACGCGGACCGCATGACATTTCTGCGCAAGGCATGCAGCGCCATTCGCAGCGTTCGGTAGAACAGATACATGGATTGATTGATGCCGACCGCCCCATCTCTAACAGATTCCGGATTAATGGCGCATTACGGAATCGGTCCGGCATCGTCAATGGCCTATTTTTTCTTGGGTTGGCTATGGCAGTGCCTGCGCCGACCACGTTTTCCAGGCGATGGCAAAGGCAATGATTCCGGCAATTCCAGCAATTATCGCCGCAGTCACTATTATATTGGGAAGATACTGGTTTAATTTTCGCACGTCCGCCCGGCCCACCATGCCGAGGGTTGCACCCAGCCAAATTCCGGCCATGGCCAGCGCCAGACTGCCAAACCAATGACGCTGGGAAGGCGCTTGGAGTCCTGAATTCGCCAGCCGCAAGAACAGCGTCAGCAGCGTACTTGCCAATCCCGCAGCCCACACTCGCGTGATTTGCCGCGCCGATTCCGCCCGCGCGCTCTGGTCCTCGCCTTCGGGTTCAAGGTATTGCAGCCCCACCAAACCAACGATGACCACCGGCACGATGGCCAGCATGAACGAAAGCGTCACGTCCACCATGGACAATCGGTAAGTGCCGGAGCTGGTATAGCGAAAAACTAGCGGCCATGCGATCATCACTGCCAACACGACCGGCTTGGACAGCGTGCGCACGACGTTCTCCTCGGGCTCGGTGGCTGGTGCGACCGGCTGGGGCGATGGGGTGGGCTTGTCCATGATCTTATTTTTTCTTTCGCTGGCTGACGGCTTGGCGCAGCAGGTATTCAATTTGGCCATTGGCGCTGCGCAATTCCGACTGCGCCCACGCCTCAACCTCCCTCATGAGTTCAGGGCTGATGCGCAGCAGGAACGCCTTGCGTGCTTCCTCCGGCGGCTGGCTATGGGTGGCGGTTTTGGTCACGGCGGGGGCGGCTGGGCGCGGTCCAGGCGGCGGGTTGGCCCGTGTTCGGCGCGGTTCGTCGGTAAGCGTGGTGGATTTCAAGGACGGCATTAGTTATACAAGGTTCCGGTGTTGATGACAGGTGAGGCGTTGGATTCGCCGCACAGCACCACCAGCAGGTTGCTGACCATCGCCGCCCGGCGCTCGTCATCCAGTTGCACGACTTTCCGTTCGGATAATTCGGCGAGAGCCATTTCCACCATGCTCACGGCATTCTGCACAATGATTCTGCGCGCAGACACCACCGCCTGCGCTTGCTGGCGGCGCAGCATCGCTTCGGCGATTTCCGGCGCATACGCCAGGTGCGAGATGCGGGCCTCGTCCACTGCTACGCCGGCCTTGGCCAGGCGGATCTGCAGTTCGCCCAGCAACGCCGCCGAGATGGCGTCGCCGCCGCCGCGCAGGGTGAGTTCGTCTTTCGTGTCGGTGGTTTCGCCCAGGTCGTAGGCGTAGGAACTGGCCAGGTGGCGCACGGCGGATTCGCTCTGGATATTCACATAGCGGTTGTAATCCGCGACGTCGAACTTCGCCTGCGCGGTGTCGGCCACCCGCCAGACGACGACCGCCGCGATTTCAATCGGGTTGCCATGCTTGTCGTTGACCTTCAGTTTCTCGGAATTGAGGTTGTACGCGCGCAGGGACATTTTGGTGAACTTCGAGTAAAAAGGGTTCGCCCAGAAAAAACCGCTGCGGTGCACGGTGCCTTTGTACGCGCCAAACAAGATCAACAACCGCGCCTCGTTGGGCTGGAGGGAAAAGTACCCGCCCAGCAGAAAAAGACTCGCCGCAAAGAGCAGCACCGCGAGGATGAGCAGCACAATTTGCAGCAAGCCGGGATTTCCCCGCTCCGGCCAATTCGCGAGGGTGCCGATGAAGAGCGCAACGCTCGTCAAAAACATCAGCAGGTTGAAGCCGAGTACGGCAAAGCCGTTTTTCGGCTCGATGGGAATTTCCCGGCTGGGTGCCGCGGAGGCTGTGGATGAATTAGTCATGGTTTAAACGAGGTTGGAGGTGAAAGTGCGTTGGTGCTGGGTGGATAATTTGAGTCGCATGGTCGAAGGGTTGGAACCAATTTATATCGTAATGATATCACAATGAAATCAAAAGTCAAGGGGTCATCGCCAAATTTTTAAACATCCACATATTTGCCAACCCCGCCCTCGGTCTGGAGGCTGGACCGCCTTGGGCCCTGGTCAGCCTATCCCTGATTGCTCTCGGCCTGCTTCAAGCTGTCCTGCGCGCTTTGGATCACGCGCTGCAGGTAAAGCATGGCGCCCCGGCTGGACTCATTGGCTTTAAAAGCTGAGTTGGCGCGTTTGATTTCGGGCGAATCTGCGGCCACGGGGGGGATGACGCGGCTCTCTACGTAGAAAATGACGCCGACGTCGTTTGCGGGGACCAAGGGACTCACCACATTGGGCTGGAGGGCCATCAGCAGGGGCGGACCCTGATTAACAGTAGGGCTGGCCAGGGCTGTCAGCACATTGCGTCCCATCGCGGCGAGGGGGCCGGCCGTGGTGGATTTATCCGAGGAATCAATGGACATGCCCATCACCGTGTCTTGGATGGATTCGTAGGAGACATCCGGGTAATTTTTGACGGTGAGACCTTGCGCGGTCGCCGCATCGGTAAAATTTTTGCCCTCACCCATGGCTTTGACGATGGCATCGCGCGCGGCTTGGCCATGGGCGGTGAATTGTGCCACCTTTAGCTGCTCGACGTAAGCGGCTTTGACCGCGTCCTTGGCCTCCGCAAAGGTCTGGGCGCGGGCCGGTATCGCCTCATCCAGGAAAAGCACCGCGGCGCCGTCCGCCAGTTGAATCGGGGCGAAGGGCTGATCGGCCGTAAGCTCGCTAAAGGCGGTCTGCTGCAAAATGTCATCCGGCACGGGTGACGCGGCCGGCGCCGGCTTGCCTTGTTCCAGGAGCGGGAGGGATTGCAGGGTGAGGTCGTATTTCTTGAGCAGGGCTGCAAATTCCGGGGTGGAGCGCGCCAGCTTCAGGTCAAACAATTCACGCGCAAATTTCATGGCCGTGTCGGCCGCGGCCTTCTCCGCCAGGGTCTTTTGCTCGCCGCGCCAGGCTTCGGTGACGGCGGTCTTGTCCTTGTCGCTCAATTTGTCCGGCTGAATATTGGGAAACGCTTCCTTGTGGGCAATGGCGTAGTCATGCAGTTGTGCGGGTGTGGGGTCGCCGACGGCCGCGGCAGTAAACTTGACGAAGCTCAAGCGCGCTTGCGCCGGCTTTTTGAAACTATCGGGAGTTTTCTCAAAAATGGGCTGCAATACTTCATCCTTCACGTCGCCCATGGCGGGTTCGAATTTGGCGAAGTCCAGCGTGGCGGCGTCGAGGTTAAGCTTGAGCTTGTCGAGGCCTGCCGTGGCTTGGGCCAGAAAGGGTAGCACATAACCAGGCCCGCCCAGGATTTGGCGCACTCGTTCCAAGCGGCAATTTTCATTGATGGTGGACACTGCCAAATCGCGCTGGCCCGGCTCGGCAGCCTTAATCGAATCGCGGAAGGTGCTGTAGGCCAGGGGGCTAAAGTTGCCGTCGGCATCATGAAAGACGCTCAGCCCGCGCAAGTAATCTTCCACTTGTTTCGGGGTGGCCTCGGGAATTTGCCACTGGTCGGCCAGTTGCATCAGCGCCAGTCGTTCGTCAACCAGCAATTGCAATTCCTGCTCACTGCTGGCCGGATTGTCGCTCAGGCTTTGATTCGTGAACTTCACGGCATTCACCACATTTTGGGTGGCTTGCTGGTCGTTCAAGTCAATGCCCAGATACATTTTCTTGGTGTCGGGCTGGGCGGTCATTGAACCGCGCGGCACGGCGCCGATGCCCACGATGGTCGAAAGGCACAAAATTCCCAAGGCGGCGATTAACGCCCATTTGTAGTGTTTGCCAAAAGTCTTCTGGAACCAGGTAATCATGGGGGGTGGGGCGGATGCAGCCCGGGATGGATTTCCGAATTTGGGAAAACGGTCACGCTGCCAGTCCCCCGGCGGCAAGTCAACGCCGTTCCATGCGCTTTCTTTCAGCCTTTGCTCTTCAAAAACAGCTTGCGTGGAGGATGAGATTCCGCAATAATTACGCCTAGATGTATAAGTAAAGAAGGTCGCATTCATCGTGACCTTGGGGGCTGTGTTTTTTCCACCATCAATTCCAATGGGATTTTGTCGACATTCTTTCGCAGTAGCCGCTGGCCTTGCCCTTTCGGTTTGGATGGGGCTGGCGCAGGCCCAGACTGTGGCGACTGACCCTGTGGGCGCCATTACCCTCACCCTTAAGGCCGGTTCGGACACCAACGTTTCCCTGCCTTTCCACCGGCCCGTCGCTTTGGAAACCCAGGTGCAGAACATCTCCGGCAACATCATCACGATTTCCGCCTCGGCTGGCTTGACGGCCAGCCAGTTTGTCTATGTGGCTGGGTCGCAAACCAACACCTATTACCTTCAGTTCACCAGCGGCAGCCGCAGCGGGATGTATTACACGGTCACGGCCAATGGTGGCACGAGCATCACCATTGACCCGAATGGCGACGTCGGACTCGATGGCAATGTCGGCACGGGCGACACTTTCCGCGTCATCCCTTATTGGACGCTCAACACTTTGTTCCCCGGCGGCCAGGGCCTGTATAGCTCAACGAATTTGTCGCCGGTCTCATCCATTCTTATTCCTCCCGGCAAAACCCCGGGCATTAACCTGGCCGCTGCTGGAATTTATTTCTACTACACTGGCAACGGCGGGCCGGCTTGGTTGAAACTCAATGATGCGGCAAATTTCTATCCGGATGTCATTCTGCCGCCGGACGCTTTCTTTACTGTCCGCCATCCGGCGAACGTTGCGGACACGCAGTTGTTGCTGGTCGGCAATGTGCCTATGTCGCCTCAGGCCATTATCGTAAACACTTTGGCCAATAACACCCCGCAGGACAATCCCCTCGCTTTGCCTGTTCCCATCACTGTCACCCTCGCCAGCTCCGGTTTGTCCAGTGTCCTGGCCCCTTCGCCGACACTGACGCCGACGGATCAAATTCTGGTGTTTGACCCCACCGTTTCGGCCCAGAACAAATCGGCCACCGCGATTTACTTCTATTATACCGGCCCGGGCGGCCCGGGGTGGCTCAAAAGCAATGACTTTAATGGCTTTCATAATAACGACACAATTTTCCAGCCTGGTTATGGTTATGTGCTCCGCCGCGCCGCGCAATCCACGCCCAGCAGCGCGGTGTGGACTTTCACTCCCCCCTATTTAAGCACCCTCAGCAATTGAATCCCGCAACCAATAATTTGACATGAAGCTGCACCCAAAATTTATCATGACCGCGGCGGTATTGGTCGCAATAGTCACACCGGCGCGCGCCACCATTACGATGTCCGTTGACGCGGAGGAAATTTTGCAAGGCGGACTGGGCAGCAACCCGGCTGCGGCGGGTTCATTGGTTCTTTTTGTGGCGGACACCACCGGTGCGGGTTTCAACGCGTTACAAAACGGCCCGATTACCGTAGGATCCATGATTGACCATGCGGGTAATGATTTGGTCGTGGCTCAATTCAGTATTTCAGCCGGCACCTTCCTCACCAATAACCAGCCGTTTTTGGCCGGCAGTTTAAACAACATAAGCCTGACTGGCGGATGGCATACTGGCCAGCCATTGGCGATTTATTGGATTCCGACTTTAACCACCGCCAACTCCAACGTTGGCACGGGCGTGGCCTATGGCAAGTACACGGACCCAACCGGATTGGATAGCAGCATCCCGTGGGTCACGCCCAGTGATCCTGGCACCTACAATCCCATGCTTTTTTCCACAGACGGTTTTTTTGGCACTGGCACTAACGCTCCTGCGAGTACCGGCTATTCTTCGCTCTCAACTGTGGCAGTTGTTCCCGAGCCCTCAACCTTTGCCTTCTTGGGGGGCGTGGTCGGCTTGGCGGTCTCCGTGCTTTACCGCCGGAAATCTCTCATCGCGCCTGTCGTTAGGCTGCCCCGTTCCCCTTTAATTCGCCTCGGCGTTACCTCACCGGGGCGATTTTTTGACCTCGAATTTGGATTGGCCGGACTCCTGCTTGATGTCGTCTAAGGCTTTGGCCCAACTTACCGCCAGACAAGGACTTAAGGGTTAAGGCATTGACATTCTGCTCGTTCTCGAAGATATTCGCCCGCA
>CAZCMU010000037.1:0-16004 GCA_964499725.1 uncultured Opitutales bacterium
TCCCTTGATGCCGTCAATGCCATAGAGTTTGGCCAAGGGTTCGTTGACGAAGCTGTAGTTGGCGTCAATGAAGTCGAGCACGCTGCGGTCTTCATTCATGATGCTCGAGAAAAACATCTGCGTTTCCTTGAGCATCGCCGGTTTCAATTCGGGCGTGAAGGCCTTGAACCGGTCGGGGTCGGGATTGACGTCGTCCACTTTGCGCAATTGCAGCCACTGGCCGGCGAAGTTTTCCACCAGGGCCTCGGCCTTCGGGTCCTTCAACATGCGCGTTACTTGCGCATCAAGGTTGGCGCGCAACTGGCCTTTGGCGGCCAGGTTGAATAATTCGTCGTCGGGCATGCTGCTCCACAAGAAATAGGATAGGCGGGAGGCCAACTCATAGTCATTCAGCTTGTGGATATTATTTTTTTCGCCCGGTTGCGGGTCCTGCTCAATGCGGAAAAGGAAATTGGGATTGAGCAGCACGGCTTGCAGCGCGACAGTCATGCTTTTCTCAAAAGGGCGATTGGGGGCGTCCACAGAAGTCCAGAGATCCATCAGTTTTTTTACTTCGACGTCGGTGACGGGCCGGCGGTAGGCGCGGCTGGCAAAGTCCCGGATGATTTTTTCCGCGGCAGCGGCCTTGGGCAGAGTTTGGGAGGGCTCGACCACCATCACCTTGCGGTAGCTCACCGGCATGCGGTCGGGCATGCTGGCAGCATTGGTAAATTGAGGACCTTCCACTTTGAAGGTGATGACTCCGAGAATAGGTTGCCCCGTAACTGAGGCCGGCCCGGCAGGAAAACCTCCGCGGCCCCCGCGTCCACCGAATTGACCGTTGCCCCGGCCCCCACGGCGGCCATTGGCGGCGGCCGGAGCCGCAGTTGCCACAGCATCACTGCCATTAGGGGCGACAGTTGGGGTGGTGGCGGCAATCGCCGTTGAAGGTGTGGAAGATGCGACTGGAGTGGCGGCCACAGCGGGTGTTGCGGCAGTCTGGTCTGCGGTCGGGGCCGCAGGTGCGGGGGCGGGCGCGGCGGCGGCCGCAGCCGCCGCGGCGACTGCAGCGTTGTACTCATCGAGCGAGGCACCGCTGCGGAAAGATAGCGAAACACGGTGGACGCCGGCCGTGACATGCATTTTCTGTGAGACATAATCTGCGGGCATGCCCGCCCTGGCGGTTACCCGGATAGGTCTATCGTCCGACCCCACGGGCTTGTTGCCATCAAGAAAGAATAAGGCATTCGCGGTTGGGCCGCCCCGGCCTCCACCACCGCCTGCCCCGGCGGCGCCGCCCGATGCGTAACCTTTGAAACTAAAAATATAATCGCCGTCCACCGGGAAATTGTAATCGGCATAGATTAAGCCGTAGTGCTGGAAAACGCGTCCGAGAACCACGGCTGGAGCCGGACCGCGCCCGCCTGCGGCATTCGCTGGGCCGGCGTTGGCATTGCCGGCATTAACCACGGCACTCGTAATGGCTTTGGCTCCGGCATTCGGGTTCGCGGTAACCACCGCCGGGGCCGGACTGGCTTTAGGGAAATCACCGTCCGCGGTGGCGGCGTCCCATTCTTTGCTCGGAGGGGGAACGACGGGGTCGGTAAACACGGCGGTATTGAGGGAGACCTCCGCTGCCTTGATATATTTCTCGAATAATACCGGCGCGATGGAAAGCACGTCGCCATTATTGTCGAAGCCATAGCCGGCGTCATCCGAGGGGAAAGAGTCGGCGGGGTGGAAATCTTTCAAGCTGAGCAAATCGCGAATGGTGTTGTCGTACTCGGCGCGATTGAGCCGGTGGATGGTGACGCGGCCCGGGTCAATGGGCCCGCTCATGTAGAACTTGGTGGTATAGGCGTTCATCCACGCGATGCTTGTGCCGTACTCGTCTTCCGTCGGCCGTGGCTCGTCCTTGGGCGGCATTTTCCGCGCGGCGAGCATCTTGATGGCTTTCTCGATCGTGGGCATGCCTTTGGCCAGAGAGGCTTCGTCCGTAAAGGTGTCGAGGCGCACGCCACCTTCTTGATCCTTGTCGCTATGACATTCATAGCAGTGCGCGGCCAGGAATGGCTGCACGGTGTGCTGGAAGCCGGCAAAATCCGGAGCCGTAGCCGGGGTGGTTGACGCCACCTTGGGACTGGAGCAGGCCAGTAAAACTACAGCAGTGAGGCTGGAGACGATACCGACACGATGGAAAGGACGCTTAAAAAAGCTGACCTGTCCTTGAATCGCCGGGCAGGGGGTGCTGGGGCGGGGCATAAAAACCTAATCAAATATGAAACTTAAGGGGGGTTGGTTGGTTGAAAAAGATATTATGAGCGCGTGACTTGGGTTGCGCGAGCACTGCTTGTGTTCATAAATTAGATTCCCTAATTAACATGAAATCTGGTTTTGCCAAATTTCTTGCGCAAACCAAGCCGTTGGGATTGGAATAGGTCTCCGCTCGACTTAACCCCCGGAATTTGCATCTAGTTGCAATAATTTTACCCCTCCCATGAAAATCCTCCCTGTTGCCGTCTTGTTGGCCAGTTCCCTGATTTCACTCCCGGTGCGCGCGGCTGACGCTGTTGCACCTGCTCCCGCGGTTCCTTCTGCTGCCCAAACTGGCGCTCCAGACAACGCCCCCGCCGCGTTTCAATCCGAGGATTTTACCAACGCCGCCCCGCGTGCGGCCGGTCCCGCTGCTAGCGCCCCTCGTGCACCGGGCGGCATCCAGATTGACTACACGACCGTCCTCACGCCTGACCAGATTTCTCAATTGCAGGCGAAACTGGATGAACTGAATTCCGCCCTCAAGGCGTTGAAGGACGCCAAGGCCGACGATGACTTGATTGTGGATGCCGAATGCTGCGGCTGGATTGTACAAACCACCCTGCGCGTACCGAATGCCTATGGGAACTACAAGCCCTTCGACAAATGCATGTCCCTTCTCACTGCCGGTTTGCGCCGGGCGCAGCAGATTAAGGACGGCACCGCCACCTGGCCGCAAAACAAGGGTCGCGTGGACCGCGGTTATCGTTCGGTGGTGGATGGCACCGCCCAACCTTACCACGTGTCGGTACCCACTTCCTATGACCCGGCTAAGCCCATGCCGCTTTATATTTATCTTCACGGCATGAGCCATTATGTTCCCGACATGGGCTGGGATTGGGCCGGCGCCAATGGTGGTAATGGGGGAGGCAATGGCGGAGGTGGCAGCAATCAGATCCGCGTCGAGATGTTTGGCCGGGGCAATAACTCTTTCCGCTGGGCCGGGGAAACGGATGTCCTCGAAGTCCTCGCCTCGGTGCGCAAGCGCTACAACATTGACCCGGACCGCATCGTCCTGGCCGGCTTTTCCATGGGTGGCGCGGGTTCGTGGCAAATCGGCCTGCATAATCCGGATATGTTTTGCGGACTGGAAATTGACGCGGGCGTCATTGGTAATCGCTTGAATTTTGATGGCCTGACCCCCGCGCAAAAGGGCGCCTTGGCCACCTACGGCATCATGATTCCGCACGCGTTGAACGTGCTCAGTGTGCCCCTCGTCGCCTACGCGGGGGAAAACGACGCGCAACTGGCTTCTTCTGGCAGCATCAACGATGAACTCACGCGCCAGGGATACCACACCAATATCATTAGCCCGTTGCACTGGGAGGGCACGGATACCAACACACTCTGGCTCGCCACGCCGGGGCAGGGCCACTCTCACGCGACGGGAGACACCGCGCGGATGATTAATGAATTCACCGCCGCCAATTTCCAGCGCGGTCGCGTCGTGCCCAACCAGATTCGGTTCGTTACCTACACTTTGCGCTACAACCACGATTTCTGGGTCACGGTGGACGGTATGCAGCAGCAGTTCGACAAGGCCCAGGTGGACGCTGGGCGCGACCCCACCAAGGTCTCCTACACCATTAAGACGCAAAACGTCTCGCGCCTGGTGCTCGATGACACCGCCAAGGCCAGACTGATCATGATTGATGGCGATAAGCTGACGCCGAAGTCTGCGCCGAGCCTGCTGCTCACGCGCAATGCATCCGGCCATTGGGTGCAGGGCGACCTGACCGCCGACACGGGCCTGCGCAAGCAGCATAACCTGCAAGGCCCGGTGAATGATGCGTTTTTTGACTCGTTTATCTGTGTGACTCCGACCGGAACCCCCAACAATGCCATTGCCGGTGAGCGTGCCACCCAGGAACTGAACCGCTTCTCCGCCATGTTTTCCCGTGATTATTGCGGCAATGTGCGCCAGAAAGCCGATTCCGACATCACCGACGCCGACATTGCCAGCAGCAACCTCGTCCTTTTCGGCGATCCCGGCAGCAATAAATTCCTCGCGAAAATCGCCAGTCAGCTTCCCATTAAATGGACCAAGGACAACATCATCGTTGGCGACAAAACCTACAGCGCGGCTGACCATGTGCCGGTGCTCATTTACCCGAATCCCCTGAATCCGAAACACTACATCGTGCTCAACACTGGCCTTATCGCCGGCGGCGGTCCGAACGCCCAGCAGGGCTACGGGGATTTTGCCATCCTCGAAGTCACCAAGCAGCCTGACGGCAAAATCTCCGACAAAGTCGCCCAGGATGGTCTCTTCGACGAATCGTGGAAGCTGCCCGCGAAAATGTGAATAGTTTGTCCCTAAGGTTTTTGTCCGGCACCAGTCGGATAAATTTCCGGGTGGGTGGCTTTGAGGTGGTCGAGGAGCGCGGCAATCTCTGCCGGGTTGAGCGGTTGCGTTTGGTTGTCCGCACCGAGTTTTGCGGAGGCTTCGAGTTCGGCGAAATCAGCAATATCTTCAACCGACCAGCCACTGGGTGAGATGTCCCATAGGCGCGCGGTTTTATCCCAACTGGCGGTGAGAAGAAGGCGACCGTCGGAACTGAAGGCGGCATGACGCACGTTGAATGTGTGTTCAAACGGCAGGGCGATGGGCTGGCCGGTGGCGGCATCCCAAATTCGCGCGGTATAATCGTCGGACACCGTGGCCACTAGGCGGTCATCCGGGCTAAAGCCGGCATAAACAACTGCATCGGCATGGACCAAGGGCGGGGTTAGCGGCTGGCCAGTGGCAGCGTCCCAGATGCGTGCGGTTTTATCCTGGCTGGCAGTGACAACTTTTTTTCCGTCGGCGCTGAATTCAGCGCTGAATACGGCGTCGTCATGGGTGAGCGGCGGGGTAAGCGGCTGGCCGGTGGCGGTGTCCCAAATCCGCGCAGTTTTGTCCGCGCTGGCGGTGACGACTTTCTTGCCGTCAGGGCTAAACTCGGCGGTATAAACCCAAAAGCTGTGCTGCAACGGCGGTGCCAGCGCCTGGCCAGTGGCAGCGTCCCAGAGGCGCGCCGTATTATCGGAACTTGCCGTAACTACGGTGCGTCCGTCCGGACTGAAAGAGCAATCCACCACGGCGCCGGTGTGGACGAGTGGCGTGGTAAGGCTCTGGCCGGTGGCGGCATCCCAGATGCGGGCCATTTTGTCGTTACTGGCGGTCACTATTTTTTTTCCGTCGGGACTGTACGCGGCGTGGCGGATTAAATTTTGGTCGAGCGTTATGGGTCGCGCCTGGCCGGTGGCGGCATCCCACACCCGTGCCGGATCACTGTAACATGCAGCCAAAACACTTTGCCCATCCGGGCTGAACGTCGCATCTTGTACAGTGTCGGTGTATTTCATAGGCGGCGTGATGGCCTGCCCGGTGGCGGCGTCCCAAACGCGCGCCGTCTTGTCCCAACTGGCGGTGAGGATTTTTTTTCCGTCGGGGCTGAAGGAGGCCACCTCGACCGAGTTTCCATGATGGAAAATTGGCAATGGGAAGCGAATGGCGGTGATGTCCCAGAGGCGAGCCGTGCCATCCGCGCCAGCCGTGGCAACCAGGTGGCCGGCGGGACCGAAAGCGGCGTAGCCAACCGCATCAGAATGGGGCAACGGCGATGTAAGCAACTCGCCCGTATTCGAATTCCATACGCAAACAGTTTTATCCATGCTGGCGGTGAGAACAGCGGAACCGTCCGGGCTGAATGTGGCAAAGAGCACGGCGTCTGCGTGGGTGAGCGGCGGGGTCACGGCTTTGCCGGTGGCGGCATCCCACACGCGGGCGGTTTTGTCCTGGCTGGCGGTGACCACCAGGGAACTGTTGGGGCTGAAAGCAACTTGATTCACCACCCCTGCATGTTGCAATGGCGGGGTGATGGGTTTGCCGGTAATGGCGTCCCAGACGCGCGCGGTATTGTCTTCGCTGGCGGTAGCCACGGTTTTACCATCAGGACTAAACACGGCATCGGTAACGATACCGGCGTGCTTCAGGGGTGTCGCGATGGGTTGGCCAGTGACGGCATCCCAAAGGCGGGCGGTGTTATCCTCGCTGGCGGTCAGGATGGTTTTGCCATCCGGACTAAAACTCGCATGCAGGACGGCGCCGTTATGGACTAGCGGAGGAGTGATGGCTTGGCCAGTAGAGGCATCCCAGACGCGCGCAGTCTTGTCCTGACTAGCTGTGACAAGCAATTTTCCATCGGGGCTGAAGGCGGCGTCTGTCACCGCACCGGTATGCGGCAAAGGCGCGGTCAGGGGTTGGCCGGTGGCAGCATCCCACACCCGCGCTGTTTTATCCGCGCTGGCGGTGGCGATTTTTTTACCATCCGGGCTAAATGTAGCGCTCCACACGGGACCAGCAGCTTGCAACGGTGGCGTGCGGGGTTGTCCGGTCGCGACATCCCACACCCGTGCGGTGTTGTCCTGGCTGGCCGTGAGGATAGCTTTGCCATCCGGACTAAATTTTATTGTATTAATCGCCTGATCGTGGCGGAGGCTTTGCAATAAAAGCGGAACCTGACGAATCAAGTTCCCCGCCCGGTAGCGCAGCAGGATGTCCGGTGGATTATCGTGGAGTGCCGCGGACGTCCAAAGCAGCGCCGTGATGGCATCACCCTGGCCTAGCGATAGATTCGCTTGCGCATTAAAATTGCCCGCAGCGGGGGTTGCTTGAGCCAACAAGTCCGCCAGCCCGGTGAAAACAAGCGCCAGAAAAAATCCGGCAAATCTGCAGGCGTTGAAACGAGCCGGTTTCATCATTTGCGGGACACGACTAGGGGGTAATTCAATTTTTTCTGAACGAGAAATTTAAAGCGAGGCCCGGTTTTAATCGACTACAAATTATGTGATAATGGATAATCCAACTGCCACACCTGTTAAAAGCTTGCCGCAAGCCGCCCGTCAAATCTGGACAAAAGCACGGCGAAGCCCCAATGTCTGGCGGTCGTCTCTGAACCGGGCCATTCATGAAATCCAAAAAAAGAACACCGGTGATTTCACCTTTACCTTGCGGCGTTTACCGCCATTACAAGGGCCAGCACTACTTGGTGTTGGGGGTCGCGCGACATTCCGAAACCGAGGAGGCTTTCGTGGTTTATGTCCGGCTCTACGCCCGGGGCGGCTGTCCGCTGTGGATTCGCCCCTTAAAATTTTTTACGGAAAAAGTGGCTGGCCCCAACGGGCGACGGCTCAAACGTTTTGCTTTTGTTGGTTTGGAACAGCCAGCTGAGGGGCATGGCTAGTTACACAGCCATTTAGCATCAGCCTCATTCTTCGAAAAAATCTGACGTTTTGCGCCGCCATTGCGCCAGAAGGCAGACCGCCCAATTTTGAACTCTATTTAAAATAGGGCTCAAGCACGCTCGATTGCAGCCAGCGCATCAGGCGATGGGACCAAGTGCCCGGCTTGGCCAGGTCATAGGCGGAAACGTTGGTGACCAGCCACACCAGAGTAGTGACAAAATAAGCCACCGAAACCACGACGCAGGAATACAGTAGAACCCGACCGGAACTGTCATGGCGGGTCAAATGACGGTTATAGAAGAGCAACCGGTTTAGAAAGAACCACATCATCCAAGTCAGCAAAGGCAGCGCAACGAGAAAGGCGCCAAAATAGAGCTGGGCGGATTCGCGCGACGGGGTGGCCTCCAGGCGCCGGATGCGCAAAAATAAAAAGAAGCAGTAAAGCAGCAGGGCTAGGCCTCCCAAAAGGGCGATGATCGCATGGTTGGACGCTTCTTGCTTCTGGAAAGCGCCACTGACCAGGAGCAACTGCAACCCAGCCCAAGAAAGTGTGATGATGGAGGCAACGGCCCGAAACGCAAACTCTTGCAAAAAATGGGTATTGGTCCCCTTGACCATGGTGACACTGATGGCATTCATATTTTTTAAAACAACCGGCCGGGGTGGTGCCAGTAATGTTGATATTCAGGAATCATTGTACCATTAACAAGGACCGGGTTAGGTTTCAAGACAACATTTTAAGGAACTTTACTTCCGGCGGGGAGGTGTTCACCCCACTCGGGACAGCTGGTCTTGCTTAAGCATTTTTCACACCGTAATCAATTTGACCCTATTCTATCGCATGGCAAGGCTGCGAGCGGCGCAAGAATTATGCAAAAAGTTGTCATTGCGGAACCTTATGCACACGTCCTCCCCCGGGCGGGCACAGTTTGGCCGTCGCTGCTCGCGCCGTTCCTGCCGCGGTATTTGCTAAGAGGTTACGGACTGGTTAAATATGAATTTATCGCGCTGGACCGGCTGCGGGCATCCCTGGCCGCCGGACATGGCATCATGCTCATGCCGAATCATTGCCGGGACGAAGATGGTTTGGTCATGGGCCAGTTGTCCTGTGAAATTCGAACCTGGTTTTATTACATGGCGAGCTGGCATGTCTTCAAGGCCAACCGCCTGAAGTCGTTTTTACTTCCTCGGCTGGGAATTTTTAGCGTTTACCGGGAAGGCGTGGATCGGGCCGCGGTAAAGACTTCGGTGGACATTCTTACCCGCGCCGACCGTCCCGTGGTCATTTTCCCCGAGGGCTATTTGGGGCGGACGAATGACCGACTGAATCCGTTAATGGTTGGGGCGGCGCTGATCGCCCGCACCGCGGCCAAACTGCGCGCGCAGCGGGACCCGCCCGGCCGGGTCGTCATTCACCCCGTGGCGCTCCGTTATCAACTAGCCGGCCCGCTGGAGCCGGGAGTGGCCGGGGTGTTGGGGGAAATTGAAGCACAGCTTGGCCTGCCGGCTGGAATTCATCTGTCACTGCGCAGTCGCCTTGAAAAAATTGCCGAGGCCATGCAAACAAAATTGGAAACTGAACAATTGGGCCAAGTTCAGTCAGGATCCTTGGCCCGCCGACGGGCTCAACTCGTGGAAGCGGTATTGGGGCCGTTGGAAGATGAATGGGATGGAAGCCGACACGAGCAGGAACCCGTGCAATCACGGGTGCGCCGGTTGCGCGCGGGCATTGTGCCGGGCTTGGTTAGTGGCCGGCTGGCCGAAGACGAACGCAACCGCCGCTGGCGCCAACTTGGCAGCATCTATGTGGCGCAGCAGCTTGACAATTATCCCGCGGATTATTTGGCCGGCCAGCCGCCGCCCGAACGCTATTTGGAAACCATCGAGCGTCTCGAGGAAGATCTCACCGACCGGGTGCGTCCACACGTGCCCTTAACTGCCACCATAACCATCGGTGAAGCCATTGTGGTGGACCCGGCGGGTGGGCGAGGCGGCGACAACTTGCTGCTGGGTGCGGTTGACGGTCAACTGCGAGCGATGCTTGGCCTGACGCCCGCTTCATCGGGAACTTCGCCCTGCGCCACGGCATTGTTTTAATGATCCCGGTCGCGCTAAACTGGCCGATCGCGGACGGGCGACCAGTGAGGCCCGCCGGAAATCGGGTTAATTTACTAATTTAATCCGACGGCTGACCTGCGTACTGGGCCCTGAAAAGGTCGTCCCCGGGCGAAGCTTTAACGCTGCTGCAGCATCTTTTACGAATGATCCAGAATGATTAAACTGGATTATGTTGTCGTTGCTGGTTTGGAGGACGAAGACATAGCCTTTGTAAGGGTAGGAAGGTTGATTGGGGTCGGCGGCATCAACGGGGTTGAAGGGCTGGCCGTTAAAATCAAATTTGCCGCAAGCCGGCACATCGCCGTTAAATTTTTCCACGGCGAGCACTTTGTATTTGCTGGCGCCGTCCGTTCGCTGGCCGACCAGGATGAGGGTGCCTTTGAGACCTTTAAAGTCGTAGCAGTCTTCCTGGTTAATCAACGAAACTCGGGCCGCCAGTTGGGTTGCATCACCAGGTTTGGCGTCCTCAACGGAAATTTTGACTGCAATGTCTGAATCGGTGGTTGCCATGGCGACTTGGGTGTCGCCTGCTTTGGCCTTCCAATCGGCGAGGAATTTTTGATCGGCTGGTGAAAGAGCAACGAGATCCAGGCTGTAAACTTTGCCATTATCACGCCGGATGATAACTTCTCCGTTTTTCACCGCCAGCACCTGGGCCGGGAAGGTCTGTCCGTTGAGGTCGGTAAACGTGTGGCTCTGGGCGCACGCCGATGAAGAGATTAGACTTACGCACAGCGCCAACATCAATCCAGGTCGTGCCCAGGCTGGCCAATAAAATTGACCAGGGCAAAACGCTAAACTTGATCCAGGCCGGCGGAGGGACCGATGATCTGGGGGAGGGGTAGGCATAGTCTATGTCTGGTAACCTGCCTGCCGCGAGCCAAGGGAGCTGCTCGCGAAGGCAAAAATGAGCAAGACACAGTTCTACTATGAATGAGCTATCGGCTGAATTGACGGCAATTAAGGATTATATTGCAAGCTATTAGATGAACTTTTTTGACATTTTTTCAGGGTCGGGTGCCGGCCATCCCATGAGCTTGCGGGGCCAGACAATTTCAGGTCTAATCCGCGTCGTGAATCTACTGCACCGCTATATTTTCAAGCAGGTCGTTGGGGCGACGGCGTTTGCGGTGGCGGTGTTTGTCTTTGTGCTGGTGCTGGGCAATGTCATGCGCGAAGTGCTCGATCGGCTGGCCAGCGGGCAGCTCGACCTGTTCACCTTCCTGTATTTGCTCGTGTTGCTTATTCCGGGCGTGGTGCCCTACGCCCTGCCGTTGGGATTACTTACGGCGGTGTTGCTGGTGGTCGGGCGGCTGTGCGCCCAGCGCGAATACACGGCCATGCGCTCCGCCGGGTTGAGCCTCTGGTCGCTGGCAGCGCCAGTGTTGCTGGCTTCCTGCCTCGGTGTGTTGCTGTGTTTGTTCATCAATTTCGAGTATGCACCGGCTGCCGACCAAGCCTTTAAATCCTCGTTGGTCAATTTGGCGCGCAATGATCCCCTGCGCCTGTTCCAAGCCGGCCGCGATGTGCGCGAGTTCCCAGGCTACGTCGTCAACATCGGCGGGCGGGATGGAGGGGATTTGACGGATATTTGGGTCTGGGTCCTTGACCCACACGGCGATGCCAAGGAGTTTGTCCGAGCCCGCCGCGGCAAACTGGATTACGACCACGCCACCGACCAGCTTATCATCACCCTCCATGGCGCCAGCGCCTTGCAATACAAGTCTGCCGATCCCTCCAATATGACTGATATCACGCCCAGTTCCCCGCGCAGCGATGATTTCAAGGTTAAACTGCCACTGGGCAATCTTCTCGGTCCGGCGGCGGCCCCGTTCAAGCTTTCGCTGCTAACTCTGGGCGAATTACTGCGCGAGCGTGACCTCGACCCGCCGGGTATCGAGCACCCCACCGCGAAGCAAAAAACGCAATGGCGCATGGATGTGCAGATGCAAATCCAGCGCGACTTTGCGGCGGCGTTCTCGGTTGTGGCTCTGGCAATGTTTGGGTTGCCGCTGGCATTGCAGGTGGGGCGGTCGGAGAGTTTTGTCAACCTCGCCATCGCCCTGGGCCTGGCGCTGGGTTATTATTTCCTGCTTTTTTCGCTGACACTGCTGCGCGGACATCCCGAAATGCGGCCCGATCTATTGCTGTGGATTCCGAATATTCTGTTTGAGGGATTGGGCCTTTTCCTGCTCTACCGCGCGGCGAAGAAGTGAGCGATTTCACCCTGTATTTTTGCCGCCGTCCTATTCCCGCCAGGCCTTGATGACTTTTCCGTCCCGGTCGAATTCGACCACCGTGGTTTGATTTGTGGTGGTTTTGCTGACGCCGGCAAAAAGGACAATAAACGAATGCTCGGATGATTTGGTTTCAGTGTAAGTCCATTTCCATGACTCGTTGCCGGCGTCCTCGGTGGTTTTCTTGGACGGCTGGCCGATTAAATTGATTACCGCAGCTTTGGTTTGGCCGGGCTGGATTTGGGCAAACATATCGTCCGGGATCGCTTTCCCCGTGATATTAGTGTTCGACGTGTTGGTCATGATGCAGCCGGTCAGGCCGAGGCCGGCCAGACTGAACGCGAAAAACGATACAAGGCGAATACGACGAGGGAATTTCATGAACGGTGATTGGGTTGCCATATACTCTGCCTCATCCGGCCTGAGAGGCAATTCCCAAGGTATTTATTTGCATCTCCAAAAAATGCACCTCAAAAGCACAAAAAATGACGTTATCACCCACACGCTCCGCTAAACGCTTTGCGGCTATCCCCGGCCGATTGGGCGGACGGCCCTTGAGCGTGAGCTCAAAAACCGTCCGCCCGGGCCATGACACATGACCCCTTTGGGCATCACCCTGCAGGACACCCAAAATCAGCCAGCGTTTTTTTGCCGGGGGGAAATTCGCATCAAGCGATACCCTTAGACACCCGCCGAATGAGAAAACGCACAAAGAATTTTAAGTTCAGCGACTTTCCCAACCTTTCCAACCCATCCAACCTACCCAACGCAGCCAACCGAGTGCTTACACTTGTTTGATTAATCAGGTAAATTTGCATAATGACTACCAAATCAAAAGCATCCTCCCGCTTTGCCTCCTCCGTCAAAACAGTAGAGAGCAAGCCGGACGGCGCCTGGATGGCGTCCGTGTCCAGCAAAGAAGGTGTCATTTGGCCGGCAGCTCTTTCCGGTTTTGAAGAACGCCAGGCCCGCGCACTCGCAGCACTTGAACAAAGCCATGCTGAACGTCTGGGGCGATTGGAGGAACGGCTGACGGCTGCAGAACGTGCCACCGCCGACCTCAGCGGGCAGCTTCAAGAGCTGCGGTAAAAATTACTCGCCCAAGGAGGGTGGCTCCCAATCGGTGTCGTAAAGCACCGGGCTCACGAAACCGGGATAGGATGGCCCCGGCAAACGCAGCTTCAAATCGCGCATGTGTCCGGCGGTTTCGTTGGCGAGTTGCGCGCTGAAAAGCGTAAGATCAAGCGCCGACGGTTTGAATTTCGGGAAACGCAGGCTCAGGATTTGCGCCGCTGCTGGGTTGTCTGGATAAAAAGCGTGAAATTCGAGAATGGTCTGCGAATCATAGGGTCCGCCGTCGGTCGCGCCGGGTTGGCTGGCGGAGGGGGAAGTTGCCGCGCCGTTAAGAAAATTCCGCCAATGCGGGTTGCCCCACAAGTTGTCACCGCGCCGGGCAAGAACGATCATCGCCAGCACTTGAAATTGCAAGTTCCCCACTTGGCTGCCATCGGTGGTGAGCGCGCCGCGCTCGTCGAGTCCCCGGTCAAGGAAGCTCTGCACCAATTCGGCGTCGGCGGCGCAGGCTTCGGCATCATAACCTGGCAACCCTTCAATGGCGGCGAGCGCCAGCAGGTGGCTCAGGCCGTTGCCGGGGGTGGCGCGGCGGCCATAGGTGGCCTTGGCGATGATGCGCCGCATCAAATCCTTTTGTTCCGGCGTCATCCAATGCCCGCCAAAGTCGAGCGCCAGCCCCAGGTCGAGGTGGGCGACCAAATCATCCACCCCCTTCCATGAGTAAGTCGAAAATCCAGCCAGCTCGGGTATAAACGCCAGCTCATTCGCGGAGGAGGCCAGGACATAGTCCAGGCGCGGTTCGATCGCCTTGTAATAATTGCAAATGGCATTCGCGGCCTGCTGGCCATGTTCGTCGTCGCCGGCGAGCAGGCAATAGAGCGCCATCGAGACCAGGCAGTTGGTGGGGTAGTTGACGTTGCTGGAAAAAATGCTCGCGCCGTGGCCCGCGCTGGTCAAGTCAACCGTCTCGCCTTTGACCAGTTTGGCGAACATCTGCCCGTCGAGCGTCGTGGGGTCCCACCAGGAATTTCGGAACATCGCCTGCATCTCCGCGATGGACATTTGCATCGTTTTGAATTGTTGCATGCGTTGTTGAAGGCCCGGCAGGTCATCCGGGCTGAACAACAGGCGCGGGTAAACTCCGGGCGGCGGGATGTTCGAACCGAGTAATTTAAAGTTGAAACCGCCAAGGTTGTACGCGGCGCGCGGGATGGTCGTCGGCTTGGCTGCCGGCGTGGTCGGCGGAGGCGCTGGCAGATAGAGCAGGGCCATCTTTGGGTCGGCGATTTTTTCCGGAGTGTCAAAAAGGGAAACGACACTGTCATGCAAAGTAAGCTCGTGGGTGGTAAAATCGTAGTCCGGTTTACGTCCGATGGACACCAGGCCGCTGTTGTCCTGAAACACATGCAGGCCAAGAGCGTTGCCCACGTCGGCAAAATCCACCCACGCATGGCCGTTGACCTGGATGGTTCGCGCTGACGCCGGAGGGGTATAGGTGGGGCGAGGGATTTGGTAAACCCAGCGGTCGCGCAAATACGCCGGGGGTGAGGTAACCGATGGCGCGGATTTAAGGGTGAGGTAGCTGGCAAAGGACAGGGGAACGTAAATTTGGCCGTCCCGGAGCAATGCCTCCGCATGCAGAGGGTCTTGGTCATCCAATGGCACCTTCAGCCCAAACACAAAACCGTAGCGGCTGCCAGCGAACACGGCGATTTGGTTCTCAACTTTGAAAGCGCCTGCCGCATAGCCCGTGCGGGTATAGCACCACCCTTGGTCTTGTGGCCGCAGGGTGGGCGCGGGCGGTTGGGCCTGCGCACAGACACCAAGGCCAAAGCAGGCCAGCCAAACCGCAGATGTCATCCGGTACGCCGAACGAAAATTCATAGCCAAGAAGATAGACCTCGGGCCCGGTGTGACAATCTCGAATCTGGTCAATCGGTAATCCAAGTTGGGCCCATTAAACAGGCTAGAGACAAAATTGCGCTTGGCAAAGTTGCCGTTTTTGCTAGCGTAAATACTTCCCTTGCTGACCGTTGGGCGGGATTAATTTAGGGTTACACTAACGTTTCCCCCATGGGACATCGCATATTAATTTTAGACGACGACATCGACTTTAACAGCCTGTTGACGGACATTTTCAACCAGGCGGGTTATGATGTCACGTCGGAGCAAGACCCGCAGAAGGCGCTCGCGCTCATCCACGAATTTCAATTTGACCTGGTCGTCACTGACCAGCGCATGCCGGGCATCAGCGGCAAGGACTTTTTGCGCGAACTCAAAAAAGTGCAGCCCCGGACGCCGATTATCATGGTATCCGGCTTCCTGGACAACGAAACCATCCGCGAACTTATTCGCGACGGGGTCGGCGGGGTCTTTCTCAAACCGCTGAACGTCTTTTCCCTGCTCAAGCGCACGGCCAAACTCCTTGAACAGGCCGCCGGAACCGGTTCGCGTCAGGGTGACCTTGATGCCGACACCGCCGGCACCTCGGAGTTTAGCCATGCGCTGCCGTTTCCCTTCGCCTCGCTGCCGTGCCGGGATCCGAAATCGGCGGAATTTGCGCACAAACTTTATGCCCTGCGCAATTTCAAGAATTACCTGACCTTGTCCGGCCCGCGCGGAACCAATTTTGCCGCGGTCTGCCGCGATTTCGAAACTTTGCGCGACAAGCCCGGCGAGCAGTTCTTTTATCTCACCAACACCATGGTTGAGGCCAACAATTTGCTGCGCCTGCTGCGGGAGAACGAGCAGTGCGAACGCGTCACCCTGTGTTTCCTCGAGGCTGACACGCTGGACCTGGAACGCCAGCGCCTGCTGCCGCAGATTGCGCGCAAGAGTGGAGTTTTTGCCGGGCTGCCGACGGTCACCCGGTTCATCTTTTGCCTTTCGGAGAGCCTCGACGCCCTCTACGACCGCGGGCTGATTGACGAGAATTTGTACCTGTTGACCAGCTCTTCGGAACTGGCCGTGCCCAGTTTGGAGGAATGCCGGGAAGATATTGTGTTAATGGCCCAGCAGATGGTGGCGCGGGAAGCCACGGCCCGCCAGCTCGGG
>CAZCMU010000038.1:0-15605 GCA_964499725.1 uncultured Opitutales bacterium
TGGGCGTAAGGCTTCCATCTCTTTATTGCACTGAACCGTTTTTCCGGGTAACTTGACCGTTCGCATGACCAAGTCCGGCACCCACGCCAAGACCGCTCAGTCCTTCGACGTCAACGCGGTGCGCGAGGATTTTCCCATCCTCGACACGCAGGTTGGCGCGCACGCGTTGGTCTATCTCGACAATGCCGCCACCGCCCAAAAGCCCCAAGCGGTCATTGACGCCGTCAGCCATTACTACGCCTCGACCAACGCGAACATCCACCGCGGTGTCCACTACCTCAGCGCCGAGGCCACCGACGCCTACGACCGCGCCCGCGTCACCGTGGCGAAGTTCCTCAACGCCGCCGAGCCGCGCGAGTGCATCTTTGTCCGCGGCACGACTGAGGGTATCAATTTGGTCGCGTCCAGTTGGGGCCGCGCCAACCTGCGCGCCGGCGACGAAATCCTCCTCACCGGCATGGAGCACCACGCCAATATTGTCCCCTGGCAGCTCATCGCCCAAGCCACCGGTGCGGTCATCAAAGTCATCCCCGTCACCGATGGCGGTGAACTGGACCTCGGCCACCTGGATGAACTGCTCACCGTGCGGACCAAAATCCTCGCCATCGTGCACGTTTCGAATGCCCTCGGTACGGTCAACCCCGTGCGTGAACTCATCGCTCGGGCCAAGAAGGTCGGCGCGATCACCCTGGTGGACGGCGCCCAATCCGTGCCGCATCTGCACGTGGACGTGCAGGCGCTGGACTGCGACTTCTTTGCTTTCTCCGGCCACAAACTTTTTGGCCCGACTGGCATCGGCGTGCTCTATGGCAAGGCTGCTCTCTTGGAAAAAATGCCCCCCTATCAAGGCGGCGGCGACATGATTGAACGCGTCACTTTCGAAAAAACCACTTTCCGCGGCCTGCCGGAACGTTTTGAGGCCGGCACGCCCGATATCAGCGGCGCCATCGGCCTCGCCGCGGCCATTCATTATTTGGAAAAATTTGACCATGCGGCGCTGGCCGCGCACGAAAGCGCATTGCTGTCTTACGCCACCGAGGCCGTTTCCGAAGTGCAGGACATTCGCATCATCGGCGAAGCGCCCGAAAAAGTTGGCGTGCTTTCCTTTGTCATGGAAGGCGTCCACCCGCACGACATCGGCACCGTGCTCGATAGCGAGGGCATCGCCATTCGGGCCGGGCATCATTGCTGCCAGCCGCTCATGCAGCGTTATAAAATTCCCGGCACCGCCCGCGCCTCGTTCGCATTCTACAACACTCGCGCCGAAGTCGAACGCCTCGCCGCCGCCTTGGCCAAAGTCCGCAAACTTTTTAGCTAATTCCCATGTCCGACGACCTTGACGACCTTTACCAGGACATCATCCTGGACCACCACCGCCGCCCGCGCAACCGCGGCGCGATGGAAAACCCTTCGTCCGTGGGTGAAGGTTACAATCCCTTGTGTGGCGACGAGCTGTCCGTATTTTTGAAAATGGACGGCGACAAAATCGCTGACGTGAAATTTACCGGGCAGGGTTGCGCGATTTCGCAAGCTTCCGCCTCGCTGATGACCTTGCGGGTCAAGGGCAAAACCATTTCCGAGGCCCGTGCGGCCATTGAGGATATGCAGGCACTGCTGGTGAATGAAAAGGACCCGCCTATTGCCGTCGAGGAACGGGTGGGCGACGCCATCGCGCTCAAAGGCGTGCGCAAATTCCCGGCCCGCGTCAAATGTGCCACGCTCGCCTGGCACGCGTTGGCGTCCGCGCTTACTGGCTCGGGAAAAGTTTCAACTGAATAACAATTTCAACCAAGTTTTCCCCCCATGCTTTCTGTACGAGTTATTCCTTGTTTGGATGTAAATAAAGGCCGCGTGGTTAAAGGTATAAACTTCTTGAATCTGGTAGACGCCGGAGATCCCGTTGAATCGGCAAAAAAATATGAGGAGCAGGGCGCGGACGAACTGGTCTTCCTCGACATCACGGCTTCGTCGGAAGAACGCGAAATCATGCACCATGTCGTCGAGCGCACGGCCGACCAGTGTTTCATGCCGTTGACCGTCGGCGGCGGCTTGCGCAGTGTGGAAAATATTCGCGACATGCTCAACGCCGGGGCCGATAAAATCAGCCTCAACACCGCCGCGATCCTCGACCCCGGTCTGGTTCTGCGCTCGAGCAAAAAATTCGGCAACCAGTGCATTGTCGTGGCGATTGATGCCAAGCGCGAACCCGATGGCAAACATTGGCGCGTTTATACTCACGGCGGTCGCAAACCGACCGAACTCGATGCTGTCGCCTGGGCCAAACAAGTCGTGTCGCTTGGCGCGGGCGAAATTTTGCTCACCAGCATGGATCGCGACGGCACCAAGGACGGCTACGATCTCGGTCTCACCCGCGCTGTCAGTGACGCGGTGGAAGTTCCCGTCATCGCCTCCGGCGGCGCTGGCCAACTCGGGCACTTTGTGGACGTGGTGAAAAACGGCGGCGCGAGCGCGGTCCTGGCGGCTTCCTTGTTCCATTTTGGGACATTCACCATCGCGCAAGTCAAAGACCATCTCCGCACTGCGGGGTTACCCGTGCGCTGAGGCCGGTTCGGCAGCGGGTGCTGGGCTCGGCCTCGGCAGCGACTGAAAATACCGCCACAACAGCCCGGCAATCAAGGCTGCATAAAGCGCGGCCACGAGGCGGCCGATGAAAAAATACCGCCAAAATTCCCCGAATTGGTAGACATTAAAAACATATTCGATATTCAGTCCATAGGCCAGAAACATCAGCACCAGCAGCCCGTAGCGCCGGGTGCGAAAGGAATAAGTCGCGAGAAAAAGAATCGCGGATTGCGAGTAGCGTTCATGCATTTGCGTGCAAAAAAAGAAAAACCCCAGGGGGATCACGCTGCACATCAGGAGCAGGTGCTCTTCGCTCCACGCCAGGGGCGCGCGTTGCCGCCGGGCAATGATGATATTCACCAGGATCGGCGCCAGTGTCAGCAGCGAGAAACCAAAAAACAGCGCCAGGCCGGTTTGCTGCGCGGAGAATTGCCCCCAGACCTTCTGCGTGTCATTTATTTTAATTGCATCCAACCCGTAGAAAACATCCCAAAAATTGAAGGCATTCATCGAAATCCGTTGATAGTAATTCACCGGACTTTTCAGAATGTCGAACATCGGCCCCAGTTGCCCGGCCCGCAGAAAGGGCACCAGGATCGCCAGTTGCAGCGCGATCGCCGCGCCGGCCGCGGTGGCGATGCGCTTCACTGGCCAGGGATTTCCCAGCTTCCAAATAAACACCAGGCCGAAAAGCGGTGCAAACAAGAGCGCCTGGATTTTGAAATTAAATGCCAGAGTATAGAGCAGCGCCGCCGTCACTGGCCGGTCGCGCACCATCGCATACAGTGTAAAAAAGACCAGCGCGCAATAGGTGGAGTCTATCTGGCCCCAAGTGTACGAGTTAAAAATGTAAATCGGGTTGGCGATGAGCAGCAGCAGACAAAGAATCTCCCACCGGCGGTCTCTGGCCCATTTTACCGCCACGGCCGCGGCGGCAAAGTCGAAGGCCAGTGGAAACAATTTATAGAAATATAAATTTTCCTTCAACGCATCCACGCTCTTGAACCCCTTTTCAAACAGCCAAAGTGAATAAGCCATCAGCGGCGGATAATTGTACAGCGGTTTGCCGGCGTAAATCATCCCCAGTCCGTCAGTCCAGACATTCCTAGCCCAGCCCCAGGTGATATTCCAGTCGGGGGTGAAGCAACTGGTGGAAACCAGCCCGACTTCCCAGGCCCAAACCACGGCAAAAACCAGCCAAAAGGAATGGCGCAGGAATGTCGGAAGTTTCTTCACAACGATATATGCGACGCCGGGCAATATATCGTCCGGCCCGCCGCACCGTCAACCTCTGGCTGGCCTTGGCCGTTTACTCGTCTGCCATCACAATGTGCGGCTGGAACTGGATGGTCAGGCGGTATTGCTGGCCCGGGCGCATCACCAACGGATGGTCGCGATGCAGCAGTTGAATGTAGTTCAAGCCACCCCAGTAAGTGCGGTAATTGGGGTTGCCGGTCACGGTTTCGATGGGCGCCCACGTGGCCTGAAAATCGTCTTTAATCACCTCGCAGCGCAGGCTCTCCGCGCCCAGGGTCAGTGTGGTGCCGATGCGGTAGTGCGAATGTGGCGAGCCGATGGCCAGCATGTAGCGCAGTTTGTCCAGTTGCACCTGGTTGCGCACGGTGAAGATGAATTCGCTGGTCACTTTGTTGCCCGAGAAACTCCATTGCACCTTGCACGAACCCAGGCCGGGCACGAATTGCTCGTCCTTGGTGATGAGTTCCGGCTGCTCGTACTTGAAAAACAGCGAATTGCGCAGCCCCAGGCCGGTAGTGCAGCGTTTGCCGTAAAACGCGGGGATGATGACCTTGTCGCCAAAAGTCAGCTCCGGCAGCATGATGGGCAGGTACATGCCCACGGGCCAGTCGAACACCCCCGGCGAATGCGGGAAGGCCAGCGAGTCACTATTGCGGCTTGTTCCGGCGCTGACCAGCGGAATGGACAAATGCAGCCCGCTTTCGGAGTCCTGATAAATAAACAAGCCCTGCTCTTTGCGGTTGGACGAATCAAATATCACCCAGCGCCCGGTTGTTTTCTGCCCGATAAATTTAGGATTCATCTGCCCGCCGATGGTCTTGGCCAGACGCGACCATTGGCACAGGTAGCGCGCGGCGTCAAAGTTCGCCATGCGCGTCGAGTGGTTCGTGCCGGTGGCGCGCTCGGCGTCGCGAATGACCAGGTAGCCGTGTTCCTGGTCGAGGTAGGACGCAAAGAAGTAGTGGAAGAGCCGGCGCAGAATGTCGAAATATTGCGGTTTTTGTTCCTCGGTAATCCAGCCGTCGCGCATGGCCTGGAGAATCAGGCTGATGCAGTGCATCTGGCCGTAGGCGCCTATGCCGCGGCCATAATTCCAGCCCAGCCCGTCCTGTCGCACCAGGTCCGGCAGCATGCGCAGGTATTTTTCCGCGTGGGTGCGCAGGCTCGGCAGCTTGCGCTCGCGCAGGTGGATGTTCGCGTGCAATTGCAAAGCCTGGCGGATGAACCCGAAACACAACACCCCGTAAATGTCAAAACACCCGCCAAAGCCCGTCGGGCAGTCGTCAAAATACCCGCCGCTGCTGCTTTCCTTGATGCGGTCAATAAAGCGCTCCACGAGCTTCGAGGTCTCGTCCTTTTTTGACAAGCCGAGGCTGAAGCGCGCCACCGATTTCGCGATGTTAAACGCCTGTTGATGATTGTCGTAATCCGTGCGGGCCAGCAGGGCGCGGTCGAGTTTCTGGCGGGTTTCCTCAAACAGCCGTTCCCACACCGGGTTGCGGTCCTTGGCGCAGCCGAACGAAAGCAGGCCCAGCGCGCTGTACGCCAGGCCGTTTTCGTCCTCTTCTTCCGTAAACGCCTGGGCGGTCACCGTGCGCGCGGCGAGGTCCACGAGGTCGAACGGGCCCAGCTTCGTTTCGCCAGTGGCGCGGTAAAATTCTCCGATGGCCAGCGCGGCATGCCCCGGTTCATCGGAGCGCCCGGTTTCGCCGGGGATGGGCGTGATGCTTCCGTCGGGGTTGATGGCGTCCAGGTTGTGGCCCAGGATGGATCGGGCCATGTCGAGACACTGGGCGGCAAAGTTTTGCATTCTATGCGTGGGCTGCTCCGAAGACGGAATTCGTCGGGAAAAGAGGACAATTTGAGCGAATCAAACGGGTGTTTGTCAACCGCGAACCGTCAAGGCCCTGAATTCTCGTGCCAAACGGGTTACGACCGCAAAATCATCCTCAGGAATTCCGCATTGTTCTTGGTCTGGGTCAGGCGCTCAATCAGCGTTTCGCAGGCGTCTTCGATTTTGGTGCCCGCCATCGCCCGGCGCAGCAGGGTCGCCCCTTCCAAGTACTCTTTGTTGAGCAGCAGTTCCTCCTTGCGCGTGCCGGACGAGTGCAGATTGATTGCCGGCCAGATGCGCATTTCCGCCGCCTTGCGGTCCAGCACCATCTCCATGTTGCCCGTGCCCTTGAATTCTTGAAAAATAATGTCGTCCATCTTCGAGCCCGTTTCAACCAGCGCCGAGGCGATGATGGTCAGGCTGCCGCCATCCTCCGTGTTGCGGGCGGAGGAAAAAATCTGCCGCGGGCGTTCCAGGGCGCGCACGTCCAGGCCGCCGGTGCCGGTCTTGCCCGTGTTGCGCATGGCGTTATGCGCGCGAGACAGGCGCGTCAGCGAATCCATCAGCAGGAGCACGTCTTTGCCGACTTCCACCAGCCGCTTGGCGCGCTCGATGGCAATGTCGGCGACACGAATGTGGCTTTCCAGCTCCTCATCGTTCGAGGAGGCGTAAATTTCACAGGTCGGCAGGTCGCGCTTAAAGTCGGTGACTTCCTCCGGCCGCTCATCCACCAGCAGGACCATGACATGCACTTCCGGGTGATTTTCGAGGCAGCCGATGGCGATGTCCTTGAGCAGGGTGGTCTTGCCCGCCCGGGGCGGGGACACAATCAATCCGCGCTGGCCCTTGCCGATGGGGCAAAACAGGTCAATGACCCGCGTGGTCATCCGGCCATCCTTGCATTCCAGCTTCAGTTGCTGGTCGGGCCCAATGGTGGTGAGCTGGGAAAAATCCGGCAGGTGGCGGCGCTCGTCAATGGACATGCCGTCCACCCGTTCGATAAAGCGCACCTTGGGGTTGGGGAAGCGTTCGTCATGCACAGCCAGGGCGTCAATCATGCTCCCGCGTTTCAGCTTGAAACGGTGGAGCAGCTCCCGCGGCAGAAAGGGGTCGGTCGGCCGGGTGCGGCCATTGCGGGATGGATCCAGAAGCGACCCGCACTTGTTGTGGTCGGGCTCAAGGATGCCCTTCACTTGGATTTGGTTTCGGGCGATGATGGTTTCAGTCATGGAGAGAGGCCGCGTGGTGCAGCCATCCGCGGCAAGAGGTCAATGCTTTGAGCGTGGTGGTTGCCGGCAAACTTGCCAGTGGGACAACGCTAGTCCACCGCGCAAGCGGTGAAATGTTTCCGGGGCGTGCGCAGCATTCAAATCGAAGCCACCGACCCGGAATCCAAAAATGAGCTAATCCGTGAGCACCACTTGCTGGTATAACCCCGACTTTTTAAGCTGGTTGCAGTGGCCGCCAGACACGTTTCGCTGGAGGCAGGGTAGGCCCCTTGGGGGGATGCTGGCAAGCCCCAAATAGATCCCCCCTTGGGTGCTTAAAACTGGCAGCCAATTGTCAGAATGCCGCGCCATTGCCCCGACTGTGGTTGGGAGCGGAAGGTGTCCGATTCAAAGACCACCAGAAAGTCTCCACGGAAATGGCCGCAGGTCACCACCAGGCCGCCATATACTTCGCCCACGACCGGTTTATGGACTACGCTCGCGCTTTTGGCAAAAGTATTGCCGTCGAGGGTGATGTCCCGGGCCACCGCGCGCGCTTCGGCCCCAGCGCAGAGATACGCGCTCAACCGGCCCAGCGTGTCAGCCGTCGTCGAGCCGCCGGGTTGGTAGGGCAGGCTGGCGATTTCGCCGAGGCGGGGCCGCGCCGGACCAAAGTCCCATGGAAGTTGGTAACCCCACCGGGCCATGGCGCCGGCCGCCGCATAGTCCCAGCCATTGCCCGCCGTGGCCAATCCATGTGCGATAACGTCGTAGCCGAATGTTTCATGGACGGAGGGATTCAGGTTGGTCAGCGCCGGCACGCGCCAGTCTTGGCGGTAGGTCAGTTGCAGCACCGGCTCATTTTTAATTTGGTGGTTCCAGCCTGCCGGACTGGTGTCGCCAATGGCGGTATGAAAACTGTCCTGCAGATCCTCCGCCCCTGATTGAGGCCCCACCCAGCCGAGGTTCGGCTCAAGGATGGCGCGCCGCCACATGGTTTGCCGGATAAAATCCTGGCCCAGACCCACCCAGCCCGCATACGGATGATCCGTCGGATCCGGAGGATTCAGTTTCTGATCATTCGGCGTGTAGATGTTGATTTGCGCATATTCACCCGCGGCATCGGTGGCGCTGCTATCGTCAATAAAACTCAGGCAGTCAATGGCTTCACCAAAACATTTAAGCCCATAGAAGCCAGGTACCTGCGACCAATCGCCATAGTTGGGCGAAGTGTAGGCCAGGCGCACCCCGCCGGTATAGTCGCGGTCGCTGAAAATAAACCAGTCGTTTTCATGGGTCAGTTCCCATATCCCGGCAGGGAATTTCGGAGCAAAGTCCGTCGTCGCAAGTGCGGCAGGGCTGGCCGCCGGGGCTGGGTTCGTTTGACCGGAGAGTGCCGGAACGAGAGCTAGGGTGAACAACACTGTAAAAAGTGCGGTTGAGCGTAATCCGGAATGGTGCATTGGCCGCAGGTTAAAGCACATCCGGGGCCAGTCGGCAAGTGGGAACTAAGGTTATTAAAGGCAACGATTTATAGGGGGTTTTCTTGCCTGGAGCCCATGACAGGTTACAGCGAGGAAAAGATTGACTGGGCGGGTGCTTTTTGAAACAATATGACTCTGCTCTTTTACTTATCTCCGCTGCCATGGAACTTACATTCGAAGTCATTCAACAGGTTGAGGGAAGCTATGTTGCCGCTTGTTATAGCGAAAACATTTACACCGAGGGTTCATCGCTGGAGGAATTGCACGAAAATATCGTGACACTGATCGATGTTCGCTTTCAGGGACGCACCAAGCCCGAGGGTTCCGCCGTCAAGTTGATGTTGTTCCGAGAGTAGCTGGTTTTTTCAATCGGCCTATTTTGGCAGAAACTCCGTCACATCGGGGACCACCTTGCAGCGGTGGCCGCTCGGCAGGCGCTCAAAATACGGATCCGGCTTGTTTTCCAGATTGAACGGTTCTTCCGGCAGATTTTCCTCGTCGAGATCCAGTTGATCCACGGGGTCAATATCGTCAAAAATGAGCGTCATGCGGCGCGCCTCGGGGTAAAGCACCAGCATCGGATTGTCCACCCGGCCTTGTTTTACGAAGAGAAACAGGCACGGGTAACGCGCCGCAAAAAACTTTTTCTGAAATTGCTGCGCCCACGTTTGCGTCAGGGCATTGCGCCGGTTCAACAGCACGCAATCGGCAAAATGCACGCACACTTCGTACCATTCGACCACCTTGGGTTGGGCCGCCGCCAGGGTGCAGTCCACCACCAGCAGGATGCGTGCAAGTTCCCAGCCCTTTGCTGTTAGCCACGGCGGAAACGCCTCCAACTGGTCAATGACGGAGGTCCGGCCATTGGCGAAGAAAAACACGGCATCGGGTTCCTTGGTCGGTTCGCTTTCCGGGGAAATGATAAAATGGTCTTTAGCGAAGGAAAAGGGCACGATTGTCACCTTGGATTGCACGGGCAACGACGGGCTCACCCCATCGCTGGCCGGTGCGGCATCCCCCCTCGCCTGGTACACGCTTATCGCAGGCGAATCAGGCAGCCCGCCCTCAATCAAGTTGGCGACTATTTCATGGCGGCCGGAGCCCGGCAGCCCAAGAACAAGATACACCGGCGTCATGTCATGGCATTACGCGAAAAATCCGCCTTGGCGCAAGGCGCGAACACGCGTGCCCGTAAAAAGTTGCCACTCCGCCTTCAGGTGCCCGCTTCCCGCTGCGCCCGCATAAAGGCGTGCAGGGCCGCCTGGTCATCGGGGCGGGCGGGCGACGCGGCCACCTCGCCCCTGGCCTCTTCGGCGGTGTTTTGTTTTTCCAGCTTGAGCAGCGCTTTGCGCATCTTTGCCAGCGCCGTGTTCTGCAATTGCCGCACGCGCTCGCGTGTGACATGGAGCGCCTGCCCGACTTCTTCCAGCGTCTTCGGCAGTTCCCCGTCCAGGCCAAAGCGCAGGCGCAAAATCTCCGCTTCCCGCGGTTCCAGGTTGGAGACGAGCGAGCCGATGTCCTGCAACGTGGTCTTGCCGCGCAAATTTTCAAACGGCGTGGGCTCGTTTTCATCGCAGACCAGTTCGCCCAGTTCCGTCTTGTCGTCTTCGCCAACCGGCGCATCAAGGGATGACGGGCGCAGGCTGACCGACTTGAGGTGGGCAATTTTCTTCACCGGCAGTCCGAGCAATTCGGCCAGTTCCTCGTTGGTCGGCTCGCGGCCCAGACTTTCCTGCAATTGCATGGCGGCTTTGCGCAACCGCGCGATTTTGTCCACCATGTGCACGGGCAGCCGGATGGTTTTGCTCTGGTTGGCCAGCGCGCGTTTGATGGATTGCTTGATCCACCAGGCGGCGTAGGTGCTGAGCTTGCCCCCCTTGGCGGGATCAAAGCGTCCGACCGCCTTCATCAGTCCGATGTTGCCTTCGGAGATAAGGTCGAGCAGCGGCAGGCCCAAATGGCTGTAGTCGTAGGCGATTTTGACGACCAGCCGCAGGTTGGCCTGAATCATGTGTTGGCGCGCCTGTTCGTCACCGCGTTTGATGCGTCCAGCCAGTTCCACTTCCTGTTCCGGTGTCAACAGGGCGACGCGGCCAATTTCCTGCAAATAAAGCTGCAGGCTGCTGCGATCGCTGTGGAGCAATTCGTGTTTGCTGATTTCGCCGGCTTCCGTGTTATCCGCCGCCGTGGTCAGAGCCGGGCCATCACCCTTTACCGTGTCCGTTTCGGCATCTTCATAACGCCGGTTCAGGGCCGAACCCGCAACTTTTTTTTGAAATCCAGCCATGACACGGTTTGATTGTCGCGCAACCGTTCCGTTTTACGACGATTGCCCACACCCCGCAAAGCATAAAGTTGGCCACCCGTGAAAATTTTACTTTTGTTCACCAACCGTCACATTTTCTGGGGTTATCACCCCATCATCACACCTGCGCAAATTGTTCTGACCGCGCCACCGCTTTAAACATCGCCCGCGCCTTGTTCAGTGTCTCCTGATATTCCGATGCCGGCACCGAATCCGCCACCAGACCCGCGCCGCTTTGAATATAGATTTTCTTCCCTTTCAACAACGCCGTGCGGATGAGGATGCAGCAGTCGAGGTTTCCATCAAAGCTGAAGTAGCCCAGTGCTCCGGCATAGGGTCCCCTTGCCATGCTTTCAAATTCCGCAATAATCTGCATGGCTCGCACTTTCGGCGCACCCGACACCGTCCCCGCCGGAAATGTTGCGCGCATTAAATCATAGGCGTTTTTATCCGCGGCGAGCTTGCCCTCGACCTGCGAGACAATGTGCATCACATGCGAATAGCGCTCGATAATCGCGTATTCCTTGACCTCGACGCTGCCTGGCTGGCACACGCGACCCAGGTCGTTGCGCGCCAGGTCCACCAGCATCAGGTGCTCGGCGCGTTCCTTTTCATCGGCCAAAAGTTCATTTTCCAGCCGCACGTCATCCTCCGTTGTCGTGCCGCGCGGGCGCGTGCCGGCGATGGGCCGCGTTTCCACCCGCCGGTCCGTCAACCGCACATGCACCTCCGGCGACGCCCCGACCAGTGCGTATTCCCCGGTGTCGAAAATGAACATGTAGGGCGACGGGTTCACCAGCCGCAGCGACCGGTACAGGTCCAGCGCCGGGCGCTCGTAGGCGCGCTCAAAGCGTTGTGAGCCCACCACCTGGATGATGTCGCCCGCCCGAATGAATTCCTTGGACCGATCCACCATGTCTTCAAATTCAACCTTGGTAAAATTGCCGCCGGGCACCGTCACCTCCGGTTCCGCACCGACCGTCAACGGTGTGACCGGTGCGCCGGTGTCATCGGAAATTGTTTTGGCCAGCTCCTTCAAGGCTGTTACCGCCTGCGCATAGGCCGCGCGTGCGTCGCCGCCGGGTGGGATAAAGGCGTTGACGACCAGTCGCACCATTTGCTTCACATGGTCAAACGCCACCACGCGGTCAATGATCATGTAATACAGCAGCGGCGTGCCCAAATCATCCTGCTTCGCCAACGGCACCGTCGGCTCAACGCGGTGGATGTATTCGTAGCCGAGGAAACCCACCGCGCCGCCCATGAACGGCGGTTTGTCCTTGGGCTCGACTGGTTTGTACTGCGCCATGCGCTTTTCGACCAATTTCAGCGGGTCCGCCGGCGTTGGCACCACGCGCCGCTGGCCGTTGCGGTCGGTAATGATCGTTTCCTTCTCGTAAGCCGCAATCGTCTCGTGCGGCTGACATCCGGCAAAGCTGTAGCGCCCGATGTGCTCGCCACCCTCCACGGACTCGAACAAAAACGCCGGCCCGCCGCGCCGCAACCGCGCATAAACGGCCACCGGCGTGGCAAAGTCCGCCACCAGGTCCGCGTAAACGGGCACGAGGTTGCCTTGTGCGGCCAGGCGCAAAAATTCGCTTTCACTGGGCGTGATGTTCATGACGCAAGCCCGCAAGACTGCCTTTTTTCAATCTCCGCAACAAGCCGAAAGCGCGCCTTGATTTGTTCATCCGGCGTGCCTGGCGGTCATCGAATATAATGCCAGGACCATCCCGCGTTTTACCACTGGCGCTTTCCTCCCGCTCATTTTCGCTCTTGCCTCAGTTTGGCGAATGGGCATTTGATGAAGAGCGACCCTCCCCGGAAGTTTTTGCGTTTTCCGGCGCGTTTTTACCCCGTTTCAGGAAAGATTACCCCATGAAATCCCTCCGAATCTCTCATCTGTGCCGCTGTTTGGCGCTGGCTTTGTTTTTTGCGACGATTGCCGCATTCACCCTGAGCGGAGCCGAAGGGCTTCGCGCCGCCGATGCCCCGGTCACTATTACCGAAAACGGCGGGGTGTCCTACACGCTCGACAACGGCATCGTCAAGGCCGTCATTGATAAAAAGACCGGCAACATCCTTTCGCTAGTCTATAAAGGTATCGAGACGATGGGCACCGCCGTTCCCGGCTACCATGGTGGGTGGGAGGAAGAGCCCTCCCTCGCCGCGCAGGTGGGCGGCTTGACGGATTCCGTCACCATTGATCCCGCGAAAAACGGCGGCGCGCGCGCGGAGATATCCATCAAGGGCGTCACCAAAGACCAGGTCATGCTCACGCCGACCGCCCCCGGCGGCGGCACCTATTGCGACATCGAAATCCGCTTCACCATGGAGCGCGGCGCCAGCGGCCTTTATACTTATGCCGTTTTCTCCCATCCATCCTCGCACGATGCCGAGGGCATCGGCGAAAGCCGCTATGGCATCGCCCTGAACAAGGATGAGTTCAACTGGATCTCCGTGGACGCCGACCGCAATTTGCTCGAATGTACGCCGCGCGACTGGGGCACCGGCGTCGTCATCAACGCGAAAGAACAACGGATTTTGAACCAGGGTTACTACATCAATTCCGTCGAGCACAAATACAGTTACACCGCCGTGCAATACACCGTGCCCGCCTACGGCTGGTCGAGCACCAAGGACCACATCGGCATCTGGTTGATCAACCCGTCCATCGAATACCTCAGCGGCGGCGCGACGAAGCTCGAACTCGACTGCCACCTCGACGCCAACGACAATCCCGACCCCGTCATCCTCGATTACTGGCGCGGCACCCACTACGGCGGCGGCGCGCAATGCAGCATGGCGGCGGGCGAAGATTGGAACAAGGTCGTCGGACCCATCTACATTTATCTCAATTCCCTGGACAAACCCAAACCCACTACCCAGGCCGAGATGTCCACGCTGATGGCCACGGTTGGCAACCCCACCGTCCCCGCCAGTTGGCACGACAATGGCACCCAATTATGGCAGGACGCCCTCGCCCAGGCCAAAAAGGAAAAGGCTCTCTGGCCCTATGACTGGGTCAGCGGCGTGGACTACCCGCACAAAAACGAACGCGGCAATGTGTCGGGCCAAATCGTCCTCGACGACCCCTTGGCGCCCACGCCCTTCACTAAATTTACCAAGTTGACGGTTGGTCTGGCGCATCCCGATTACGCCGGTGGCGGCGGCTTTGGCGGCGGCGGTCGAGCCGTGGATTGGGTGCATGACGCCAAGTACTACCAGTTCTGGAACGACGGCAGCGCCGACGGTAAATTTACCCTCACCAACGTCCGTCCCGGCAATTACACGCTGCACGCCTTTGCGACCGGCGTGCTCGGGGAATTTGCGCAGGCCAACATCACCGTCGAAGCCGGCAAGAACATTGACCTCGGCAAGTTGGTCTGGAAACCCGTCCGCTACGGCACCCAAGTCTGGGACATCGGTTATCCTGACCGCACCGGCAACAAGTTTTTCAAGGGCGACGGCGCCAACTACTGGCTCTGGGGCTGGTCCGTGCGCTACCCGCTCTTGTTCCCGAATGACATCACCTATACCGTCGGCAAAAGCGATTATCACAAGGACTGGTTCTTCGAGCAGGTGCCGCACAACACGACCACCTTTTGGCTAAACCCCGCCGCCAAAGACCCCGCCAACCAGCAATTCGGCTGGATGAATACGCTGCCCACGGGCGGGCAGAACGAGTGGCGCTCCATCGGTGCGGGCAGCAAAGCCAACACCTGGACCATCAAATTCAATCTGGACAAAACCTCCCCGGGTTACGCCGCCTTACGCGTATCGCTGGCCGGCGCGGACGGCGGCGGCGGCCTCAATGTGACGGTCAATGGCACGGACGTCGGGACCATTTATCCGACGTCCACCAACGCCCTCCGCTACAACACCGACCGGGGCGTGTGGCAGGAACACACGCAGACTTTTGACGCTGCGTTGCTCAAGCAGGGCGAAAATCAAATCCAACTCACCGTGCCCGCCGGCGACCTCGACTCCGGCGTCGTGTACGACTACCTGCGCCTCGAGTTGAACAACGCCTACAAAGTGGACGGCACGCCGATCACTCCGCGGCCTTCGACCTAGTGCATCTTTCACTCCTCGATCCACACCAAACTTCCCTCGGGGATTTTATCAAATAGCTCAATCACCTCCGCGTCGCTCAGCACCGGGCACCCGGCGGTTTGCGGCTGGCCGAGTTTTTCCGGGTGGTTGGTGCCGTGGATATAAATATAGCGGTCATACGAGTCGCGTCCCAGTCCGGCGTTATGCCCGGCGTCCAGCCCACGGAGGCGCAGGATGCGCGTCGTCACGAGGTTTTTAAGCATCTCTTCGGGCGGGGCCCCCATCCAGGTCCAGCCCGTCGGCACCCGGCTCTTGAACACCATGCCCGGCGGCGCGCCGTCCCCGATTTTTTCCGCGACTTCATGCAGCCCCGTGGGCGTGCCGAGCGAGTGTTCGAGGCACGACGGCGGCCGCAGCGATGTGGAGATTGTGTAAACTTTTTCCAATGCGTCACCGTCGAAATGATACAGTTTTTGCTCGCCAATTTTCACGCACAGGCAATGCTTTGTCCTTTGGCGCGAACGCCGGGCGCACGCCTCGCTAACCCGCTGAAACAGCTCATTTTTAATTCCTGTCATGTCGTCGAATTCCTATCGGGTCGGCATTGTCGGCGCAACCGGCGCCGTCGGTCAAGAGCTCATTCGCCTGCTGCATGAGCGCAATTTTCCCTTGCGCGAACTCGTGCTGCTCGCCTCCGCCCGCTCCGCCGGCAAGTCCATCACTTGGGGCGGCCATAGCTGGACCATCCGCGAAGCCACGCCCGAAGCCTTTAAGGATCTCGACGTTGCCATCTTCAGCGCTGGCGGCGGCACCTCCGAAAAACTCGCGCCCGAGGCCGTCAAACGCGGCTGCGTGGTCATTGACAACAGCTCCTTCTT
>CAZCMU010000039.1:0-15387 GCA_964499725.1 uncultured Opitutales bacterium
GCATGGGGTGGGCGAGGGGGAATTTTAAAATCAATTGGAGGCGACTGCGGCTGGTCGGACGACCATGGCGTTCGTATTCGGCGCGATGGCCGCGCCGCCGTTGCCGGAAAATGTCGCGGGCTTGACGGACACATTCCAGCCGTCCACGACCACCAGCGGCTGGTCAGACGCCAATTTCTCAGCTGGGGCTTCGATGGTGATGGTCTTTTCTTCCCCGGGCAAAAGGGAAACATAATTATCTGAATAAAACACCGGCAGCACGCGCGCGTTTGTCCGCTGATTGCGCAATTGCAGATGCGCCATGACGGCGATGTGCGCTGTGGCATTGGCCAGCGTCACGTTGAGCAGAACTTTGCCATTGGCGTCATGCCGGACGATTTTCGCGGCGAGGGCGACGTCCGCCATGCTATCGAGCGCGGTGAGGTCGTCTTGTTTGGCTTCGCACCAGTAAAAATTATCCGAGAGCAAGTGGCCGGCAGTGTCGCGCAGTTCGAGTTTGACGAAATGCACGGGCGAGTCATCGGAGGGAATCGAGATGGGGCCCAAGTCAGTCGCGGCTGAAGCGGCCACATTGCTGACGGCCATGGTCTGGTCGTATTTATTTTCGCCATTCAGATTATAGATTTGGGTGCGTGCGCTGAGGCCTTGCAGGGCCAGCGGGCGGCTGTTCACGACCATCAATTGAAAATTGTCCTGGGTCATCATGAGGTGGACCGGCTCGCAGGCCTTCTTCACCGCAAAATACGAGGCAAACGGTTCGAGGGAATAGTCATAAATTTGCCAGACCAGGCACGGTTGCGCCGGATTGCTCATCCACGTAATCAGCGCGGTGGAAGGCGCGAATATTTTGGAGAGATGGGATTCATACATCGCCCGGTAGGTCTCGTAGTCCGCCATTTGCGCCTTGCGGACGAACTCGGGCAGGCTCGCATAGGAACCATAACGCTGCTGGATGACATTTTGGAGCGCGCTGTCGGGTGGATTGCCCGCGCCGCTGACGAGGTCGTGCTCGGCCCAGTCGTCGTTCGGGAAGTTTTGGTCGAACCAGTCCTTTTGCGGCATCCAGGCCTGGATGGCTTCGAGCGTGGGGATGGATGCGCTGCCGATTTCGGTTTTAAACGCCTGGCTCAGCCCGCGGCCATAATACGAGCGCGGCGTTTGCCAGCCATAGGGACCGCCGGAAATGACGCCGTTGCGGGCGGTGGAACTGGTTTGGTAGTAACGTTGCGGATCCAGTTCGCGCAGGATTTTTATGTTTCCGTCGGCAATCGCCGCTGGGGAGGGGTCGCCTTCGTTGCGCCCGCACCAAATCACAATGGACGGATGGTTGCGGTAGCGCAGCACCGTATCGCGCACGTTGGCGAGGTAGAGGTCGGCGTTGTCAGGGTCGCGTCCGTTGTTCGGGTTGGCCTCGAAAAATTCGTCCCACACCATGATGCCGTATTTGTCGCACGCGGCAAAGAAGTCCTCGCTGGTGCTTTGCCCAACCCAATTGCGGATGATGGTGTAGTTGGCTTCCTGGTGCAGCCGGACGAGCGTGTCCAGCCGCTCCGCCGGGATGTGCTTCATCGCATCGTCCATGCCCCAGTCACCCCCTTTCGCATACACGCGCACGCCATTGACGGTAAGCGTAAGGTTGTTGGAGCCATCCACAAAGAAGGTGATTTTGCGGATGCCGATATTCAGTTCTTTGACCTCGGAGGCCGCGCCGTTGATGCCGAAGCTCAGGCGCAACGGATGGAGGTTCGGTTCTCCAAATCCATTCGGCCACCAGAGCTTCGGGTTTTGGAGGCGCAACTGCGGGTTCGTCACGGGGCTGAGTTTGACCACCTGCGAACTCTGGGGTGCGAGAGTGATGGGGGCGCTTTGAAATAAAACCTCGTCAAGCTTCCCGGTAAAGACACCCGTTTGCGGGGTGTCGGAAATATTTTGCAGAGTGGCCTCAATGCTGATGTCGGCGTTGTCGGTGTTTGGCAGTTGCGGCAAGTCCGTTACCACGTACGGATTTTGCACGAGCACCGGCCCAGTGGCAGTCAGGGTCACTTTTTGCCAGATACCCATCTGGCGGTCCCGGATGCCCGGCACCCAATCCCAGCCAACGGAGGCAACAAAGGTCGGTCCGTCCCGCCCCAGTTGCCCGGAAGTGCCGCCGCCGTTCGGGCCGCGCTGGTTCGCCACGGTTTTTTCCCACGGATCGCCCGGATGCGGCGGCGGCGAGATTAATACGGCCACCGCGGCCTTCTCGCCCGGTTTTACATAGGGTGTGATGTTAAAAATTCCACGCATGAACGCGCCTTGAATACGGCCGACTTTGTTTCCATTGACCCAGACATCCCCCGCGAAATTGATGCCGTCAAAATTCAACCAGACTTGCCGTCCGGCAAAACTGGTGGGGATGGTGAATTCATCACGGTACCAGTAAGCCGTGCGGCAGAGACTTTCGGGAATGATGTTGGGACGATTGTTTTCGCCATAGAGCGGGTCGGGGTAAATTTTATTGTCCACCAAAGTGGTTAAGACCGTGCCGGGGACGGTGGCTTGATACCATTGTTTCGCGGAGGGCGCCGGCGCTTGCGACCAATCCGAGGAAAAACTGGGGCGGTTTGACTCTTGGTTGATCAGCCATTGGGAAGCGCCCTGGATGGCGGCGGCTTTGGGGTCCATATCGTTCACCCCGGAATTCCCGTTTCTGCCCGGCCCTTCCAGTGTTCCTCCGGCGGCGGGCTGGGCCGCCACGGTTGGCCGGGTTGTTCTAACCGGCCAGGGAATGGGAGTAGCCGTCGGGGCATTGGCCGTCGCGCTGGCCGGTGCCGCATAGGGCACGGGGCGATAAATTGGAGCGGCGAAACCGACTTGCGAAATCACTTCGCCCGCGTCTTTTACCTGGGTCACATCCTGCATGAGCCAGCCGGCGGATAGGGTAAGCGGCGCTGGTAGGGTGCTTAAGGAAGCATCATCCGCAAAAGATTTCGCCGATAACGCGCGAAGGCCGGCAATCGCCAGCAAACTGAGGGTTGCTGTGCCAGCCCATTTGGAGAAATTCATCGGGGTAGGGGGTAAAGTCGGATTCAACCTGTCCAACGCAACACTACCAGCATGCGGACCGCTGTCAGCGCCGGCGCAGAGGCGAGGATTTTCTCGATGGTTTGCAATGCGGGCAACGCGAAGTCGGGAAATAGTTGGGGCCCGCGAAATCCTCCGCTCATCATGTAGGCGAGGGCGGGAAAATATTTCACCTGGTCGATTTTCCAGCCGGCCAAAGCAGCGGGTCGTTGCGCGGCGGGCGCGGTCATCACCTGTCGCGCGAGGCGCCAGCAATTGCCCTGGGCCGCGTAGTAGGTTTGGTTCGCGGGGTCAAAGTTTACCGGAATCTCCCAGTCAATCGGTTGGCCGAGGCCGAGCGGCTCGTGATGAAACATCCCATAAGCAGCGCGGCCAAGTATTCCCATGGCCGGTTCGAACAGCACCACCACACCGCCGGGCGCGAGCACGCGGCGAAATTCCCGCAATGCGGCCCCGGGATATTGCAAATGGTGCCAGACATCGAACAGAATCAGGTGTGCCACTGATTGGGGCGCGAAACTTAGCGCGTACGCGTTTTCCACGCGGTCCAGCCACGGATTGGGAAAGAGGTCGGACGTGATGCAAGCCGGCAGCACTTCCTTGATGTTGCCCATGCCGGAACCCAGTTCAGCGGTCAGGCCGTTTATGCCGGCGGGCAGGGCGGCGGCAATTTCCTCATAAAAACCGCGGTAGATGCGGCGCAAGGCCGGTTTGCGCTCCCACGCGGCGCGGTTTTCGTGGATTTCAACGTTGTGCTGGCCGATGTCGGGCATGGGAAAAGTCTGGCGCGGGTGGGCAAATTAATCCCGGGGCGACACGGGCAGGTTGCGGGTTTCCATGACGGTGTACAAAGGCCGCCGCTGGCCTTGCTCAAAAATCCGGCCCACATATTGCCCGATGATGCCAAGGCAGAACAATTGCAGGCCGGAAAAAAACACGACGAGCATGACAATCGAAGCCCAGCCCGGCACCGTGTGGTGCAGGATAAATTTATCATAGAGCGCCCACGCCAGGTACGGGAGGCTGATGCACCAGAGCAGAAGCGAGAGCCAGATAATGGCGCGAATGGGTGCGGTGGAGAATCCCAGCGCGGCATCCACGGCCAGCTTCACCATTTTGCGCAAAGGATACTTCGTCTCGCCGGCGGCGCGGGCCGCGCGGTCATAGGTGATGACACATTGGCGGAACCCAAGTTCCAGCGCCAGTGCGCGCATGAAGCGGTGCGGTTCGCGATACTGGCGGATGGCCAGCACGGCCCGGTGGCTCAGGCCGCGGAAATCGCCGCAATCTTCCAGCCAAGCCCGCGTGGCCAGGCGCTTCATGAGACGATAAAACAACGACGCACTGGCGCGCTTGAACCAGGTCTCCCCGGCCCGTTTCCGGCGTTGGGCATTGATGACATCGTAACCGGCCTCGGCCTTTTCCAACATGGTCGAAACGACTTCGGGCGGATCTTGCAAATCGGCATCCAGAATGACTACGAGGTCGCTGTCGGCGGCATCGAGACCCGCGGTCAGCGCAATTTGGTGGCCGCGGTTGGCGGCGAGGTGGATGACTTGCACGCGCCCATCCTGCGTGGCCAGAGCGTCCAAAAGCATCGGAGTGGAATCCGTGCTCCCGTCGTTCACAAACAGGAAATAAAAGGATTGGCCGGGGTGTTTGGCGGCCAGCGCGCGGACGCGTTCGTAATAGACTGGCAAGACGGCCTCCTCATTATAGCAGGGGGCGAGCAGGGTCACCGTGCACACCGGAGTGGGCTGCGGTGCCATGCTGGCAAAGAGGCCGGAAGCGTTGGGCATAGCCATTGCCAAGGATATTCAGAGAATTGCCCGCGCCAAGCCTCAACCGCCGTCGGTGGGACCGGGCGATTGTTCACTCGGCAGGGATGGGAAGCGCGGCGGGCGGTTGCAAGGAAGCGGGGGAGTTTTCCTGAAAGGCATGTTCGGGGCCCGGTTTGCGCACCCAGGCCACATAACTGCGCACCGCCGTGCCGTAGTGGTCCGGGGCGGCATAATCGGCAAAATAGATCGGAAAAATTACCATGTGGGGATCGTAGTGGTCGCTGAGCAACTTGGGCGGGATGTAGGCCCGAAAGTCATTAGGGTAGACGATGACATCAAACCGCCGCTGCCAGATCAGCGCGCGCATTTTTAGCAAGTATTGCAGTACCCGATGGTAGGCCGGGTCGGTGGGTGGCAGATGGTCCAGCGCGAGATTGACAAAATAGGTCATCTGACCGTTCTCAATTACGGGCATGCCGGCGGGGGCGACATCAGGCAGCATGGATGGCGGCAGCAGCTGCCAGGTTTGACCGGCCGTCAATTTTTTCCACGTGTTCCAAGCGGGCGCAGAATCCTGTGGCCACGCCGGGCGCGCCCAGGTCAGCAAAATGAGTGCATTGAGGGCCAGCAGGCCGAGGCCGGCGGCGTACTGGCGGTATTCGCTGCGCGCCACGGTGCGGAGTGCGACAAGGATAAGAAAAGGGGTGACCAGCTGAACCCAGTAAATCCGAAAGGCACCCACATGGCCGCCAATCCGGGCTAATGCCCCCAACGTCAACACCAAGCAAATGGTGGCAGCATCCGGCCACCATTGGCGCCATCCCGCCCTTGGCGCTTCGAACCGCGAATTAAGGGCCGTTCCAATCCAGAGCATCCCGCCGCCCGCCGCCACCGCCACTAATCCAAGGTGCAGGAGCAGGAAATCCTGGGCTTGCAGCCAGCGAAAGCCGGGTGGATCAATTTCCCCGTAAACGTGCGAAGTATAGACTTCAAACAAATAATAAGGCCAGAAATGCAAAACAATGGGAATGCTCGCAATCAATAAGAACCCGGATCCCAGCGCATAGTAAAACGCCCATCGCCAGCGGTAACTGACAAATAACACCGCCGTGGCCAGCGCCAGGGCCAGGACAAAATACGGCTTGGTATAAAACGCCAGCACTCCCAGCGCGGCACTCAAGACCAGTTTGGCGATAGACGGCGGCTTTTTATCCCGTTTTGGCCAGACGAGCAGCACGACCGCCAGATAGAAGAGGGCGCCCAAAGTATCGGGGCGCGCGACGATGGCATAGGTGGTGGTGTTGACAAGATAGTAGAACACCGCGCCCGCCAGCGCCAGCCAGCGACTGGTGTTTTCCCGGCGCAAAAGCGTGTAGACCAAAGCGGCGCCCGCGAGCAGGAAAACCAGGCTGGCCAGGCGATGCACCGCAAAGGTTGGCCCCCAGATTTTCGCGGCCGGAGCCACGAGGTAATTATAAACCACGCCGTAGACATTGGTAATGGCGGGCGACGACGACAAGTCATAGGGCCGGCCCCCCGCCAGAATCAGACCGGTTGTCAAGGGAATGGCCGCTTCGCGTATTTCCTGCCCGCCGGGCAGGGTGATGAACCGGGCGTGGAAAGCGGCATAATAGGCCAAGGCCGCAGCCAGTAATACGAACAGGGTTGCTCCCGCCAATTGGGTCAAGGCAGACCTGACTTTTTGCTTGGCCGGTTGGTCCGCAGTTTGTGCCATTCACTGCCACCGTGGCGGAGGCCCCGCCCCGCTTCAAGGATAGAAAGCGGCGATAGCCGCCAAAGCAATTTGCCCGGAGCCAAGCTTGGACTTGCCGTCCAGGTCGTGGAACTCCATCCTCAAACCCATGTCAGAACGCTGGCCAGTCCCCGACAAAAATAGCAACACCCCGGGTGAGCAATTACCCCAGCGTCCACTAACGCCGCAGGAACAAGCGATTGTATTTCGTGCGCAATTAATCTTGTTCATTGTCATGGGAATTTTCATAATCGCTCCTTTCGTGGTTTGGTGGCTGCTGAGTCAGAGCAAGTAATTTTCATTCTGCCCGCTTAGTCCCACTGACGCCGCCCGTCATTTTTTCATGAATCGCACCCTTGCCATCATCCGCATCGCCTTCTTCGCCTTGTGCATCATGGGTGGCTGGCTGGTTCAGTACGCCAATCCGGATTGGAAGTTGTGGATTTGCCTGTTCTGCGCGGCCGGGATAGGCGCTTTGACTATCCTGATTGATATGCTGCTGAAGGGCTTTTCCCTCCGGGCTTTGACGGCGGTTACGTTTGGCCTGGCTATGGCGGTTCTCATCAGCGCGCTCATCAACGCCTCCCCCTTTTTTGCCCAGGTTGATCCCAACGCTCCGAGGGATCCCACTGTTTTCATGGTTCGCATCGTTCTCTTCATCATCACACTCTATGTCACCACGGTCATGGCTTTGCGCGGTCGGGATGAATTCAACCTTATCATTCCCTATGTGCGGTTCGTGCCGCAGGAAGTGGCCAGCCCGCTCGTGGTGGCCGACGCCAGCGCACTGATTGACGGACGCATCCTTGGTGTCTGTCAAAGCCACTTTCTTGGCGGATCTTTGGTGGTGCCCCGATTTGTCATCGAGGAGCTTAATCGCATCGCCGATTCTTCCGATCCCCAGCGCCAGGGTCGGGGCCGCCGGGGGCTGGAAGTGCTGAACGAATTGCGACGCGTGCCCGGCTTTGAGTTGCGCGTGCACGACGTCACCCTGGAAAATCGTCAGCAGATGGACGAAAAACTTATTTTCGTGGCCCGCAGTCTCAAGGCCCGCTTGCTGACCACGGATTACAATCTGGCGAAGCTGGCCGAGTTTCACGATGTGCAATGGCTGAACCTCAATAAGCTGGCGCGGGCGCTGCATCCCGAAGTGACGGTCGGTGACGGCTTCAGTGTCGAGCTGGTCAAGCCGGGCAAGGAATCCGGCCAGGCCGTTGGCTATTTGGGCGACGGGTCCATGGTGGTAGTTAGCGATGCGGAGAAATTCATCGGGAAGGAAGTTGACGTGGAGGTAGTCAACGTCGTGCCATCCGCAGGCGGTAAAATGGTTTTTGCACGGCCGGTAGGAGCATCCAGCCGCGCATAAGCGGCTGATGGAATATACTGCAATTTGCCGAAAAGCTTAGAACGATGCAGGGCTGGCTCCATCGCAGTATTTTTTTAGCATTTTGTGATATCGCAGGCTAATTATATCATAAGACATTGGTATCAAGGTAGATAAGTTCGTAATCCATCCTCATCTTAATGTTTTAACAACACGTCCAAACGCTTTTAGCTAAGGTTAAAAATTTATGAAAATGCGTTTTCTCCTCCCAAATCGGCTTGCTCCTTCGACGAGAGTTTGTTTTTGTCACCTTTAGCACGGCATGTGCTAAGTGTCGTTTGAGTGACACGTGCTTCAACTGCCGTGATTTAACCATAAACCAAAAAGTATATCATGAATAATAAAACCGCCCGCAAGGGCTTCACGTTGGTGGAAATTATGATCGTCGTGGTCATCATCGGCCTCTTGGCCGCGATGGCTATTCCCGCGTTCAGCAAGGTCCGCGCCCAGTCCCGCCAAAAAGCGGTGGTCAACAATCTTCGCCAGATTGCGACCGCATCCTCTCAGTACATGCTCGACAAGGGCGTGACCCAGGCCAGCTACACCGACTTGGTCGGCACGGATACGGATGACTACATCCGCAGCGTCTCCCCGGTGGCGGGTGAAGACTACACCACCGAAGTGGTGGTCCAGACGCAGACGCAGGTCTCGATCACCTCAGTCTCCTTCGGCACCGTGACTTACAACATGTAACCACGCAGTGCTTTCCAAAAAGCCGTTTCCCCTCCCGGGGAAACGGCTTTTTTGCGTTAAAACACCGAAATTTGACAATTGATGATTTCCGACCCCGCAATTCTTTCCCCTTCTAGGGTGTTGTGCTTTCTAATATGCGCGCCCTTCCCTATGCGCCATGAGGTATTTTGCAAAAACTGTTAGGAATAATCGCCTAGGGCACTTACCCCAAATCATTACTACTCAGAGATTAGGGACATTGTTAAAGCCCTGTTAAAAAAACTTTAATAATTGATAGAAGAGACGATACTGGCTATGCTTGTGATTGTTCGGCTGATTCAGTCGGGCACTAAGTAAACATTAAACCTAAGAATATTATGAATAATAAAACCGCCCGCAAGGGCTTCACGTTGGTGGAAATTATGATCGTTGTCGTCATCATCGGCCTCTTGGCTGCGATGGCCATTCCCGCGTTCAGCAAGGTCCGCGCCCAGTCCCGCCAAAAAGCGGTGGTCAACAATCTTCGCCAGATTGCGACCGCAGCCTCCCAGTACATGCTCGATAAGGGCGTTACCCAGGCTCAGTACACCGACTTGGTCGGCACCCTGACGGATGACTACATCCGCAGCGTCTCCCCGGTGGCTGGTGAAGACTATACCACCGAGACGGTCGTCCAGACACAAACGCAGGTCTCGATCACCTCCGTCTCCTTCGGCACTGTGACTTACAATATGTAACCACGTGGTGCTTTCGGAAAAGCCGTTTCCCTGCAAGGGGAAACGGCTTTTCTTTTTTTGATGAATTACGAAAGGAGGCTTGGCGCGCCGGGGTGATTCCGGCATGGTTTACGCGCGCAACCCCGTTTTGCCCGGACCGGGGCCTTTATGATCGGCAACTTCTATTTTAACAATGACCGCGTGACCCGCTGGCGGCTGCTGGTAGCCGTGGCCTTGTCGGCTGCGGTCATGGAATACCGCCTGGCCTGGGCCACGACCGACGTTTCCCGTTGGGCCACCCAGTATGGTGGTTACTGGGTGTTGGCGCTGGCCACGCTGCTGTTTGTCTTGGCCTTGCGGGAGGAACTTCGTGGTCGCTGGCCCGGTTGGGCGCGATTGCGCCCGCATTGGCCGGGTTTGCTCTGCGCGGTCTTGATCGCCCTTTTTTGGCAGGTGCACGAACCGCACGATTTCAAGGTGCTGTTTGACGAGCACGTCCTAGCGGGCATCGCCCGCACGATGCATTATGAACGGGAGGCGGCCTACCCGTCTTATGGTCACTACGCCAATGGCCACTATTTCACCATCGGCCTGGGCGTGGACAAGCGCCCGTTGATGTATCCTTTCCTTGTTTCCATAGTGCATGATTTGACAGGTTATCGCCCGGAGAATTCTTTCGTGGTCAACGGCCTGCTCAGTTTCTTTCTGCTGTTGTTGATTTACTCGGTCGGGGTGGCGGCGGGCGGCTGGCGCATCGGCTGTTTTGGCCAATTGTTGCTGGCCGGGCTGCCTTTGCTGGCGCAAAACGCGACTGGCGGCGGTTACGACTTGCTGAACACCACCGCGCTATCGGTGTTTTTACTCGTGGCTTGGAATTACTGGCGCCAGCCGGGCGTGGGCGGGCTCGACCTCGGGGTGTTCACCGGCATCATGCTGGCCAATTGCCGGTATGAGGCGATGTTGTATCTCGGCGTGCTCATTGTCCTGGCCATGCTTAAATGGACGCGGGAACGTCGTATCAGCCTGACGTTGACGGCAGCCCTGTCGCCTGTGCTGGTGTTGCCACCCATGCTGCTCAATCAGATTTTCTGGGCCGGGGCCAACGGCAGTTTTATGCAGACGACCCCGGATAATTTTCTGAACATCAAGCATGTGCCGGATAACCTTATCCACGCGGCCATTTTTTTATTCACGCCGGATTTTCAAACGAACAACTCCGTGCTGCTCTCGGTCGTAGGGATGGTGGCGCTCTTGCTGACTTTAGTCTGGATCATTCGCCGGCTGCCTCAGTTTTGGCAGCAAACCGGGCTCGAACTGCCCCTGTTGCTGACGGTGCTCGGCGTGCTGGCCACGACCGCCGTTTCGATGTTTTCGTTCTGGGGTTTTTGGGACGACCCGGTGGTCATGCGTTTTTCTCTTCCGCTCTATACGGCGTTCACTTGGTGTGCGATGTTTGCCGCCGCGCTTTGGTGCCGTCGGCGTGCTTTGCCCAACTGGGTGCTCGGCTTCACGGCGCTCTATGCAGTGGCCGCCGCCGCGCCAGCCTCGTCGGAAGCCTATATGACTAGCGAGCACCAGACTTTTGTCTCCTACCGTTGGGCGCGCGATTACGTGCTCAGTCATGACACCGACAAATCCATCCTCATTATTTCCCGCGCCAGCGTCATGTTCACCGTCTACGGTATTCCCAATGTCCATATGGGCATTGCCAACGCGGTGCCGCTTAAAGTGGCCGACACGGTCCGGCTGGGCTTTTACCACGAAGTCTGGGCCGTGCAGGAATACACCCTCAACCAGCGGCTGAACGCCTGGGTAGAATATCCGCCTGCGCGGCTCGACCGCCGGCTTATCCTCAAACCTATAGCGGAATTTTCCTACCGCTCGGATTCCCGCATCCGCATTAGCAAAGTGGTTGGTTATGATGGCACCAAACCCGCCGGCACCACCGTGCTGCAGGGTGAGTTGCAAGGCGACACCATCAAAATTCGCGAAGGCCTCGGCGGCGAATATTCCGCGCCAACCACCACCGACAATTTGCTGACCCAGCGCCCGGCGGACGAAGCTCCGGCCGTGCCCATGCTCACCCAGTTGCCGACGGACCCGGCCGATTTGGAAAAATTCCTCAGCCATCAATACCCGTAGCGCCCGATCATGCCTTGGCCAGGTCTTTTGGCTTACCCATGAACTCCACCGCCCCTGCAACTGCCTCCGCCGCGCCCATCGCGTATGAGGAAAGTTTTGCCTATCGCCTACAGGCGGGTTTCCGCCGGCAGATGGCGCGGCTCCATGCGCGTTTCATCCCGCCCGGCGAACGGGTGTTGGAGTGGGGTTGCGGCGTGGGCGATTTGCTGGCCGCGCTGAAACCAAAGGAAGGGCTGGGTCTCGACGCCGATGCCGACCATATTGCTTCCGCCCGTCGCCGCCATGCGGGGGCGAATTGTGAATTTAAAGAAGGCCGCTTGCCTGACTCTGCTGTCAAAGGCGCCTGGGACCACATCATCCTGAATTATTTGCCTGGCTACCTCACGGACGTGCAGGTCGCATTGGAATCTCTCCGCGCCAACAGCCACCCGCGCACGCGGCTATACGTCACCTCATTGAACAATGTCTGGTATCCGCTCATCAAGGCCGGGGCGGGCACCGGCGCGGTGGTGAAGCGCGATTACTGGAACTGGCTGTCGAGCCGCGACCTGGCCAATCTTCTCGACCTCGCCGGCTGGGAAGTAATCATGTCGCGCAGCGAGCAACTTTTCCCTTTCGATATTCCAATCCTGGATGGGTTCTTTAATCGCTTTTTGGTTCGCCTGCCGCTGATCCAATCGCTGGGAATGACCGTTTTTCTGGTGGCCCGGCCCAAGGTGCGTTTCAGCGCGACGGAAAAAACCAGCCTCTCGGTCGTCGTGCCCATGCGCAACGAGGAGGGCAACGTGGGTGCCGCGCTCTCGCGCATTCCGGTGCTAGGGCGGGAGACGGAGGTCGTCTTTGTCGAGGGCAACAGCAAGGACAAAACCTGGGAAGTGCTCCAAAAAGCCACCGCCGAATATAAGGGGCCGCTAAAAATTAAAATCTGCCGCCAGCCCGGCAAGGGCAAGTGGGACGCCGTGCGCCACGGGTTTGCCCAGGCCACCGGCGACGTGTTCGTCATCCAGGACGGCGACTTGACTGCGCCGCCGGAGGACTTGCCGAAATTTTTCGAGGTCTTGTGCGCCGGCACCGCCGAGTTTGTCAATGGCAGCCGCCTGGTTTACCCGATGGAGAACCAGGCCATGCGCTTCCTCAACATGCTCGGCAATCATTTCTTTGCCAACGCGCTCAGCTTTGTCTTGAGCCAGCGCATCAAGGACAGCCTCTGCGGCACCAAGATGATGGCGCGCACCGATTATGAGCGCCTGCTTAGGCGCCTGCCCGAACTGGGCGACTTCGACCCCTTCGGCGATTTCAATCTCCTCTTCGGCTCGGCGCTCATGGGCCTGCGCATTCGCGATGTCCCCGTGCGCTACAAAAACCGCACCTACGGCGAAACCAACATCTCCCGCTTCGCCCACGGCTGGCTCCTGCTCAAGATGACGTTTTTTGGGATGCGGAAGATAAGGTTTAGGTGATGGAGTTTCCATGTCAGCCGCAATGCCAACATTGATACCCGCTGAATCCGGCCCTCAGCGCAAGCGGGTGGGAGGGCTGGCTGCGCAGGCGGCGATTTTGTTGCTGGCCGGATTTTTTGTCTTTGCACCTGCCTTGCATGGCGCATGGCTGTGGGACGACGGCTTCACCATCAAAGGCAATGCCCTGATGGCCGATGCGGGCGGTTGGTGGAAATTCTGGTTCGCGCCGCCGGGACCGGATTATTTCCCGCTGACCTCCACGGTGGAATGGGTGCTGTGGCGGGTTTTTGGCGATCACACCCTGCCTTATCATCTCGCGAGCCTCGCGCTGCATTTGTTCAGTGCGTTTCTCCTCTGGCGGCTGTTTGCGCGGTTGGGACTGCGGTTGGCCTGGCTCGGCGCGCTCGTGTTCGTCGTGCATCCGGTCGTCGTCGAGTCCGTCGCGTGGATTTCCGAGCTAAAAAACACCGTTTCGCTGCCATTGCTGCTGTTGTCCATGCTGTGCTGGCTGCGCTATGACGAGCGTAGCCGGCCAATTGATCTCTCCGCGTCGTTGCTGCTGTTTCTTGCCGCGATGCTGGCCAAGACTTCCGTGGTCATGTTGCCGTTTGTCTTGCTCCTATATACTTGGTGGAAGCACGGGCATCTCCCCCGCAAACTACTCATTCCCCTCGCACAATTTTTCGCCATCGCACTCGTGTTGGGCGTGCTGACGGTGTGTTTTCAACAACAATGGGCCATCGGCGACGAAAAAATTGATGTCGGCGGCCTCCCCACGCGCATCGCCGGCGCCGGCTGGGCGATTTTATTTTATCTGGGTAAATGTTTGTGGCCCGTCGGTTTACAGCCGGCCTATGCGCCCTGGATGTTTAATGACTTATCGCCGCTTCAATTTCTGCCTTGGGCCGTCCTGCTGGCGGTATTGGCCTGGACTTGGAGCCGCCGAAAAACGTGGGGCCGGCCGGTCCTGTTCGGGCTCGGATTTTTTGTGCTCAACCTCGCGCCGGTGCTGGGATTTTTGCCCATGTCTTACATGCGCATCGCCTGGGTGGCTGACCATTTTGTGTACGTGCCAATTATTGGGTTAATCGGCGTTGCCATCGGTGGGGCTGAGATTGTGGGCAAAATTTTGTCCGGGAAGGTTTGCGTAATCGCTGCGGCTTTATTGATATTCGCGTTGGCATTGCAGGGCCGCGTTTACGCCGGAAATTTCCGCAATCAAGAAGCGCTCTGGTCCTACACCTTAAAATCCAATCCCTATTCCTGGCTCGCCGGGCTCGACTTGGGTTTGACGCTCAACGACGCGCACCGCTTGCCCGAAGCCGAGGCGTGGCTGGAACGGTCAATGCAGTTGCACAACGATTTTTACGGGACCCATGTGGCCCTGGCTGATATTCTGGCCCAGGAAAACCGTTTGAACGACGCGGCCACGCAGTACCGCATCGCCTGGCGGCAGCATCCTGAATCGCTCGAAATCCACATTAATTACGGCAATGTGTTGTTCCGGCAACGCGACTTCCATGGCGCGGAGCAGCAGTATTACCTCGCCACACTCTACCATCCCGATTCGATTGAGGCGCACTACAACCTGGCCAACATGTTATTGCGCGAAGGCCGGCGGGACGAGGCCATCATCCAATACGAGGCCACGTTGGAACTCGATCCTGGTTTTGCCGACGCCCGCGAGTCCTTAAAGAATTTGCGCGACGCCGCTACCGTGAAAAAAGCACCTTAGTGTCAGTTGGCTTGCTTCAATCCTCCAAGCATGGCGCCAGCCACTTTTCAGATTCGGCGGTGCTCCAGCCTTTGCGTGCGGCGTAATCCTCGAGCTGGTCGCGGCCAATTTGCCCGACGTGAAAATACTTGGCCTGCGGGTGGGCGAAATAGAGGCCGGCGACGGTGCTGGCCGGCCACATGGCGAAATTTTCCGTCAGTTTCGCTCCGGTGTTTTTTTCGGCATCCAGCAGACGCCATAACTCACCTTTTTCGGTATGGTCGGGGATGGACGGGTAGCCGATCGCCGGGCGGATGCCGCGATATTTTTCGTCAATCAATTCCTCGGTGCTCAATTTTTCCTGCGCGGCGTAGCCCCACAATTCGGTGCGGACTTTTTTATGCAGGTATTCCGCAAAGGCCTCGACGCACCGGTCGCCCAGGGCCTTGATAAGAATGCCAGTGTAGTCGTCGCGATTTTGCTCAAACTCCCGTGCCCAGGCATCCACTTCCGACCCGGCGGTGCAGGCAAATCCACCCACCCAGTCCACGATGCCGGATTCTTTGGGCGCGATGAAGTCCGCCAGGCTTTGGTAAGGGCGGTCGTTGTCCTTTTCCTTTTGCTGGCGGAGAAAGTTAAAGGTGCCAATGACATTGGAGCGCTGTTCGTCAGCGTAAAGTTCAATGCTGTCGCCGACGCGGT
>CAZCMU010000040.1:0-15153 GCA_964499725.1 uncultured Opitutales bacterium
CTGGTCCGGAGGCCCAGCCCTACCTCCACCCCTCGCCTTTACGCGCCAGCGGGTAGGGCCGGGCGTCCCCGACCGGCCTAGCTCCGCATTCAGCAATCAGCATTCAGCATTCAGCATTTCTCACTCCGCCCTCTCTTACCCTCTCCGGCCATATCCGACCCTATCGCACCGAAAAAATATAAAAATATTCTGATTGGCCTTGGCCATTCCCTCTTTCCCCATTGCGCAGAGCCAGCTTTCTCTCTACTCTAAATCGCTATGGCTCTGCTCAGTCTCCTCGGCATAGATCTCAATTTCGGCGGCCCGCTCATCCTCGACCAGGTTAATCTCCAAATTAACCCCGGCGAGCGCGTGTGCCTGGTCGGGCGCAATGGCGCGGGCAAGTCGAGCCTCCTGCGCGTCATTTCCGGCGAGATGAAGCCCGACTCCGGCTCCGTCTTTCAACCCGAGGGCGCCATCGCCACCCGTCTGACCCAGGAAATCCCCGCCGATGTCCACGGCACGGTCCATGATGTCGTCGCCGCCGGCCTGCGCGACCCGACCGGCCACGAGGAAGACTGGGAGCGCGACGTGCGCCTCGAAGACTTGCTGGAACTTCTCCGCTTAAATCCCGCCCTCGAATTTTCCTCGCTCTCCGGCGGTCTCAAGCGCCGCACGCTCCTGGCCCGCGCGCTGGCCGCCCAGCCCAATGTTTTGCTCCTCGACGAGCCGACCAACCACCTGGATGTCGAATCCATCCTGTGGATGGAAAATTTTCTGCTCGAGTCGAAACTCACCTTGCTCTTCGTCACGCACGACCGCGCCTTTCTGCGCCGCCTGGCCACGCGCATTATTGAACTCGACCGCGGCCGCTTGTCGAGCTGGGCCTGCGACTACAATACTTACCTCATCCGCAAGGAGGAAGTGTTGGAAGCGGAGGAAAAACAGCGGGCGCTCTTCGACAAAAAACTGGCGCAGGAGGAAGCGTGGGTTCGCAAGGGCGTTCGCGCCCAGCGCACGCGCAACCAAAGTCGCATCAATCAACTGCTCCAATTGCGCGCCGAGCGCAGCGCGCGCCGCGAGCGCACCGGCAGCGTCAGCCTCCGCCTCGCCGAGGCCGAGCGCACCGGCGTCAAAGTCATTGAGGCGGAAAATGTCAATTTCGCGTGGCCGGGCCAACCCGCGCTCGTCCGCGATTTCAGCACCACGATTATCCGCGGCGACAAAATCGGCCTCATCGGGCCCAACGGCGCGGGCAAAACGACGCTCATCAAATTGCTCCTCGGCCAAATCGCCCCCACCACCGGCTCCCTCAAACACGGCACCAAATTGGAGGTCGTCTATTTCGACCAGCTCCGCGCTCAAATTGACGACACCAAAACCGTGGCCGAAAACATTGACGGCGGCAATGACACCGTGACCATCGAGGGCCGCACGCGCAATGTCATCAGCTACCTCCAGGATTTTCTCTTCGAGCCCGCCCGCGCCCGCACGCCCGCGCGCGCGCTTTCCGGCGGCGAGCGCAACCGCCTCCTGCTCGCCCGCCTGTTCACCAAGCCCGCCAACGTCCTGGTCATGGACGAGCCGACCAACGACTTGGACGCCGAGACGCTGGAATTATTGGAGGACCTGCTCGTCGAGTTCAAGGGCACACTCCTCGTCATCAGCCACGACCGCGAATTTTTGGACAACGTTGTCACCAGCTCTCTCGTCTTCGAAGGCGATGGGAAAATTGGCGATTACGTCGGCGGCTACAGCGACTGGATTCGCCAGCGTCCGGCCGCGAAGTTCGTTCACAAAAGTGCGCCAACGCGCCAGGAGGCCGCGACGAGTTCCAAGCCCGCCAAAAAAATCACCGAGAAGCAACGCTCGGAACTTGAAGCCCTGCCCGCGCAAATCGAATCCCTCGAACGCGAACAATCTGAAATCGCCACGAAGCTTGCCGACCCGGCGTTTTATAAACGCGACCCCGCCGCGGTGCTGGCCGCCAAGCTGCGCCTTGAAACCCTCGAAGGCGCCCATGCCAAGGCCTTTGCCCGCTGGGAGGAATTGGACGCCGCTTTGGCCGCGGGCCAAAAATAACCGCAATTTCACCAGGCAATGCGTTCGCCTCGGAAGCCAAAATAACCACCGCTGTCTTTCAAGGTCAGCCCGTCAATGACGCCAATCAGGCCCGCGGCGGAATCAGTCACCAGCGTTGGAGCGCTTGCGCCGCCCATATCAGTTTTCACCCAGCCCGGGCTGAGCACCACGGCGATGATGCCGTCCCCGCGCAAGTCCTGCGCCAGCGAGCGCGTCGCCATATTCAGCGCGGCTTTCGACATGCGATAGCCATAGGAACCGCCCGAGGTATTGCCCTCGATTGAACCCATGGCCGAGCTGATGTTGGCAATCTTTGCCCCCCGCGCCCGCCGGAGCATCGGCAAAAGCGCCGCTGTAACTCTGAGTGCGCCAAGCGCATTGACTTGAAAGACCTGGGCAGCTTCATCCAAGTTAAGTTTTCCGAAATCATCGGGCTTTTTTCTCACCCCGGCATTGTTAATGAGCACGTCAACCGGCTCGGTTACGGTCGCCGCAAAGGCATTCACACTGGCATCGTTCGCCACATCGCAGGCGCGGACTATGAGCCGCCCACCGGATGATTCGTTGAGGCTGGTCAATTCGGCTGATTTATCTGGCGCCCGCACCGCCGCGTAAACGCGATCACCCCGGGCCAGATACTGGCGCGCCAGCTCCTGGCCGATGCCGCGGTTGGCTCCCGTGATAACGATCCACATGGCCGGTACGTGAAAACCATTACTCCCGAAGGGAACGAAGAATACTCGAACCCGCGACCTCCTGCGAGTCAGTTGCGGCGCTATTCGCGGTTGGATTGGCCGTGCAACCGGCCAAGCTCAAGCCGAGGGTAAGAACCAGCCACAAGATTCGATTCATGCCGTCATCGTGGCAGTAAAATGAAACCGGTCAAATAGGTTTAGGGGCAAGCCAGGGCGCAAAACGGCTATTTGTATAAAACTGGCGGGATGGACGAAACTCAAACCAACTCAGAGCAACAGCAGAAGAGCTTCATTAATCGCAGTTTATATTGTTTGCGAAGGACTAAGAGCAGTAAGCGATCTGCGGCCATCTCTGCAAAAAAATGAGCTGACCAGGGCCAGCGAGAGCAGTGAACTCGCGGGCATCAAGACTGCCGCGAGCAAGGGATTCATTTTTCCCATCAAGCAAATGACGGCGACTGAGACATTGTAGATGAGCGCAAACGCAATGGCCGCGCGGGCGGCGCGTTGGCGTAGGCGGCCAACCAACAACAGATGCCGCACCCCGTCGAGGCTTTGACCAGTGAGAAAAAAATCGGCCACCTGACTGAGCACCACACGGTCGGCCACCGGGGTGCCACGCACGGCTGCTTTGCCGAAAGCAAGGGCATCGTTGGCCCCATCCCCCAGCATCAGCACACGTTCAGGGTGATGCGCCAGGATCCAAGCAGCTTTGTCATCAGGCGACATTCCACCGTGGGCCTGCTTTAACGGAAAATCAAGTTTCTCCGCCACGGCCAGGACGTTTTCCGCCCGATCACCGCTAAGAATGTGCAGATCATAGCCTGCGGCTCGGAGGGCCGCTACTTCATCTGCTGCGTGGGGACGTAAACTTTCTGCGAAGTCAAAGCCGGCCAGCAACCGCCCGTCACACCGAAATTCAACCCGTGGTGCAGCTCGATTTGATTCAAGTGGATTGGATTCAACTAATCCGTGAGGTCCAGGCTTCCAGCCAGAGCGTCCCAGTGACCATGTTACAGAGCCAATTTCTACGCTCAATCCCAAGCCTGGTGTTTCATGCACCGCCAGTTTGCCGAATTCCGGGACCAGGGCGTCGGGGTGGCGCAACAGTGCCTCTCGTAAACCGCGGCTGAACGGATGCAGGCTGTTTTCAACAAGGTGAAAGAGAATGCGGCGCGCGTCCGGGGTAAGTGCCACGAGCGCCCCGGTGTTTTGCAATACAGGGTGTTCCAGGGTCAGCGTGCCGGTTTTATCAAAAACAATCGTGCGCACCCGCGCGAGGCGCGACCACAAATGCGGCTCGCGCACGAACACTCCAACACTGCGCAATTGAGCCACGGCAAATTCATGCGCCATGGGCAACGCCAGGCCAAGCACGCAAGGACAGGACACCACCAGTAGGGAAAGCGACACCTGTGCGGCCGTTATCGGTTGCCCCGCCGCCAGCCACGCCAGGCCGCCCAAAAATGCCAGCATCAGCACAGTTGTGAGATATATTTTCAATACACGTTCAAGTCCCGTGGCGCGGGGACGGCCATCGGTGCACGCCTTCATTAATCGCGCAAGGAGCGAATATTCCCAGCGCTCTTGGGCCGCAAATTTCAAATCCGCCTGTCCGGCGTTGATGGCACCGGCGGGTGCGAGGCGTCCGGTCGGCAGTCGGCGTGGTTCGGGTTCGCCAGTTATCCAGGCCAGTCCTAGCGTGGCTTCTTGGTTGAGCACTCGCGCTGCCACCGGCAAAAGCTCGCCAGGACCGATCAGAAAACGGTCGCCAGGTTGGAGTGACTCGAGCGCGATTAAATCAGTTGGCGATTCTGCCCGCCGAACGGTGGAGGGCACCGGGTTGAGGCTGAGCAAACGATGGCGGTTGCGCTCAATGGCGGCTTCCTGCGTCCAGCGACCCACCAGCATCAGAAACATGAACAGCGAAACGAAATCAAAATAGACGAGTTCCGTCTGGCCAAACAACCAACCTGCCAGCGACCCGAAATACGCGCCGGTGACTCCCAGCGCGATGGGCAGGTCAAGATCAAGCACGCCGAGGCGCAAGCCGCGCCAAGCACGGCCCATGAAATAGCCTCCACCAACGATGAGGCTGAGCGTGGCGCATGCGGCAGTGATTGCCGTAAACAAACCAGTCCATTCACTGTTACGCGCCAGACCGAGATAGCCTGGCAGCGTAAAAAGCATGTTGTTCAACGCCAGGGCCCCGCACACCCCGAGTCGTCCGGTCAGTGCCCGGCTGGCTGGCAGTGGCTGCTGTGCGTCAAGAGGGCCCAATTGGTAGCCAAAACGGTGGAGTTCTCCGGCCAGTAAACATAAATCAGCCACTCCTGGTTCCCAAGCAATGCGAGCGCGTCCACGCGGGGCATCCACTTCAATGCGAACGGCCCCGGGTTGACGGACGAATATCTGATTCACCAACCAGACACAGGCCACGCAGTAGAGACCCTGGATTTGAACAGACAATTCAGGCACCCCGTTACTCGCGTGTGCCTCGGCGTCCGTTTGGCGTGCGCGCATCCAGGAGAAATCCAAGGGCTGTAAAATCGAAGGTGCCACCGGCGGAATAATCGCAGGCTTCAAGGCATAATAGCGCCCCCAGCCGGCTTGCCCAATCAGGTTGTGGACGTATTCACAACCCGCGCAGCAAAATTTTGACTGCCCGGCGGCGAGTGGGGTACCGCAGTGCTGGCAGCCGTCGGCTTTTTGGCGATGGCGTTTTTTGTTCGCATCGCGCGGCGGTTCGAGGATTAGTGACATATCGCCTCCAGCCAGTGGGTGCTGACCGCCAAGGCCCGCCAGGCAACAATGCAAGCGGCGACGAGAGCCACTGCACTTTGGGCCCCACGCAGTCGTGCCGGTGAAAAGCGAATCTGCCAGCGGGCCAAACGGGTTTGCACAAACCAAAGTAATGGCAGGGTGCCCAAACCAAACGCCAAGGCCAGAGTTGCCCCACGTACGGCGGAGCCGGTAAAGAGACTGACGGTAAAGAGCACATACAGCGGCCCACAGGGGAGTAAAGGTGTCGCGGCACCCAGTAATGCCCCAAGCAGGGGAGCGGGCGTGTTGCGAGCCCGGGACATAATTTGTCCGTGCCACCGTGACAGCCAAAGCGGCTTGGGCAGCCAACGATCCAGTCGCAATGCGAACACGACAAGCAACACCACCAGCACCCAAGGCAGCGCCCGCGCCAGCGGCCAGGAAAAAGCTTTTTCCGTCATTGTGCCGATGCCGCCAGCCAGCGCGCCAACGGCGGTGTAGGCCGCCAAGCGAGCCCCTTGGTAAGCGGACATGGCGATTAGTGTCGCGGCTTGAGGCCGTCCCGCCGTGAGCACCGCGCACCCGAGTGGTCCACACATCAGTGCGCAATGCGGGCTGGTGGCCAGCCCGATGAAAAAGGCTGCCGCTACACCGTCTATGGAGGCCGGGGAAAACATGGAGGAACGGGTGGGTCGGCTATGGAATTGAACGCGACCCGGGGATTTTTTCGTCACGCACATCCCGGGCCGGGTTTTTCGCGGCGATGATAAAAAAAGCGGTCCAGGCGGCCAGAAACACAACCAGGGCGGCGGCGAACCACAACCAAGGCCAGCGAACCAGCGGATTCCTGGATGCGGGTGCAGTATTCATGGCGCGGAATTAGTAGCGGTGTCCTCACGCAACAGCCGGGTGTCCGGCCCCAAAAATTCCACACGCAGTGGCAGCGTGAAAGATTTATCCGTGCTCGAAACGCGCAGAGTGACCTTGGCCGGTCCGCCATAGACACCCCGGCTTTGCTGCAACACCATGGGCAATACGATCTCTTCGTCCGGAGGTAACACCACGGTATCGCTGGTGCCGACCAGCCGTAATCCCGTTGGCGCACCTTCCAGGCCAAAGTGCAGCGACAGCGGAGCATCGTGTTTGTTAATCAGGCGGAGATTGAACTGGTTACGCACTGTGTCGACGGTGATGAAATAGGGCCGCCCACCCATGCGAACAATCGAGGCATCCACCGGCCGCAGTGTGGAAAAGCTAAGCAGCGCCGCTGCGGCGCCAATGAGCAGCAGCGCGGTATAAAGATACATGCGCGGGCGCAGCACCCGGCGACGCTTGCCATTCAGGCCATTAAGCGAATCGTAGCGGACCAAGCCGCGCGGACGCCCGAGTTTATCCATCACCTCATTGCAGGCGTCAATGCAGCCCGCGCACCCAATGCATTCAATTTGGAATCCCTGTCGGATATCAATGCCGGTCGGGCAGACTTGCACACAACGCAGGCAATTCACGCAAGCGCCCGCTTTTGGGTCGGTGGCTTTACCGCGTGGTTCGCCGCGCCGGGTGTCGTAACCGATGACCAGCGTGTCGTCATCCGTTAACGCCGACTGAATGCGACCATAGGGGCATAAAATCAGGCAGAACTGCTCCCGAAACCAAGCAAAGTTGAAATAGAGCAAGCCGGTCAACGCCGCCACAAATACAAATGCGCTCCAGTGTTGCGCCGGGTCATCACGCATCCAGCTATAAAGCTGGGGCAGGGAGACGACATAGGCGAGGAAGAGGTGGGCAAGAATGGCGGAGAGAAAGGCAAAAACCATCACTTTTGCACCGCGACGAAGGAGTTTTTTCGGGGCAGCCCATGAGAGGGAGTCAAGCTGGCGTTGCTGGGGCGCAGAGCCTTCAATCCAACGCTCGACGCGACGGTACACATGCTCAAGCAAAATTGTCTGGGGGCAGGCCCAGCCGCACCACAAGCGACCGAGCAACGCGGTCACGAAAAACAGGGCAAAGCCCAGGCCCGTAATGAAAAAAAACATCAACCACAGATCTTGGGGCGCAAAGGTCAGCCCAAATAAGTGGAAGCGCCGCTCGGCAACATCCAGGAACACGGCCGGGTAGCCATTGATTTTGATCCAGGGCAGCAGGATATATGCGCCGAGAATAAGCACGGCGACCAGCCGCCGCGCCTCGGTGAATCTACCCTGCACGTCAGCCGGGTGCAGAAAGTTACGCGAGCCATCCTGGTTGATGGTCGTGACGACATCGCGGCTGGGGAGGGAAAAGGCCATGGCAGTCAGCTTACGGTTGCGTGGGCGCGGGTTTGTGCTGAAGCGTCGGCTCTTGATCGCGCGGGATGAGAATCATATTGTTCGGGTCCTGTTTGCTGAGCACGAACGCCACGACCTGGGTGATTTTTGCGGGACCGAGCTGGGTATTCCAACTTTGCATCCCCGTGCCGGGCACGCCACGAGTAACCACACCAAAAATTTCCATCGGCTTGGTGCCGTGGACCCAGAGATTGTCGCTGAGGCGGAAACCGATGCCGCCCTCTAAATTTGCGCCATGGCAGGTATAACAGATGCTATGAAAAACCTTGTCGCCCTGCGCGACAATGCTTTGGTTGCGCGACATCGCCCAGAGTGTTTTATCATCCAGATCTTTGATGGCGGCGAAGCGTTTGGCGTCGAGAGAGTCCAATTGGCCCGCGAGCCGGCGGGTGCCAGCCTCCGCGCCGTTATCGGTAGTGAAAAACAACCAGGCGAACATCCCAAAGGCGATGGCGCCAAACAAGGTGTACAGCCACCAATTCGGCAGCCGTTGGTCGAATTCCTGGATGCCGTCGTAGGTATGTTCGCGCAGCACCACTTCATCACGGTTAGGTTTACTGGGAGGGCTCATGGTCAGGAATTAGTTAGCGGGTATGTTCGGCCGGAGGCTGGGGCGCATCGTCCTCGAGCGGCAAGCGGGCTGCGCGGTCGGCTTGCCGGGCATCCATCCGCCATAGACGCAAGGCGGAAAATGCGAACACGCCAAAAACAAGCGCAAACGCGATGGCCGGAACCCAATCCAGCCAGTCTTCGTAATTGAGGTGAGTAAGCATGAATGTCTGAGTTTAAGGTTTCGCTGTTACGGGGGCTTCCGCCACGCTGGTGGTCTGATCCTGAACGTTTTTGCCCAGACGTTGGAGGTATGCGATGACAGCCACAATTTCCCGGTCTGGATCCGTATAGAGGTCTTTCCCGGGCTTTTTGAGTTCGTCGGCAATGCCTTGGGCTTGCTCCTTGGCTTGCCGGTCAATCTCTTCCGGCGTGAGGGTCAGGGGATAAGGAACGCCAAGGTAGCGCAGGGCATTGATTTTGGCTGGGAGCGAAGCGTAGTCGGTGTCGTCATTATACAACCAGGAATAGCGTGGCATAATGGAACCGGGGGAGGTCGAGCGCGGGTCGGCGAGATGGAGGAAATGCCAGTCATCGGGTCGCACGCCGCCCTCCCGGGCCAGGTCCGGTCCATTGCGCTTTGAGCCCCACTGAAACGGGTGGTCGTAGATGCTTTCGCCGAGGCGCGAATAATCGCCGTAGCGCATCACGTCAGGCAGCAGGGTGCGGATCATTTGCGAATGGCACAAATAACAGCCCTCACGGATGTAGATGTCGCGCCCGGCCAGTTCGAGTGGCGTAAAGGGCGTCTCAACCCGGCCTTCGAGATTCTTGCCGGTGTCGAGCGTGACGGTAGGCAGTATTTCAATGGTGCCACCGATGGCCACGGCGATGAAGGTGAGCACGCCAAACGACAGCGAACTCCGCAACAGCTTGTCGTACCACTGGGTCCACGTCGCACCGGATAGTTCAAAGTGCACGATCGCCAGGGCGCCCCAGAGAGTAAGGCTGACCAACCCGGCAATGCTCCAGAAGCCGCCGCCGAGCAGCCAGAGCACAAAGCTGACAACGATGGCAAAGCAGTAAACCACCGGCGGGTTGAGGAACGTCCGGCCAAAGCTGAGGCGTTCCACCGCCACAACCGCGGGAATTTGAATGGTGCCGTTAACCGGCTGGCCGGACCGGGCCGTGCGCCAGATATTGTAGACCAACAAGAAGAACCCGCCGAGGTAGAGTGTTCCGCCAATCATGCGCGTGGCGAGCATCGGGTGGATGGCCTGCACCGTTTCGAGAAACTGGTTTTTCAGCGCCAAGCCGTCGGGGGTGAGCTGGTTGAGCATCAAACCCTGCGTAATGCCGCTCACCCACATGGACCCAACATAGAGCAACACCCCGACCATCCCGATCCAGAAGTGCAGGTTGGCCAGACTGGTGGAATAAAGCTTGGTGTTCCACAGGCGCGGCGCCAGCCAGTAGAACATGCCCGCCGCCATGAAGCCATTCCAGCCGAGGGTGCCGCCATGAACATGGGCGATAATCCAGTCCGTGTAATGCGCGAGCGCATTGACGGATGGAATGGCCAGCAACGGCCCTTCGAAGGTGGACATGCCATAGAAAGTAACGCCGGCGGCAAAGAATTTAATGACCGGATCCGTGCGGAGTTTATCCCAGCCGCCACGCAAGGTGAGCAAGCCGTTCAACATGCCGCCCCAGCTTGGCGCCCACAGCATGAGGCTGAAGATCATCCCCAGCGTTTGCAGCCACGCCGGCAGGGCGGAATTGAGCAAATGGTGCGGTCCGGCCCAGATGTAAACAAAGACCAGCGACCAAAAATGGATGACGCTGAGGCGGTAGGAATACACCGGGCGCTCCGCCGCCTTGGGCAGAAAATAATACATGATGCCCAGCACGGGCGTGGTCAAAAAGAACGCCACCGCGTTATGCCCATACCACCATTCGACCAGGGCGTCCTGCACCCCGCCAAAAACGGGGTAGCTGTGCAGCAGGCTCGACGGCAAAGAGAGGTGGTTGATAACGTAAAGCATCGCCACCGTGATGATGGTCGCGATATAGAACCAGAGCGCCACATAGAGTGTCGCTTCATTGCGACGCGCCAGTGTCCAGAAAAAGTTTATCCCAAAAATAATCCAAATGACGGCGACGGCGATGTTGATGGGCCAGATGAGTTCCGCGTATTCCTTGCCGCGCGTCAGTCCCAGCGGCAAGGTGATGGCCGCCCCAACAATAATAAGCTGCCAGCCCCAAAAGTGAATCCACGACAGTGTGGTGGAGGCGAGCCGGCATTTGCACAGCCGCTGCGTTGAGTAGTAGACCCCGGCGAAGATCATATTGCCCACAAACGCGAAGATGGCCGCGTTGGTATGCAGCGGGCGAATGCGGCCAAAGGTCAGGTAGGCGGTGTTAAAATTAGCCTGCCAAAAATTAAGCTGCGTGGCGATAAGCACGCCCACTGCCATGGCAATGATGGACCAGAAAATGGACGCGCACATGAACCAGCGCACAATGCCGTCGTCGAATTCAATGGTCGTCTGACCGGCGCCGACGGGGGCTGACTGAGTGGAGTCGTTCATGATGATAAAAGGACGGGAATTTAGGCCTTGGGGTGGTGCGTGGCCGCAGGCCGTGGGCGCGCAGATATCGGCGTTTCCTCCTCCAGCGGGAGGAGGGATGCGCGCTCGGCGCTGGAAAAAGGGTGGGTACGCCAATCGCGCAGAAACAGCCACGCGAACATGCCAGCGAGCATCATGCTGAGGAACATGGTAAGGAAGAGGACTTGCATGGGAAAATTTGAAGTACGAAGGACTTGCGCTTATCGAGGGAGGTTCCCGGTGCCGCACAGGCCGAGTGGAGGACGGCGCCAAGCGCCGGCAAGGCGCCGCCTCCACTGGCCCCTCCTTATTCCGGGCTGGAGTTCAGGATTGAACGCAACCGGGAACTTGGAAGTTTTCGTGCCCGCGTGCGTAACGCGCCGCAAATGGCAAATACAACATCACGGTCACGGCCGTGGATGGATTCTGATGGAGCATTAGGTATTCTTCATGGCTCCGGCGGATGGGCGGGTGGATGTTTGCCCGCGGTCGCCGGCTCGCCACGGGTGGTCATTTTGGATTTTATCTGAGCGCCCGCATCCTTGATTCGATGACAACACTCGCGCGCCTCTTTCAGGCAGCGAGTGCAGTGATCCGTTTCTCCGATCCGGCGCTTCATACACCCGCAGTATATCGGAATCCTTCAAGTTGTGTAATTGGGAGCGCGCCTGCACTTCACTAAGGCAAATCTTTAGAAATTATCCCTCGCTTTTGCTCGTATTGAAAATATCAGTTGGCTTATATTTAATCCATGAGCGACCTCCCGGGCATGACGAAAGCGGAATTAATTAAAGAGCTCCGGACGCTGCGTGCCCGGTCCAGTCCGGCGACGCCGGACGAACAGCAGATGCGGGACGCGCTCAAGGAATTGCGCGACATCAAGGCCGCCCTCGACGCCCACTCCATTGTGGCCATCACCAACGCCCAGGGCGACATCACCTACGTCAATGACAAGTTTTGCGAGATTTCAAAATATTCCCGCAAAGAGCTGCTGGGCCGGAACCACCGCATCATCAACTCTCGTCACCACCCCAAGGAATTTTTCCGCAACTTATGGAAAACCATCGCGCATGGGGAGGTCTGGCGCGGGGAAATCATGAACCGCGCCAAGGACGGCACTTATTACTGGGTGGACACGACGATTTACCCTTTTCTCAACGCAGCCGGCAAACCGACGCAGTACGTGGCCATCCGAACGGATATTACTGAGCGCAAGAAAACCGAGGAGCGGCTGGTTCAGATGGCGCAGGAACTGGTGGAAAAAAACAAGGAACTTGAAACCGTAGTTTATGTCGCGTCCCACGACCTGCGCTCGCCGCTGGTCAACGTCCACGGCTTCAGCCGCGAATTGGCCGGGGCCTACGACCGGGTCAAGGCGAGGCTGGCGAAGTCCAAATCGAAAACGGTGGACAAGCAGGAGTTGTTGGACCTGCTGGAACAGGACGTGCCGGAGGCGTTGTCCTACATTCAGGCCGGCGTCGCCAAAATGGAGTCCCTGCTGGCGGGGTTTCTGCGATTCTCCCGACTCGGTCGCGCCGCGCTGGCAATCGAACCGCTGGATATGAATGAAATGCTTAAGAGCATCAGCCAGGCGATGGAATTTCAATTGAAGGAAGTGGGCGCCTGGTTGCAGGTGGAAAAGTTGCCCCCCTGCTTGGGCGACGCCATGCAGATTAACCAGGTTTTCACCAACCTGCTCGACAATGCGCTCAAGTTTCGGGACGCCCGGCGACTCTGCCGAATTCACGTCACCGGCCGGGTGGAGGGCAATTATGCCATTTATACCGTCGAGGACAACGGTATCGGCATCGCGCCGGAGCATCAGGCCAAAGTCTTTGAAATTTTCCACCGACTGAACCCGTCCGACACGGTCGGCGAGGGGCTGGGTTTGTCCATTGCGCAAAAGATACTGGAGCGCCACAACGGCAAAATTCAAGTGGAGTCAGCAGCCGGCCGGGGCAGCAGGTTTATTGTGTCCTTGCCATCGCCGCCCCCTTGGCATTGAGTGAGAATTCTATGGCGAAAGAGGTGGAAATCATCATTGCCGATGACGATTCAGGTCATGCTCGCTTGATCGAAAAAAACCTCATTCGCGGAGGTCTGCACAACAAGGTCATTCGCTTTGAGAACGGCCAGGATGTGCTCGATTTTCTCCTATGCCGAGGCAAGGGGCGGCACCGCGTCTCCCACACGCCCTATCTGTTGTTGCTGGATATTCGTATGCCCAAGGTTGATGGGGTTGAGGTGCTGAAGAAACTGAAGGGCGACAAGGAGCTTTGTAAAATCCCCGTCTGCATGCTCACCACCACGGACGACCCGCGCGAGGTCGCGCGCTGCCACCGATTTGGCTGCAACAGCTACATCGTCAAGCCCGTGGACTACGACAAATTCGCCGAAGCAGTCAAGCAGCTCGGCCTCTTTATCAGCTTGGTGCAAATTCCCGAAGTCAACGGCCAAAAGTGAGTCCGGGCCCCGGTCATGTCTGCCTCTCCCGCCACCTCAACGACCAAGGCCTCCGTCCGCATCCTGATTGTGGATGACGACCCCGGGTTGGCCCACTTGTTGGAGCGCGCCCTGAAGCGCGAAGGTTTTGCCACGGCGGTCGCCTTGTCGGGTGAGGCTGCCTTTGCCTGGCTGGCGAAAAATCAGGCGGATTTGATGCTGCTGGACTTGAAGCTACAGGACGCCCAGGGCGCGGAATTTGTCCAAAGTCTGGTGGGCGCCGGGCGCAGTCTGCCGTTCCTCGTCATCACCGGCCAGGGTGATGAACGCGCGGCGGTGGAAATGATGAAGCGCGGCGCACTGGACTACATCGTCAAGGACACCCACTTTATTGAATTGATCGCCACCATCGTCCGCCGGGCGCTCGAACAAATCGAAAATAAAAAACAACTGGAGCACGCGAACCGCGAACGTCGGCGGCTGGAACGGGAACTCCTGGAAATTAGCGACCGTGAATTAAATCGTCTGGGTCATGATTTGCACGACGGCCTCGGCCAGCAGTTGACTGCGTTGGAATTATTCAGCGCCGGCTTGGCCGGCGAAGTTCCGGCCTCGGCGCCCAAACTGGCCAAGTCGTTGAAGGCATTGGGCGGCCAAATCCGCGGAATCATTCACCAGGCCCGGCTGCTTTCGCACGGCTTGGCCCCCGTGGCCTTGCAGGGCGGCGGGCTGATGAACGCCCTGCGCGAGCTGGCCGACGGCACCACGGCCATGACCAAGATCGCCTGTGAATTCACCTGCGAACCTCCGGTGCAAGTCGCCGACGCCACAGTGGCCACCCACCTTTACCGCATCGCCCAAGAGGCGGTGAATAATGCCCTCAAGCACAGCAAGACGAAAAAAATACGTGTTTCGCTGACCCAGAACAAGTTGCAGATGGTTTTGACCGTGCGCGACGATGGCTGCGGGTTTTCCCACCCGGCGCTCAATCACGACGGCATGGGCTTGCGCGTCATGCGATATCGGGCAGACTTGATTGGCGCCAAACTTGGCATCGCGGGCGAGTCCGGCCAAGGCACCTCTATAACCTGCATTCTACGCAAAACTCCATGAAGTCCAAAGCCAAACGGACGCCTCCCGCCGCCTCATCCTTGGGTCCGGCCAAGAAAAAAATCATGCTGGTGGATGACCACCCCATGATGCGCGTCGGGTTGGCGATGCTCATTAACAAACAATTTGACTTGGAAGTCTGCGGCGAGGCGGAGGATCCCGGCAAGGCTTTGCAGTCTATTCCACAATGCCGCCCGGATATCGTCGTCACCGATCTGACGATGCCTGGTCGCGGCGGCCTGGAGTTTATTAAAGACCTGCAAGTGATGCATCCGGGGCTGCCGGCGCTGGTGGTTTCCATGCACGATGAAATGCTTTACGCCGAGCGGGCACTGCGCGCCGGCGCCCGCGGCTATCTGATGAAAGAGGCCGGCGGAGAAAAACTCCTCATGGCCATCCGCCACGTCCTTAGCGGGCAGGTATATGTCAGTGAACGCATGTCGGCCCACCTCTTTGAGGCAATGACCACGCGGCGACCACGCGGTTCCAATTCTCCGATTGAAAAGCTCACCGATCGTGAATTCCAGGTTTTTCAACTCATCGGCCAGGGTAAAAACACGCGCGACATCGCCCAACAGCTCAACCTCAGCCCCAAAA
>CAZCMU010000041.1:0-5014 GCA_964499725.1 uncultured Opitutales bacterium
TGTATTTCCACCAAAACGGCTACACGCCGGATGGGAAAAAGCTGCTCATCTTCACGCCGGAAGGCATGTCCACCGTGGATTTGCAGACGCACAAAATTGACGTGCTGGTGCCGGGCTTCCATGCGTTATCCATGAGCATGAGCAACGGCATCGAAGTCAGCCGCAAAGAGCCGGTGGTGTATTACAACCAGACGATAAACGGGCAAAACGCGGTCATCGCCATGAACATGGAGACGCACGCTTGGAAACAAGTGGCCGTGCTGCCCCAGGGTGCGACCGTAGGCGGCATTACGCCGGATGACCAGGTGATCATGGGTATTCGCAACATCGGCGGAGGCCGCGGCGGGGCTCCAGCGACCCCGGCGCCGGGCGCGGGCGGCGCACCCGCCGCCAGCGGCAAGCAGATCTACACCGTCAATCTGGTGACGGGCGAAACCAAATCGTTTTTTCCGAGTGAAGATGGCCTCAGCCACGACAATTTAAACCATTTCGAAACTTCACCCACCGATCCCAACTTGATGCTGTTCGCGCATGAAGGAAACTGGGCCCAGATGGAACGCATCTGGACGATGCATGCCGACGGCACCGACCTCAAACTCATGCATGTGCGCACCATGCCCAATGAAATCGCCGGGCACGAATTTTTCAGCCGCGACGGCCAGTGGGTTTATTACGATTTGCAAACACCGGAGTCGGTGCAGTTCTGGATCGGCGGCGCGAATGTCAAGACCGGGGAGCACATCCGCTACCCGATTGAGCGCGTCCAATGGTCCGTGCATTATTATGTGTCATGGGATGGAAAAATGTTTTTGGGCGACGGCGGCGGGCCGAACAGCGTCGCCAACCGCGATGCCAAAAACCAAAAGCTGGATCCGCCGCAAAACGGCCAGTGGATTTATCTTTTCACGCCCACTGGCGAATACACGACGATGGACGTCAACGGCGAAAAGGTGAAGGTGGGCAAGCTCAAGGAAGAAAAACTGGCCGATTTGCGGAAGCATGACTACGGCAACGGCGAGCCCAGCCGCGTGGAACCCAACAGCACTTTCACCCCGGATGATAAGTGGATAACCTTCCGCTCGAACATGGAAGGCGCGCTGCACGTTTACGAAGTCGAAGTCGCCAAGGCCACTCCCGAAGAAACGAAGCGCATCACTGACGAATGGGCGGCGTATAAGGCGGCCAATCCGGCAGCGGCGGCAACGGCGAAGATGTGAAAGCAATGGCTCCTTGGCAGGTTCGTCGCGCCACAGCCAAAGACCTTGGGCAAATTCTGGGCATGACCGCCGCGGTCAGCGCGTATGAAGGCTTGCCGCCGCCCGGTATAACCAAAAAATCGCTAAAAAAATTTCTGCTGGGGCGGCAGGCCCTGGCCGTCGCATTCGTGGCTGAAACACGCGGCCAGTTGATTGGCCATGTGCTTGCGACGAAATCGCTGGATATGCAAAGCGGGGCGACGTTTCGTTGGATTGCGGATTTGTACGTCGAACCGGGCTGGCGGCGAAAACAGGTGGGCCGGGCCTTGATGGCTGAAGTGGCAAAATTGGCGATACAGGAAGGCTCAGCCCATATTAGCTGGCTGCTGGCGCCGGACAATCGGAGCGCCATCGCCTTTTACAAAAAAATCGGCGCGCGCCGCGACCGCGGAGTGGCGATGTTTATACACGCAAAGGGAATCAAAAGTCTGGCCGAAAGCCACACCTGAGACTTTAGAATGCAACTCAAGGCGTTGGCTATAGAAGATAAACACGCAAGCTTTCATCGAGCCGGGCGAGCTTGGCTGCCGTAAGCGTCCCAAGCGTGTTACGCAATCGGCTTTTGCGCACCTGTCGGATGCCGGGAATAATGGCAAAACTGTCTTGTCCGGCAAACTTGCCTACTGCTAGACGAAGTGGCAGGATTTCTGGAGCCAAACTGGAGGTCGGGACGACTACGACGGTGCTAAGGATGGCGTTTTGCTCCGAGTTGGAAACGATGATGCCGGGACGGACTTTGCCCATCTCCGGCGGGGAAGCATCGCTCAGATCCACCCAGATGACTGTGCCGCGCTTCATGGCCGAGCAAATGAACTACTCTCCAAGTGGAGCCGATTCCCACATGTCCATTGCGGCCCGCTCTTCCGGATGGCCACTCAATAAGGCTTCATAAGCTCGCGCCGCGTCTAGTAATCTGCGGTTCTTATCCGTCGTGGATTTAATAAGCACACCGCCCTTGGTTTGCAGGAGGGTCACGGTCTTGCCGGGAAAGCGAAATTGCTTGGGCAGGCGGATGGCCTGCGAGCCGCCGTTTTTAAAGAGTTGGGCCGTAGATCTGGCTGCTTTCATAATGTATAGACATGACTATACATCGAGCGAAAGTCAAGCACCCCGAATGGCGCTCCTTGGTAATGGAGCCAGGTCCGGCTCAATAAACCCGGCCTTGGCCTCGGCAGACATGATGCGGGCGCGGGAATAAAAAAACAACAGCGCGCGCTTGGACAAAAGTTGCGTGTGCTTGTCCATAAACGCGTCGGCGCTTTCCGCCGGGCCAAATTCATCCAGCGTGCATTGCACCAGCCGGATCCAGGCCTGCGTGATCGTGTCGTGATAACCGCGGTCGAGGGCTTCCGGCACTTTTTGCGCGGTATTGAGGGCTTTGATACCGGAAATAATTTTCTCGATGGCGATGCTTTGCTGGTAGCGGGAGAGGTAAAGGTACGCGACCCTGATGTGTTCCCGGTGATGCCATTGGCTCGCCGGGATAACCGCCGCTTCAAATTGTTGCAAAAACTCTTTGTCGTTCATGGACGGCGGCGCAGGGCCGGCTAGAATCCCTTGATTTGAAACAAGCCAGTCACCGACTCGTTGCCGTGGATGCGCGAGATGGCCTGGCCGAGGAGCGGCGCAACCGACAACACCGTGATGGGCAAACCGCGGGTGTCTATGGGCGTCGTGTCGGTGGTAATCAGTTCGTCGAGCGGGCCGTTTTTCAGGCGCTCGAAACCGTGCTCGTTGAGTACGCCGTGCGTGACGGCGGCGCGAACGGTGGCCGCGCCGCGTTCTTTGAGTAATTTGGCCGCCGCGGTTAAAGTGCCGGCGGTCTCCGTCATGTCGTCAATCATCAACACGTCCATGCCCTCAACTTCACCGACGAGGTTGACGGCCTCCACATGAGTCGAAGACACCCGGCGCTTGGCGACGTAGCCGAGCGGAGCCCCAAGCATATCGGCATAGGCGGCGGCCATCTTCATCCCGCCGACATCCGGCGAGATGATGATGAGCTTCTCCAGCTTCTTGTGGTTCTTGAGATAATCGAAAAACACCGGCGAGGCGTAAAGATGGTCCACCGGGATGTCGAAAAAGCCCTGGATTTGCTGCGCGTGCAAGTCCATCGTCAGCACGCGGGTGGCGCCGGCGGCGACGAGGAGATTGGCGACAAGCTTGGCGGTGATGGGCACGCGAGGCTGGTCCTTGCGGTCCTGGCGGGCGTAACCGTAAAAGGGGAGCACGGCGGTGATGCGCTGGGCCGAGGCGCGCCGGGCCGCGTCAATCATGATGAACAGCTCCATGATGTGGTGGTTGGCCGGGCTGCTCGTGGACTGGATGATGAAAACGTCCGCGCCGCGGATATTTTCGTCAATTTTCACGAACGTCTCGCCATCGGGAAAGGCCGTCACGGTGGCCTGGCCGAGCGGCGCGCCGATACTCGCGCAAATCGCCTTCGCCAGGACGGGATTGGAATTACCGGTAAAGATTTTGAGGGAGGAGCCGTTCATGCGGGAGCGTGGGCCTCCATTGCTGGCGCACCCGCGCCCAAAAGGCAACAATTGAGTGACGCCCCGCGACTTCTCCATGGCAATTAGTTGCCAGGCGGTTCGACAGGTTCCACGGGTTGCGGCAAACCATCGCCTTCAACCACCACCCAGTTTTTGTCCGGGTTGAAGGCAATAAGCGCAGCGGCCACCTTGGCACTGTCCGGCCCCAAATTGCTTTGATAGACTTTGCCGTTTTGATTGACCATAAACGTCATGATGCCCGAATCGCCCCAATGCGCGGGGTAGGCCACTAGCGCGAAGCCCGCCACCATATTGCCATTGATGACATAGCTGTACTGGCCGCCGGCGGCGGCCGGGCCCTGTTCCTTGAGAATTTTGAAAAGATACCCGTGGAACGCTTCGGTGCGGCCAACGGGCTTGTCGGCGTCATAACCTTCCTCGTGGGCATTGGCGACAAGGGGACCAAAGGGACTCAAGTCTTCGCCTTCAACCGGATCCCAATACAGGCCATCGCGATGGCCGGGGGTGCTGTTGAGGCGCTGGGCATAGTTGAGCACGCCATTGCCGTCGTGATCATCCAGGGCGTATTGGTGCTGGGCCGAAACGTAGGTCTCGCAAACACCAATGGCCGTCAACTCGTCCTTCCCAATACGGCGATTGAGAATTTCTTCCTTGCCGGCGGCGGTGTCAAAAAACCATTGGCCATTTACGCGCACGAGCGGGATGGGCAGCGGCCAATTTTCCACGCCAATGTAGAGAACTACCTTGTTCTCATCCACACTCACCGGATTGCAAAATTCCGCGAGCTCTTTCGAAAAATTAGCGCGTTCGACCGCGTCCTGCGTGGCGTCACCGGAAAGCAATTCATCAACGCCAGGACCAAAGATTCCGTGTAGAACCGTCTGGTCTTTGGCTTGTGCGGCGGCGAGCAAAGCCTTGGTGGCCTCCGCCGATGAAGCATAAACGTTTTGCCCAGGTGCCGGCGCCGGTGAAAGCGCTGGTTCTGATATCGCCGCAGCCACTCCATCTGTCAATTGTGACGACCCAGTCGTTGAACTGGCCGAAGGCATTTGCGCGCACGCCGCCAAGACTAATCCAGTTGCGACCGGAAAGAGCCTGCGGAAAGTTGACGTAAAAAAATTCATGAGGTTGGACAGTTTGCTAGTGCTTGCGCTGATCTGCGTTATTGCCACCCGGCGACGATGGCTCGGAGCGTGGTGGCGGCGCAGTGGGCGCGGGACGCGGGGCCGGTGCGGCGGG
>CAZCMU010000041.1:5114-15124 GCA_964499725.1 uncultured Opitutales bacterium
CGGGCGGCTTGGAGGCTGGCTTGGCCGCGGTTGCTGTAATCCCGGGCCTCGGTGCCGCGGCTGTATCCGCCGAACAACGAGCTGGGCGCAGGCGCTGGGAGGGCGGTTACTGGGCGCGCTACACCCGCCGGAAGCGGGGAAACGGGGTAATTGGTGGGTGAAGGTCCCGGGTTGGGTGCAACCGGACGCGCCACGCCTGCCGGGAACGGAGAGGTCGGGTAATTGACAGGAGGCGAGGGTGTCGGCGCAGGGTGGTTGACCATGGGTGGCGGGCGATTGACCAGGGGAGGAGCCGCGGGTGCAGGCCGGTTGACTACCGAGGTGCCGGAAAGAATCACTTGGGGTCCTGTCGGTCGCGCGGCTGGGGTGACCGCGAGATGTCCCTGGGCATCCGTCCTCCAGCCTGTGGTATCCGGCCGGGTTGAACCTCCACCAAATGCAGGGCGTAGGCCTTGATTGGGGCGCGACGACGCCCTCGGCGCACCCACCATGGGCTGCGGGCGGGGTGGTGAAGTGAAGGAATGTGGCGCGGCATTCCTTGCCGCGCGCTGGCGCGCAGGATCTGGTCGCCAATAATTTCCACGGTTCTCCGCGCCGTGTGGTCGCCGCCAATCGCGCAGATAATCCCAGCCTGGGCGCCAGACCGTAATCCACACGCCAAATTGACCCCAATCGCATTCGTAATCCAACCAGGGTCCGACCGCGTAAGGAGGACCAAAAATAATGATGGGCGACGTATAAGGCACCGATTGCGCGATAAACACTGAGTCAGGGTCGTACTCGGGTACAAAGATTGTGTCTGGCTGGGTCGGGACTATTTCAATGTCGCTGCCGTCAAGGACCACGGTTTGCTGCGGCGTGTCCACCAGCGATCCGTTGGCGCGGGCCTGCGCGCGCAATTGCTGGATGGATTCCATCACCGGCGTTGGCTCCAAGAGGAAGACCCGGCCGAGCGTGGTGGTCCAATCGAGATTGTCGTTCATCCATTTGATGACGTCGGGGTAGTGCGCGAGTGCCCTGACGCTGGGATCCCATTGCTGGTTGTCCACTTGGTTGGGATCGCCATTAGCCTCAAAATAGCGTTCAGCCAGCACAATGTCGCCTGGCGCCGTTGCCGCGGGCAAAATGAGCGCGACCAGCGGGTCGGGATACAGCGCGATGGGCGCCACCAACTCATCCAGTTGCTCGGGCGTGTAGACCGCAGGGTTTGGCGAAACCACTTGCGCCCCGAGCGGGGACAGCAAACCAAGGGCTAAAAATATGGCCAGCGTTTTCCTCATGGCAGGGGCAATAATAGGTTAGACCCGCAAACCTAACGGTGGGTTCCGACCTGCCGCCTCGAACTGCCAACGCCGCTCAGCTTCGTCTTTAGCCAAACTAATCCATGAATGGCTTGGCCAACAAGGATTCTTTAGTACGTAGAAACCCTACTTCTCCGTGAGCTGCCAGGTGCCGTCCCAATCCTCCGGTGGCGGCTCATAACGATAGTAATAATTGCAGCGCGCGAGAAAATTGTCGCACAGGAAGTCACTGTCGCCAAATTTGGCCTTGGCCAGCAGGAACGCCTCCGTCGCGGCGGCGAATTCGCGCGCGTAGTATTTTTCCAAAGCCGCGTTATATTCACTGAGGCCGACCGGCTCGGCCTCGCCATTGCGAATGGCCAGCGGGGCATACACGCGCACGGAAGTGGTCTTGCCCTGCACAACCAGTTTGTCCACAAAGCGGTAGAGAAACCGGTCCTTCGTCATTTCGTAAATGGATTCCCCGACAAGGATGGTTTGGCGGTACTGCTTGGTGGCGCTTTCCAGGCGCGCTGCCAGGTTGACGGCGTCACCCAGCACGGTAAATTCCATCCGACGGGGATGGCCGATGCGTCCGACGATCCCCTTGCCGTGATTGAGGCCAATGCCCAGCTTCAACTGCTCGCGGTTGGGCACGGTCTTCCACTGTTCGTTCAACCGCGTCAGAGCGGCTTGCATGCGCAAGGCGGCCTCTACCGCATGATGCGCACCGTCCGCGGGCGGCTGCACGCGCACGTCGCCCCAGGCGGCCATGACGGCGTCTCCGATGTACTTTTGCAGGGTGCCGCCCTCGTCCTGAATGATGCCCACCATGCTCTCGAGGTATTCATTCAATTGGGTCACTAACGTCTCGGGCTCAAGTCGCTCGCTCATTTTGGTGAAGTTGCGGATGTCGCCAAACAGGACGACGACCTCCTGCCGCTGGCCGCCAAGGCGTTTTTCGAGGTCGCCACGGTGGCTGAGCACCAGACCGGCGACCCCGGGCGAAACCATGCTTTCAAACGTGTCCAGGGTGCGCTGGCGTTCGTATTGCTCAAGCAAGTAGTCGTAGAGTGTGCCAAAGGCGCCACACCCGAGCAGGATGATGGCGGCGCCAGCCACGGGCGTGATTACGTTGTAAGCGTTGAAAATATGCTGCGTGGCCTCAAAAAAGATGCCGCCCAGGGCAAAAAACAAAAACAGTTTGAGCAGCACGGCCCGCATCCACAGCGAGACCATCAGCGCCATGGCCCCCAAGCCCAGCACCAGGATGAGCACCACCAAATCCGACGCCGGGCGCAGCGAAACTCCGTCCCGCAGATTGGCAAACGCCGTCGCCTGGATTTGCACCGCGGGTTGAAAACCCGCCGGGGTGTCGTAAATGAATTTTTGAAAACGCACGTCCGCCGTGGGCCCGATAAAAATTGTTTTGTTTTTGAAATATTCGCCATGGTCGTAAGTGGTGTCCCAATTGACCAGCAAATCCCACAAAGGGATGGTTTTGATGGGGTCGTTAATCGAGTAGTAGTAATTTAACAGCGTGGGCTGGTAAGGGTCCTCATACTCCATATTTTTGGCTATCCCGGCATTTTTGGCCTCTCCAATTTTTTTGGCCGCCAGCCAGCTGAGGGAGTATTCATACCGGCTTTGGATGCGCGAAGCCTTGTCGCTGGTGCCGACCCAGACTTCGCGCGTGGCCGGCCCGATATTGCGCAGATGGAGGATGCGCCGGACCATCCCGTCGGGGTCCACGCGTTGATTGGCAAGACCGACGATATCGATACCGCCGATTTTCGGTAAAAATTCGAGATCCGGCATGGCCAGCAACTCGCGCTTACCCTCCTTGCCCCCCCCGATTAAAGAGGCAATGGCCACCTGCTTGGCGTGCTGGGAAAATTCCGCGGCTAAAGCGGCATCGCCGGCCTCGCCACCCGGGGGATTTTTATTAAATACAAAACCATACGACAGAAAATTGGCCCCGGCGCCCAACAACCGGTCGGTCAGCTTGGCCCATAAGTTATTGTCGAATGGCCACTGCATCGAGGCGTTGCCAAAATAGGCCAGTTCGGGTATTTTGGTGCGAAGGACCGCAGGATCCTTGTTCTCTTTGCTGCGAATTTCTTGATCCGCATCAAAGCTGCCTTCATCAACGGCGATGATCACCACGTCGTTCGGCGAGGCCAGCGGGGGGCGCTTATCCAGACGGACTTGCAGCATGTAGTTTTCGATATTTTCGATCCACGTCCCCTGGTTCTCCAGCAAGCTCTCCTGATTTTGCACAAACCAGAAATAAAACGCCGTCAAAATCACCACGAAAGCAGTCTGCAGCAGCACCCGTCGGTGATGCATGAACTCAAGGTAGCGACGAATGGACATGGAAAACAGGTTTCCAAAAAAATAGAGGGTTTCCCCTAATTGGCAAGCTCAACTGCATTGCGCGAGTGAAATTGCACCAAAAAAGAAATTAAGCGTGGTTGCCAGGTTGGTGGTATATTGTGCCAGACTAACTTCCAGGCAAACTGGCATAGCTAAAAGATAGTATTCGCCATTAATGTCAAAAAATTAATTCCGTGATGGTTATTTCCGGTGCGTCAGGCTCATGGGCATCTCCGCTGAATCTGGCTACCCGCTGCCAAGGTGCCGGATGGTTTCCTCGATCGAAGCCACCCGCTTGAACAAATCCGGCAGGCGTGATTTGAGGACGTGGACTTTCTGCGCAATCATGTAGGGCATCGCCGGGCTGTCGCGCACATAACTTTTGGGGTCCAGGTCGTGGGTCACGCCGCTTTGGGCGCCAATCATCGTGTGGGAGCCAATGTGCAAGTGGCCGGTCAGGCCGGCCTGACCGCCAACGACCACATAATCCTCCAATGTGGTGCTGCCGGAAATGCCCACTTGGGCGGCGAGGAGGCAATGCTTGCCGATGACCACATTGTGGGCGATTTGCACCAGATTGTCGATTTTGGAACCTTCGCCTATGCGCGTCTCACTAAAGCGCGCGCGGTCGATGGTCGTGTTCGCTCCGATTTCCACGTCGTCTTCGATGGTGACGCGACCGATTTGCGGGACTTTTTCGTGGATGCCCTTGTTCGTGTCGTAACCGAAGCCGTCGGAGCCAACCACGACCCCCGCATGCAGACGCACCCGCCGGCCCAACTGGCAATATTCCATAATCACGGTGTTCGGCATCAGCCAGCAATCCGGGCCGATGCGCGCTTCCCGCCCGACATAAACCTGCCCCTGCAACACAGTACCCGCGCCAATTTGAGCCCCGGCCTCAATCACGCACAATGGACCGACGTGGGCGGAAGCATCAACTTGCGCCCCAGGGTGGAGGACAGCAGATGAATGCACCCCGGCAGCGGGCTTGGGCCAAAGTTGGCGCTCTATCTCCCGACAAATGCGAGCCAACGCCAGCGAGGGCTTGGCCAGCCGGATAAAAGCCTGCCCGGCCGCCGGATGGCCCTCAAAATCTTCGGGCACCAGGATGACGCTGGCGTGGCTGGCCGCCACGTCCGCCTTGTATTTCAGGTTGCTAAGGAAAGCGAGGTCGCCGGGCTGCGCCTGCTTGAGCGCCGCAATGCTGACCACCAATTGCGCGGGCTGCCCCTCGACCCGGCCTTCGCCGACGAGGCGCACCAAGTCTTCCACTTTATACGCTATGCGCACCAGAGGTCAAAATTAGGCGGGAGCGGGCCAAGTGCAAATGAAAACGGCGCCGGCACATAAAATGTGCGCGGCGCCGTTGGCGAATTTTCCGGCGAAGCCGGGTGAAATTACATCTTTTTGCTGGTGTCCGCGGGCTTGGCCGCAGCGGAGCCGGAAGCAGCCGCCGGGGCCGCTGCGGGCGCCATCGCCGCATAGTCCGCATTGAGCTTGGTCACCACGTCCTGGGTGATGTCCACCGGCGCAGCGGCAAACAGGACCGAACTCAGCATATTCAGATTGGAGGAGTTGAGCACCACCGAAGCTTTCTTGTCGGCCGCGATTTGCTTGACGACCGTTTTGATCTTTTCGAGCTCCGACTTCACGAGGTCGTCCTGGCGACCCTGGATGACGCTGTTGCTCTGGGTTTGAAAGTTCTGGGCATCAACCTTCTCCTGGTTGAGGGCCTGATTCTGCGAGATGGCTTCCTTTTTATAGGTGTCGCGGGAATCTTGCAGAATGGCCTCGTTGGTGGACTGGGCGACGAGATCATCAACCTTCTTTTGGTCGCCCTGAATCTTGGTAACCCGGTCTTGCAGGTAGGTGCGGTATTCGTCAGCTGCGGTATTCAGCTTGGCGATTTCCGTCTGCACTTCCTTCAGGTTGTTGAACACAGCGCTCACGTCAACCGTGAGGACAGTTTGGGCCTGCGCCGGGAGGGCCGACACGCAAGCAATGAGGATGGGGAGGAGGATTTTCTTCATGTTAAAACGGGTGATTGAGCAGAGTTGAGGGGGTTTAGGCTAGATATTTCGGGGATGCAGCACCCCAGGTCCGAAGAAATGTTTTGAGCGTTCACCCTATCGAAAAACACCCCTTCGAACCATGCTCCCCAGAATGGGGAACAACGATACCATAACAGAAGCACTGGCGAATATCTCGCCAAAAATTGTCAGAGTTTCGTCAAGTAATTCACCGTCAGTATTGGCGCAGAATGGCCCGGCCCTTAATATACTGCGGCGAAGTCATAATACCCTGCTGGCGGGCATGACCGCGTTCGACCGCCTCCACCAATCCAAAGCCAAGCGCCAAATAAGCGGTGATCGCTGCCGCGAGCCGGCAGCCGCCGCCATGCGTATCAATCCCCTTGACACGTGGCGCGCTCAGCCGGGCGCGCACGCCTTCCGGCCCGGCGAGCACGTCGAGCACCGGCTCCAGCGAAAAATGTCCACCCTTGAGCAGCACCGCCGTGCCAAATTGCCGGGCCAGGGCAATCGCGGCGTGCTCCATCGCAATAGGCGTGGATTCGGGCTTGCCGCCCAAGAGCACGGCGGCTTCGTCAAAGTTCGGCGTGATGAGCGACGCATTGGGCAATAATTTTTGGGTGAACACTTGCAGTGCGGCTGGCTCCAGCAACATCGCGCCCGAACTGGAAATCATCACCGGGTCCACCACCACCGGCAATTTTTTTGATGAAGCGACAAATTCCACCACCGTCTCAATGATTTCAGCATTGAACAGCATGCCGATTTTAATGGCGCGGACGGGATAATAGGCGAGCACCTTGTCAATCTGCGCGCGCACAAACGCCGCCGGCGCCGCCTGCACGGCGGAGATGCCAACATGGTTCTGCGCCGTCAACGCCGTGATGGCCGTCGTGCCATAGACGCCGCACGCGGCAAAAGTTAACAAATCGGCCTGGATGCCCGCCGCGCCGCCGGAGTCCGATCCCGCGATGCTCAACGCGGCAACCAAATCATTAGCTGCCGGAGTACTCATGCCTTGGGCCATTGGAAAAGGGTGCGAATGCTCACGTCGGGATTCAAACTATAATGAACCGGACACGTCTCGGCGGCGCGTTGCAGGCGCGTGCGTATGGTTTCATCCGCCGAACGGGGAAAATTAAAAATAACCTCCAGCTTCGCAATACGGCGCGGCGGCGCGGTGGTCATATCTTTATGCACTTCCATTTTGAGCCCGGTCAAATCGTAGCCCATGGTGCGCGCCTGAATGCCCATGATGGTCGCCATGCAGGTGAGCAGCGCGGTGGCGCAAAGATCGGTCGGCGAAAACGCCGCGCCCCGGCCTTGATTATCCTTGGGCGCATCCGTTTCGATGACCGCCCCCGAGGGCCCGTGCACGGCCCGGCAATGCAAGTCGCCGAGGTATTCCGCAGTGATGGTGACCATGTCCGCAATGTAAACACCCTAGGCTCAACGCTCAACTCTTATCACGCAAGACCTCCACGGCATCATCTTCTTACATGGAAGTAAACTATTGGGCGCGATTTTTGCTCCAGAACGATTGACGATTTCCACTCATTTACTAGACTAAGGAACAAACTTCGGCGCTTCGTTGTACTAACCGCATAAAATGCAATTCCCTCTCCGATGAAAGAGCCGAATAAAATTTCCCCGCGCGAAATTACCTCCCCGGAGATTTATTTCAACCGGCGGAACTTCATGAAGACGGGTATCCTCGCGGCCAGCGCGGTGGCCACCGGTTTGGTCTATCGCAAACTCAACCACGTCGGAACCACTACGGTGGACACGGCGGCGCTCGACGGGCTCCAGACCTCCACCTCTGATGCCGCCGTGGCCTCCGGCTTTCATGCGACTGACGCGCAGACGCCCTTCAAAGACATCACGCATTACAATAATTTCTACGAATTTTCGACCGACAAGGAAGCGGTGGCCGATGCGTCCGCTGCTTTCACCACCCAGGGCTGGCAGGTCTCGGTCGAGGGCATGGTGCGCAATCCGAAGGTTTATGACCTTGGCGATTTGCTCAAAATCAGCCCGCCGGAAGAACGCGTGTACCGCATGCGCTGCGTCGAGGGCTGGTCCATGGTGATTCCCTGGGCTGGTTTTTCCCTGTCCAAATTGCTCGCCCAAGTCGAGCCAACCAGTGACGCCAAATATGTCGCCTTCGAATCGCTGCACGACCCCAAACGCATGCCGGGCCAGAACGCCGACGTGCTGCCATGGCCTTACGTCGAAGGCCTGCGCATGGATGAGGCGATGCACCCCGTTGCCCTGCTCGCCAGCGGGATTTATGGCCGCGCGCTCCCGCCGCAGGACGGCGCGCCCATCCGGCTTGTCATCCCGTGGAAATACGGTTTCAAGGGCATCAAATCCATTGTGAAAATTAAATTGGTCGCGGAACAACCGCCGACGACGTGGAACCTGGCGGCCCCGAATGAATACGGTTTCTACGCCAATGTGAACCCGACAGTGGACCACCCGCGCTGGAGCCAGGCCACGGAACAGCGCATCGGCGAGACCGGGCGCCGCCCCACCCTGATGTTCAATGGCTACGCCGACCAGGTGGCCTCCCTGTATGCCGGGATGGATTTGCGCGTGAATCACTAGCCGAGGCCGACGACGATGAAAGACATTCGCTTCGCCAAGTTCCTGGTGCTCGTCAACGGCGGCGTGCCGTTGGTGCTGCTCGGCTGGGATGCGTTTAATCACCAGCTCGGGGCCAACCCGGTGAATTTTGCCATCCTCACCACCGGGATGCTGACGCTGGTCTTTTTGATGCTAACGCTGCTGGTGACGCCGATTCGCAAAATCACCGGTTGGAACTGGCTCATTTTTTCCCGCCGCACGTTTGGCCTCTACGCGTTCTTCTATGGCAGCCTGCACTTTTTGATTTTTTTTGGGCTAAGCCTCGACCACCCATTCAGCATCCCCAACGCGCTGTCGGAAATGTTTAAGCGCAAATACCTGTTCGTCGGCATCACGGCGCTGCTGCTCATGGTGCCGCTGGCGGTGACCTCCACAAATGCAATGATTAAGCGCCTGGGCGGCCCGCGCTGGCGCGCATTGCACAAGCTCGTTTACCTCGTCGCCATTCTCGGTGTGATTCATTTTTACATGCAGGCGAAGGCCGACGTGCGTCTGCCGCTCACTTTTGCCGTGGTGCTGGCGATTTTGCTGGGTTTCCGGCTCGTCACCTCCAAGCGCCCGCCCCAACCGGCGCCGGCCGCCGCGGCCACGCCCCCAAGACTCTGGTCCGGCGCCTTGCGCGTAGTCAGCATTGTGGAGGAAACACCCGATGTGCGCACTTTTCGTTTTGCGGATCCGCTCGGCCAGCCGCTGCCGTTCAAGCACCAGCCCGGGCAATATCTCGTCCTGTCGCTCGAGATCGATGGCAAAAAAGTCAAACGCACCTACACGATTGCTTCCTCGCCCGTGCAATCTGATTATTGCGAAATTACCGTGAAACGCGAGCACGTGGGCTACGGCTCGCGCCATGTGCATGAAACGTTTCGCGAAGGCCAGGTCGTCAATGTTTCCGCCCCCGCCGGGCGATTCACCTTTAATGGCACGGAGTCGGCGAGCATCGTGCTCATCGCCGCCGGGGTCGGCATCACGCCGCTGATGTCCATCCTGCGCACCCTGACGGCGCAACAGTGGAAGGGCGACATTCATTTTGTGTACAGCGCGAAGACGCCCCGCGACATCATCTTCCGCCGGGAACTTGAGGATTTGCAAAAACGCTTTCCCAACCTGCGGCTGCACGTAACCCTCACGCGGGCTGATGAGAAGGAGTGGGCGGGGAAAAAAGGCCGCATCACCGCCGAACTGCTCAATGAAATCGTCCCCGATCTTGCCCGACACTTGGTTTACATTTGCGGGCCCGCCTCGATGATGGAGCCAACCATCCAATTGCTGCGCGAACTGGGCGTGCCGAAGGAACAAATCAAATCTGAAGCCTTTATCTCGGCCAAGCGGGCGGAAACGGCACCCGTGGGTTTGGCCCTTGCGGCAGTCCCTGATCGAGGTGACATATCCGCATCAATTCCGTTAACAGACGATTCTGGCGAGCCGGTCTTGACCTTTGCGCGCTCGATGAAATCCGCGCCGCTGTCGCCGGACAAAACCCTGCTGGAAATCGCCGAAGACGCCGGCCTCACCCCCGACTTCGAATGTCGCTCGGGCATTTGTGGCCGGTGCAAAACCCGGTTGCTGGCCGGTTCTGTCACCATGGAAGTCCAGGACGCCCTCGACGACGCCGACAAAGCGCAAAACATCATTTTGCTTTGCCAGGCCAAGGCGACGGAGAGCGTGGCGATTGATG
>CAZCMU010000042.1:0-14989 GCA_964499725.1 uncultured Opitutales bacterium
TGGGCCACGTAGGTTTCGTCAGGCGCGCCGTTGGAATCCATCCGGGCGAACACCACTATGCCGTCGGCATGCGCGGCTTTGAGTAAATCGCCAAACAAATCGCGGTCGCCCAAGAATTGCGCTTTGGGGTGGAAGGGAATCTGCGTCGGGTAAAACGCGACGATGCCGCCGGCGTTGACGACGATGCCCTGGGTCTTGGTGCGCGCCCATTGCTCGCGCCACCAAGGGATGTCGTAGCGAGTGATGTCCAGCTCGGCGATGTTGGTCTGCATCCAGCGCGTGGCGCGGGTGAACCAGGGGCCAGAGGCGGAACTCGCAGCGGCTGCGGAAGCCGGCGGAACATCGGCGGCGGCGGCGTTGGTAAAACGCAGGTAGCGCGAACCAGCGATGGCGGCCGTGGCGACGGCGGTTTGCTTTAAAAATTTACGACGTGGGGACTGGCTGGATGAAAGAGTGGAAGAAACGGGGTGCATGGGGGTAGCTGCAGTTTGACGGGAAACGCAGTGAGGGGAAACTTATTTTTAGGCCTCAACATCTCTGGACTTGGTCGAGATGGAAATGGGCAATCTGACCTGTAGTTACTCCTGGCCTTTCAAGCGTGACTACGCGACGCGAGCGAATTATTTTCCGATTCCGTGGACTGAAGTCCACGGCTAAATTCGAGTCGTCGCTCCGCGACTGCACGCAAATTGAGGCGCGCCCCAATCCAGCGACCCCCAAATAAGCAATTTCGACCGTTCAGTTTTATTTTTCGATTTTCTTTTTGGCGATGTATTTTACGTGGTCGAGCCGCTTGAAATCATCGTCCTGCGTCCACAGGGTTGCTCCGCAAATTCGGGCGGTGGCCAGGACGATTGAATCGACGAAGGGGAGTTTTTCCCGCAATCCCAGCTGCGCGGCAAAGATGGCCAGTTTCGAGTCCAAGTCCACCACTTCGCCCAGCTGCATGTGGGCGATGGCTTGCAAGGCCTGGGTTTCGTCCCGCTCGCGCGCGACCCATTTGAAAACTTCGCACAGGCACACCGTCGGAACCATTAACTCATCCACGCCCTCAATGGCGTGGGCGAAGAAGCCGGAGTTCGGCCCTGCGATGAAATACTCGATCCACCCGGATGAATCCACGACGTTCACAGGCGGTCGGATTCGCGAACAAAGTCGCCGTTCATGCCTTTCAAAAAGCCGCGCAGTTCCTTCATCGGCTGCATGGGCACGATTTCAATCCGGCCACCCAGCGCAAAAACCTGAAATTTCTGACCGGGCTTGAGCTTCAGGTCGTCCCGCACGGGTTGCGGGATAACCACTTGGAATTTTGGCGATAGGGTGACAGTATTCATATCGTTCTTATGCTTGTTGAACGATAGTTTGTTCGATGGGGTTTGTCAACCGCGCAAATAAAAATTGCTTCTCTTACCCCTAAACCCCCACCACTTCCAAAAGAACCTTTCTTTTAGTTTTACCTCGTCTGCAACCGAATCTTGTCCAATTTCAACTTGCGGCTTTCGTCCATGACGAAGGTGACGTCCTTGAGCGGGGTGTCCTGGTCGGCATAGATAAGGACATTGAGGCCCGCGCCTTGCTTGTCGGCGGCGGATTTGAGCGCGGCGGTCAATTGCGCGGAGGTGACGGCGGCGCTGTTGATCGAATATTTGCCGGTTTTGTCAATGGCCACGATGAAGCGCTGCGCGGGATCGGCCTGGCCGGCGGTGTCCATCTTGGGCGGGGTGATGTCGAGCGACTGGGCGTCCTGAAAGCGCATGACCATCATGAAAAAGAAAATGAGCACGACGAGCACGTCAATCAACGGCACGATGTTGATCGTGGGCGAGGGTCGGCGGCGGCGGACGTAGAGAGACATGGCGCGGGTTCCCGGCGGTTCAGCGGCGCTTGGCGAGGTCAATGAGACGCTCGACGCCCATTTCGAGGCGCATGGCCAGCATTTCGATGCGGCGGTGAAGGTAGCTGTTGCCCACCAACGCCGGAATGGCGATGCAGAGGCCGACCATGGTAGTGGTCAGCGCCAGGGAAATGCCCTGGATGAAGGCGGATTTGTTCGGCAGACCCTGATCCACGACCTGCGAGGCAAAGACCTGGGCCAAGCCGGTGATGGTGCCAAGCAGGCCGAGCAAAGGCGCGCCGGAAATGACGATTTCGAGAATGAACATGCCGCGCTCCAGCCGGGCGATTTCCAAACGGGCGAAGGCCTTGAGCGCCTCGGGGTCCGGGTTGGTTTTGCGGTAGAAATAGACGATGCGCCCGGCGACGGAGTCGAGATCGCCAGGGTTGTTGACGATTTCGCCGGAGATAAAGGCGTCGGCCATGGCCTTGGGCAGCACGCGGGACTGGCGCAGCGCGATGAGGCGCTCGATGATGACGTACATCGCCAGAAAGGAAAACAACCCCAGCGGGTAGATGAATATGCCCGTGCCCTTGAGTATCTCTTGCATCGTTAGTCGCCAGAAGCGGAGGATTAACAGAAAACAAAACGCCCATGGGGTCAAGGGCGAAGCTCGCGGCGGAGATTACGGTTTATCTTGCGCCGCCGGGCTGCGGGCGCAATTTTTGGGCATGGCCGGCGACAACACCTTCGTGCATCTGCATGTGCACACCGACTTCAGCCTGCTGGACGGCTGCAGCCGGATAGACGTGCTCTGCCAGCGGGCGAAGGAGCTGGGCCAGCCCGCGCTGGCGATTACCGACCACGGGTGCCTGTTTGGGGTGTGCGACTTTGTGCTGGAGGCCAAAAAACACGGGTTGAAGCCCATTGTGGGCTGCGAGGCATATCTGGTCACTGACCACTCGCGCCTGGAGAAGCCGGAGCGCGCGAAGCACAAGATGTATCACATGGGGTTGATCGCGCGGGACTTTGGCGGGTACCAGAACCTCGTCAAACTCATCAGTGACGCGCACACGAAGGGCTTTTACTACCGTCCGCGCACGGATTTGGAAATGCTGGCAAAGCATGCCAAGGGACTGATTGGGTTCAGCGGCTGCCTGGCGTCGTGGGTGCCGCAAATGCTGATGGAAGACCGCTATGACGACGCGCGCAAGGCCTGCGGGCAGCTCGTGGATATTTTTGGTCGCGAAAACTTTTTTATCGAATTGCAGGACCACGGCATCGCCGACCAGCGGAAGGTGCTGCCGGGATTGTTGAGGCTGGCCAAAGAGTTCAACCTCAAGACGGTGGCGACGAACGACGTGCATTATGTGAACGCCGGAGACTGGGCGCCGCACGACGCGCTGCTCTGCATCCAGACGGGCGCGAAAATCGCCGACACGGACCGGATGCATTTCGACACGCGCGAGTTCTACCTGAAGTCGCGCCACGAAATGGACAAGTTGTTTGCCGAAGTGCCGGACAGCGTGCTGCAGCCGATGCTCATCGCGGAAATGTGCGACATGCAACTGCCCTTCGGCAAAAACAACTATCCGGTGTTCCAACTGCCGGTGGAGTTGAAGCCGCGTTTCCCAAAAAACACCGCGTACATGCGTGAATTGTGCGTCGCGGGACTCAAAGAACGCTATGGGGTGGAATTTGACAAACCGGCCGCGCCGGTGCCGGGAAAGCCCGCGGGTTTTGGGCAGGAATTGGTGAACCGCATCAATTTTGAAATCAGCGTCATCGAAAAGACGGGGTTCGTGGATTACTTCCTCATCGTCTGGGACTTTATTGATTGGGCCCGGCGACAGGGCATCCCCGTCGGGCCGGGGCGCGGTTCAGGCGCCGGGTGTTTGGTGGCCTATCTGCTCAAAATTACGGACATTGACCCGCTGCGGTTTGGATTGCTGTTCGAGCGTTTCCTGAATCCTGATCGCGTGTCTCCGCCGGACTTTGACATAGACTTCTGCATGCGGCGGCGCGGGGAAGTCATCGAATACGTGCGGCAGAAATACGGGCAGGACTGCGTGGCAAACATCATCACGTTTGGCACCTTTGGCGCGAAAATGATTGTGCGCGACCTGGCGCGGGTGAACAGCGTGGAGTACGCCGAGGCCGACCGGATTGCGAAGATGGTGCCCGACGACCTGAACATCACCCTCGACGAGGCGGTGGCGAAGTCCACGGAACTGGCGCAGGAAATCGCGAAAAACCCCGTCGCGCGGAAAATTATCGAGCATGGCAAAGTCATCGAAGGCATGGCGCGCAACGCGGGGACGCACGCGGCGGGGATTATTATTGCGGATAGGCCGTTGACGGAGCTGATTCCGGTGACGCTGCAGGAAGGCGTGCTGACAACGCAGTACCCGAAGGATCCGGTCGAAAAGCTCGGTCTGCTGAAGATGGACTTTTTGGGGCTGAAGACGCTGACCGTCATCGCCGACGCGCAGGATAATGTGCGCCGCACGCGGCAGCAGCCTACCTTTGATGTTGATCGCCTGCCGTTTGAAGACGCAAAAACCTTCCAACTGCTCAACGAGGCGCGCACGGTGGGCGTGTTTCAACTGGAGTCCGGCGGCATGCAGAACCTGTGCCGGCAGTTTTCCATTTCTAATATTGATGAAATCATCGCGCTGATTGCCCTCTACCGGCCGGGGCCGATGGAATTCATCCCCGAATACGTGGCGGGCAAAAAAAATCCGGCGGCGATTAAATACCCGCACCCGTTGCTGGAGGAAGTGTGCCGGGAAACGTACGGCATCCTCGTTTACCAGGAGCAGGTGATGGAGGCGGCGCGGCGCATTGCGGGCTACTCGCTCGGCGGCGCGGACATTCTGCGGCGCGCAATGGGCAAGAAGGACACGGCGGAAATGGCGAAGCAGAAGGCCGTGTTTGTCGCGGGCGCGGCGAAAACGAATCAGCTTTCGCAAAAGCAGGCCGAGGAAATTTTTGCCCTCTTGGAAAAGTTTGCGCAATATGGCTTCAACAAATCGCACTCCGCCGCGTACGCCATCCTGAGCTACCGCACGGCCTACTTGAAGGCCAATTACCCGGTCGAGTTCATGGCGGCGGTGCTGTCCAACGAGCTGGGGGACGCGGACAAGGTGGCGCATTTCATTGCGGAAGCGGCCAATCTTGGCATCGCGGTGCTGGGGCCGGACGTGAACCAATCGCGCGAGAACTTCACTCCGCTGCCCGATTTGGCTGCCACGGGCCAAGCCGCGCCGGGTTCGATTCGCTTTGGCTTGGGCGCGATCAAGGGCGTGGGCGACGCGGCGTCGAAAAAGATTTTGGAGGAGCGCGACGCGCATGGGCCGTTTGTGGATTTCGCGGACTTCATCCGGCGCGTGGATGGCCGGGCGGTGAACAAACGCGTGCTGGAATGTCTCATCCGCACGGGCGCGTTTGATTATACGAAAGCGGACCGGCAACATTTGATTGATTCTCTCGACACCTTCATGGGCGACGCAGCCTCGCACCAAAAAGACCGCGCCGCCGGGCAAGGTTCGCTGTTTGACACGATGGGAGCATCGGCTGATTCGTCCGGAAATGGTCACGCGACGACTTCCCATTCGGTGGAGATTAATATCACGGGGCCGATGATGACGCTGGCGGACCGGCTCAAATATGAGCGTGAACTGCTGGGTTTTTACATTTCCGGGCACCCGTTGAATGCGCTGGCGGGGCTCGACGATTTTCTCGACACGATTAACGAGGCGACCTTGCCGACGACCAAAGACCGCACGCCGTTCAGGCTTTGCGGGGTGGTCACCGGAGTGGTAAAGCGCATCTCGAAGCGCGACAACCGGCCGTGGGCGAGTTTTACGCTGGCGACGCGGCGGGGGAATTTTCCGGTGAACGCTTTTTCGGAAACCTACGACAAATACCAGGCGCTGCTGGTGGACGGCACGGTGGTGCTGGCGCACGGCGACGTGCGGCACGACGACTTTCGCAACGAGAATCGCCTGCAGGCGAATGAACTCGCGGCGGTGGCGGAACGCGTGCCGGGCTTATTGAAGAGCGTGCAATGGGTGTTGCGGCCGGAAGCGGCGGCGGAGGAATTTTTACGGGTATTGACCGCGCAAGTACGCGACCACCCGGGCAGTACCAGCGCGATAATTGCTTTTCAGCAGGAGGATGGGCGCGTGCTCGAATTCGAGTTGCCCAATTCGTCCAAATTGCGGCTCGATTTGCCCGTGTATCAAACCTTGCGGAAACATCCGGCAGTGAGCGGGGTGGTCATCGAAGCCACGCCGATACCCGTGGCAGAGCCGAGATGGCCGAGGAATGGGCGGTCTTAACGCCGTTCCGGCCGCCAACCGCGCGGATAACGGCGAATGATTTCGGCGTGGTGATTGGCGGGCGAGTCACGAAAATCCATGCGCACATGGGGCGAGGCGAGCAGAACGTCAACCGAAATGCCAATCGGCCGGGGGCCGGTGACCCAAACGCCGCCACGGGGAAACCAGAAAATCGCCGCGACCGGATCGTAATAAACCTCGTAGTCGGGGTAATAAATCAGCCCGCCTTCGACGCCGACGGGTTCCTCCACCACCACGGGGGCGGCGACATAGGCGCGACCGCCGACGGGCTCAACAATACAGCCGGCCAAAGTGCCGATGAGGGCCACCCAGAGCACACAGCGAATCCAGCGAGCACGGAAGCTATTTTTATCGGTCATGCCGGAGAGTCTATCCGGAATGCCCCACGGGTGCGATGGGGTGTAACCCGACTAATTCTGGAGTGCCCGTAGGTTTACACCCCATAGCGGAACGCCCATGCCTCGCGTACTATGCGCGATGCATCTCTTATTTTTACCTGCTTTGGCCAGTGTCATTTGGATTGGCGGAGGCACCGGCGTCGTGATTGTCATTGTGATTGTCGTGCTCCTGCTGCGCTAACCTTCGCGCCGGTCACAGAATTTTAACTCGTCACATTCACGTCAAACGGGATGTAGCGTTCGCGACTGTCCATTTTGACTTGGGCCCAGACGCGGTATTGGCCGGGCTGGAGGAAGTTGATGAGAAAGGCGAGTTGGGGTTGCGAGGGGTTGCGTTCCTGGCCCGTGAGGGTTGGGTGCAGGTGGGCCACGCCGGCGCGCACGGGGTCGAAGGCGACGAGATGGGCCAGGGTGCCCATGATTTCCTGCAGTTCGACTTTGCCGCCATCGGCGCGCTGTACCGAGAGCGTCAGAGTAATGCCCGAGCCGGCGGTGACAGGGCTGGCCGAGGTCGTCAGGCTATAAACATAGCCATCGTCCTTAAACGGCGCGAGGCCGCGGTGGACAGCGGGCGCAAGATTGCCCGGGACTTGGATTTGCGTCTGGCCAATCATTTCGCGCATGGAGAGTGACGGAATGAACTGGGCATAGACATGATACGGGCCCGCGCCGCGCGGGGTGAAGGCAAAGGTCCATTGGCCGGAATCGCCCACCGGCTCGGGGTGGATGTGCTGGTAATCCTCGAGGTTCGCATCCACGACGAGCAGATGCAGGCGGCGGGTTTGCGATTCGGCCAGTTGGGAGGGGCGGAGAATCTGGCCGTCGGTGGTTTCCAGTGAGAGGGTGTAATGCGATTCGACGCCGGAGGCCGGCGCGTGGTCGGCGGACAAATTGACCTTCACCGGAAAGGGCAGCTTGTCCAAATCCACAAAATAGGCTGAGCCCGTGCCGCAGAATTGGAGCCCGTCGGCGGTGACGACCGTGTCTTCATAGTGCAGGAAATTGCAGTTAGTTGCGGGGATGTTCCGCATGGCCACATAGGTCCCCGCGAACAAGGCGGTGAGCAAGGTGATTTGGGTGCCAACGTGCATGGGAGCGGAGGAGCAGTTTAGCTGGCGGGAGTGGTCGCGGCGGGCCGGAGGCGGTCGAGAAATTCGTCCACGGTCCATAACTCGCCCTGCTTGCGGTAGGTGATGCGGCCCTCGGGGCTGACAATAAGCGTCGCCATGCTGTGGATGAGGGTGCCGTCTTCTTCGCGCACGGAAATGCCGAATTGAATCAATGCCTCGTTCACCTCATCCACGGGCCCAGTGAGCAACTGGAAATTGGCCGGGTCCATCCCATAGGCGTCGGCATACTGGCGCAGGATGCCGGGGGTGTCGTGCTCGGGGTCAAAGGAGATGGTGACAAAGGTGACGTTGTCAATTTTCGCCGCTTGGACGGCTTTTTGCAAGGCGACCATGCGCTGGGTGTTGGCCGGGCACATGTTGGGGTTGGCACAGCGGGTGAAAATAAAATTGATGACAAGCCGCCGACCGGCAAGCGTGGCAGGCCGCACAAGTTCGCCGTTTTGGTTGTAGAGCGCGAAGGATGGCAAAGAGTCGCCCACGTCGCGGATGGATTTGCGGCCCATCTCGACATAGTCGCGGTGCATTTGTTTGGTGGTGGTGTCGGTGGCTGCGAGGAGCGCGGAGTCCGCCGGCCAGATATTGTCGAACCGCCACGCGCCTTCGCTCAGGTTCAGGTCGCCATGGATTTTATGGCCAACAAAACCGATTTCCGCATCGCCCGCGCCCACCTTGAGAACTTGGGTGCCGTCGGCACCAGGCGACGGCAGACCGGGCCCCTTGACGGTGAGGCTGAAATCTTGTGGATTGGCGGCAACGACCTGGACGGTGGCCTCCGTGGACGCCGAGGGATTCTGGTGCGGTGCGGTTGAAGGGGCGCTCACGGCAATCTTACGCACCCAGGTATTGGAGACAATGATGGCGCAAAGAATTACCGACCCCACGACCCAGGGCATTGTCCGACCACCCACCCATGTCGAAAAACTTCTTTGCATCCTTTCAAACTACCAGCCGGCAACGCCGCTGGCAAGTTCCCCGGCGGTCGCGAATGGCGGCAGGAGCAACCATTAGCAAACGTAATGTTATTTAGCGGCCGGTGTGGAAACGGGCCGCGAAATGGTCGTTTCCGGGAATTTGTCGGGATAAATGGTCCGGGCGAGTTCCCAGAGCCCGGCACCCAAGTCGGGGCCCGGACGGAAAAATTCCTGGCCATTCAGCACGGTCTTCAATGTAAATTTTCCAAATGTGTTTTGCGGCGGACTACTCATCGGCGTCGTGGCCAGGGACTGAAAAATGTTTATGATTAAATCCGGATTTAATTGCAAAATGCTTTCCGTCGAGACCGTCACCCAGGCTTTGGTTCCCTTGGGCACAACGTTGCGCCCGCCGGCGGCGGTGAGCAAATCGTCCACGTAGGAGCCGGGCGCGGGGGAAGCCCCATCCATGAGGATGAGGACACGGGGGCGTTTTTCTTCCGGCACATCTTTCCAGCGGCTCATCACCAATGCACGGATGGCTTCGATGTAGTTGGCGGTGGTTTCGCCGGTTTCTTCATGTCCGGTGGCGCGGGCAACCATGCGGATATCCGCCAGCACTCCCGCCAGACCCTCCGGATGCAAAATGACAAAGCTCAGTCCAAGCGCGGTTAATTTGTCCTGCATGGATTTATCCGCCAGGAGCGGCATAACCACCAAATCAGGCTTGAGCGCCACGAGGCCTTCATAATCCGGGTCGAGCACCCCACCGAGGCGCTTGACGTGAGATTCGTCGGCCGCAGGAACGGTACAATAGCGGGTGACACCCACAAGTTCCGCGTGCGCGCCGATGTTCACCAAAATGTCCGTGGCCGCCGGAGACAGGCTGATGATGCGGTGGGGCGGGGCGGCAAGCCGCACGACCCGGTGCGCGCCATCAGTGATGGTCAGGGGAAAAGCGGAGGAAGGAGCAGGCGGAACGTCTGCGGCAAAGCCCACCGGTCCCGTTGCCACCAGCAAGCCGGCCAAAAAAATGGCCCAAGTAATTTGCTGAAATAGTTTCATTACTCCGCGGGCAGCACCACGATATCATCGGCATCGGCGTAGGCGTAATAAGTCTTCTCGCGCCGGCCCGACCAGGAACGCGGGTTCAGCTCGCAGATGCGCAGGCGCACGGGTGGAGACAGGGATTCGCCGCCGCGACCCTCGGCCTCAAAGTCGTAATGCGCGACCTCCCCAAAATAAGTCACCTGCCCCACCCGCCCGGCCACGGTGTTTTCCTCAGCGGGCTCGTCCAGCAAGCGCAAGGCCTCCGGCCGGATGGACAATATCACCCGCGCGCCTTCGGCCGGCAGAAAAGTCGCCGGCACCAAAGCACCTTGAAAATCCCCGGCGGCCGTGCGCACCCAGGCGGTGCCGGCGTCGGCGCGCAAAACTTCGCCCTCCAGAAAATTGGTCTCGCCGACGAAATCGGCCACAAAGCGGGCCGCGGGCCGCCGGTAAATTTCGCGCGGGGCGCCCACCTGGCGCACTTTTCCACCTGCCAAGACCGCGATGCGGTCGCTGAGCGCCAGGGCTTCCTTCTGGTCGTGGGTGACGTAAATGGTCGTAAGGCCGGACTCTTTGCAGATGCGGCGGATTTCGCCGCGCAATTCCTGGCGCAATTTGGCGTCCAAATTGGACAGGGGCTCGTCCAGGAGCAGGCAACGCGGGCGGGTGACGAGCGCGCGGGCCAGGGCCACCCGTTGTTGCTGGCCGCCGGAAAGCTGGTGGATGCGCGCCGATTCCTGCCCGGCCAGGCGCACGGTGACGAGCGCTTCGCGCACCCGCTGGGCGATGTCCTCGCGCGGGGCCTGCTGCTGCTTGAGGCCAAAACCGACATTGTCGGCCACGCTCAGATGCGGCCACAAGGCGTAGTTCTGGAAAACCATGCCCGTCTGGCGCAGGTGGGGCTCGGTGCGGGTAACTTCCTGGTCACCAAACCAGATATGCCCCTCATCGGGCAGCAAGAGCCCAGCCAGACAGCGCAAGAGAGTGGTCTTGCCGGCACCGCTCGGACCCAACAGGAAAAAGAGTTCCCCCGGCTCGATGGAGAGGCTTACGCCCGACAGCGCCGAGACCTCGCCAAAGCGCTTGCCGACGTTGTCCAGCCGCACAGGAATCATCGCCAAAAAGTGACGAGGCGCGACGGAACGGTCAAAACCATTCGGCATCGTTTCAACACAATTGTTACAAGCGGATTATGACAAAACTGCGTTAGAATCTTGACTCCCCGCCCGCGAAAGATTGTTACCGAGGAGATGCAATGGCGTGGATGGCTCGTGATGACCGTGGTCTTGCCCAGCTTGGGGCTTGCCGTGGCGGCTCCGCACCTGCAGGCGAACGACTTGCCGGCGGACACGCTGAATGCCGAACTGGCCGTCAAAAATGCTGAGAAAGCCCGCCTGGAGAAAGCGGTCGCCGCCGACCCCGCCAACCAGGCCCTGCGCTTCCAACTCGGGGCGGTCTTATGCGATCTGGCGGCTGATGGCGACGAAGGCGCCGAGGGTGAAGCCCTGAAACTTTTTGCCGCCCTCCACAAGGATGCGCCACATGACGCCGAGGTGCTGGCCTTTTATGGCAACGCCTGCACGATTGAAGCCAAATTTTCCTTTATCCTGACCAAGTTGAACTGGGCGCACGACGGCTTCAACTATCTCGACACCGCCGTCAAAGACGCGCCGGACGACGTGACCGTGCGCGTCATCCGCGCTTTGAATTCCTCCCAAGTGCCGGATTTCCTGGGCCGGGAACAAACCGCGCGGGACGACTTTGCCTGGATTATGCAGCGCGTGAGCGAGCATCCGCAGGATTTTTCCCCCGAACTGCTCCGCTCCGTTTATTACTACGCCGGCAAATTTGCCTTGAATCATAACGAAGCGAAGGCTGTGCAATTGCTGACCCAGGCCGCGGCGATTCCGGCTTCCAAAGATGATGTACTGACCCCGAAGATCACGGCCTACCTTAAAATCGCCCACGACAAATTTCCCGCGGCCGCCCTGGCCAAAAATTCATGAAAATTGACCTAGCCCAAATCGTCGTAACCGAAGACGAAATCCGCCGCCGCATTATCGAACTCGGCAGCCAACTGACTGAACTTTACCGCGGCAAGGGGGTTGAGGAGGTGTGCGCCATTTGCATCACCAATGGCTCCATCATGTTCGCGGCGGATTTGCTGCGGCAAGTTAACCTGCATGTGCGGCTGGATTGCGTGCGCGTGTCCTCCTACAAGGACGAGGACCGCCCGGTTACCGAGCCGGAAATTATTGACCAAATCCGCCTCGACCTGACCGGCCAGCACCTCCTGCTGATTGATGACATTCTCGACACCGGGCGCACGCTGGCCAAGGTCACGAGCATTCTGAAGGCGCAAAAGCCAGCCTCGTTGCACACCTGTGTGTTGTTGAATAAAAAACGTCGCAAGCAAGTGCGGGTGACGCCGGATTTCGTAGGTTTCACAATTCCCGACCATTTTGTGGTCGGCTACGGACTGGATTTTGCCGAGCGCTACCGGAACCTGCCCTGCATCGGCGTGCTAAAGACCGAATTGCAAAATCCCCCCAACTGGTGCACGGCGCGCAAAGAAAACCAGCCCGGTTCGCGGCGCTAGGCTAGCGATGAATTTTGAGGTAGGCCACCATCTGCGGGTCTGGAGGGGGGGCCGGCAGCGGGCTGGTTTCTCCTGACAGAGTTTTGGCCGCCGCCAAGGCCTGGGCGGGCGATGAATTTGGACCAAACTGACGAGCCCCCGTCAGCCAGATTTTTTCGGCACCGGCGGCATCGCCGGTTTTCCAATGGGCGACGCCGGCCACCAAGGCCAAAGTTGCGTCGTCGAGATTCAGATTTTGTAGCAGGGGCATCTGGCTGAACCAGCCGGTTAGATTGTCATATTGCTTGCCGCCGGTGAGCGTGAGGTTGAAATAGCTCACGACGGCGATGCGGCGGGCATCGGGCCGGGATGGGTCCTCGGACAAAACCTGCTGAGCCAGATTTTGCGCGAGAGCGTCGTCACCCACCTGCGCGGCGGCATTGGCCGAAAGCAACTCGTCCTGGATAAAGGTCGAATGGTCATGCGCATCGAAAAAGTTGGAAGCGGTCAGGATTAATGCCCCCAGAGGCCAGAAACATAATTTCCAGTTCCGGCGCAGCAAACCAAGACACTTATCCGGCGCGGCCACCAAAACACAAAGCAACGGAGCCAGTGGCAAGCGAAAGCGGCCGCTGGCATAGTAGAGGAGCACGCCCGCGGCGTAGGTGACAAATATGAGCATGACCCCGGCCAGTCGCGCACCGCGTTCCTGGTTTTTTAACGTGCTGGCGTGCGTCCAGGCGAAAGGGGTAACGAAGGCAGCAGCTACGAACAAAACGCCCCACCCCAAAAAATTCCAGCGCAACCACGGCGAATTCTGTTTATGCCAGGCGTAGGTTTTATTGTTATACTGGTCGAAGTCGTTAAAAAGGTAATAGGTTTTCTTGGCCATCAGCTTCAGCCATCCGCCGGGATGCTGTTCGATGGCCGACCAGGCTTGCTCGTTCCAATAGACACCTTCGGGAGCGGAATTTAATTTCCCGGTCTTTTGATAGAGAATGCCGGCTTCCTTTTGCGCCGGATTCTCACCGGGTGCGAGTTGTCCAAACAGTATTTGCTGGGTGTAGTAGCGGCCATTGGCCCCGGGGCGGTTGGCCGCGTAAAAATTATAGGGCCCTTGCGTGGGCAGTACCCGAAATCCGCCGCCCCACCAAGCCTGGACGCTGCCGAGCAGAAGCAGCACAGCCCCGGCGCCGCCCCACGCCATCATGTCCATCAACTGCGGCCGCCAGCGGCCCGCCAGCCACGTTCGCGCCAAGGGTGCAATAAAGACCAAGGGTAAAAAATGCGGGCGCGCAGCCACCGCCAGCCCGAGCAACACCCCGCCGACCCCCGCGTCCTGCTTGCGCATGCCCGGGCGCGTCCACCAAACCAGCGCCCAAATCGCCAGCGCGAGCGAGGGCACGGTGTCGAGCACATCCACGGCATAAAACAGCGCGACAGGATTAAAACCCCACAAAACTCCGGCGAAGAACGCCGCCCATTTCTCCCCGGGTCCGGCCCATAACCGTGCGGCCAGCCGGGCGACCCCGAGGGCAATGGCAAAATGGCAGATTAGTCCGAAAATCGAGGCCAGCGTCGGCAAGTCCTCTGGTGGAACACCGAGTTTGAGCGGCATGGCCAAAACCGCGGGATACAGGATTGCCCGGTAAAATGCCTCATGGGGCAAGGCCCCCGCGGCGATTTTGCCGGCCAGGGCCAGATTTTCCGCCGCGTCCAATTGCGGCGCGCGACCCAACGGCGTGCCGAGATACCAAATCAAATATCCCGCGCCATAAACCATCATGGCCACGACCAAGCCAATCAGCCACCCACTCCGCCCGATGCGCGGAGCACTGGATTCGGCCGGGCCTGTGGCGGCATTCACCGGAAAAAGCTATATTTGGCAATGCAGTAGAGCGCGCGGAACCCGTCCTTCCAGCCGATTTTCTTGCCCTCGGCATAAGTGCGCCCGAAATATGATACGCCGACTTCATACATGCGCACGCGTTTTTTGGCTACTTTCGCCGTCACCTCGGGCTCGAAGCCAAAACGGTCTTCCTCCAGCTTGATGCTTTGGATAATCTCCCGGCGAAAGGCCTTGTAGCAGCATTCCATGTCGGTGAGATTCAAATTGGTGCACATATTCGAGAGCAGCGTGAGCACCTGATTGCCGATCATATGCCAAAAAAGGTGGACGCGGTGGACGCCGCTGCCGATGAAACGGGAGCCAAACACCACGTCGGCTGTGCCATCAATAATCGGCTGGAGCAAGCGCGGCAGTTCGGCCGGGTCGTATTCGAGGTCGGCATCCTGGACGACGACAATGTCACCCGTCGCCGCCGCAAAGCCGGCGCGCAAAGCCGCGCCCTTGCCGGCATTCTGCCGCTGGGGCAGCAAGCGCACTCGCGGATCAATCGCCGACAGCTCCAGCACTTTTTCCCGCGTGGCGTCCTTCGAGCCATCGTCCACGACGACGATCTCTTTCAGGTTGAACTGCGCATCCAGCACGCGCTGCAGCAGCACGGCAATGGTGCGCTCTTCATTGTAAACGGGGACTACGACAGAAACATTCACGGGGAAACACCATAGGTTACACACTCTGAGGCACTTGCCGATAAAAAAATAGGCGGCGGCGAGGGATTTTTAGGCCCGCGCGCGCCACTTATTATCGGAATACTCCGATAAAATCACATGCGCTCGATGATGGCGTCGCCAAACTCGGAACACTTGACCTCGCGGGCG
>CAZCMU010000043.1:0-14920 GCA_964499725.1 uncultured Opitutales bacterium
TGGAGCTGGGTGCGTCTCAATCCCAAAGGGATTGAGGAAGTGCGGTCGGGCAGCGACCGAGGGAGGAGATCGAGAGTCCAGTTAGCGAGGGAACAAGGGGCAACCTCAACCTGACTCCTTCTGGCCCCCCATCTGACTCTCTTGCTTTACTTCTAACTAATTGAGGCCGAAATACTTTCAGTACTTTTTGTCTTTCGGCTCATAATGCTGCTAAGTGCAGCCTTCACGGTTTTCTTGTCGGTTAAGACATTCTGCATTCGTTCCGCAATTTCACATAAAACGATTTCTGTCTCTTGTGCCCGCTTGAGACACTCGCTGTCATCATATGCATGAATTCCTTCACTTAATAAGTCATGTAATAACGTGAGCGGATTATGATTCTCGATAAACAGAGCTGCGGGTATTGCTGAATTGTCGCTCAACATATCGAACGCTTTAGAAAACTGTGTTTCCGATTGTGCTTTTTTCAAAAGCTCAATTTGCTGAGGTGCAGCATTTGTAGCCTGCGCGACTTTCAATACTGCGCTGATAAGATCAAATTTTGTGTTTTCGATGATTCTACGGTAGTAGGCATAGGCACCAACCCCAAGTCCTCGAGCTATTGCACGACGTGCCTGCAAAAAGTAAGTCCGATTCGACTCGCCGATGATTTCGAACAGGCGTTTCGGTATAGGCTGACCGTAAGGCGGTTCTTGGAAAATCTTTACACAAGTCCCAGTCATACCCGAGCTTGCTTTTGCTGTAGCCTTTACCGCAAATACTTTTGCGAATAAACCGCAATTTCCACAAATGTAGTGAACGAAAGAATATGTGGTTGCGCCGATTCGCAACCTGGATGAATCAGTTTTGTGGTGGCGCAAAACACTACCGCACTTTTCATTTTCACAATGAACACGAATTTCGTCAGGGAAGACAATATATCCTACATTCTGGTTACTGAAGAGGAGAAGAATCGTCCGTTCAGAATGCAAAGGCTCATCCTGAAGCATCTGATCCATTGTGATCATTTCCACTGATGGAGCGCCACCAATTGGAATATTTGCAAGTGAAGACATGGGAGTATGCTTCTTAAGCTTCTATTCAGGACAATATATCTTTGACCTAAAACAACCTACTGGCACGCTTCGCAGCTCTCCCCATTCCTTCGGGCTTCGAGGCTGCAGGCGGATTTTTCCTCGTCGGAATAGACGCGCTTGGTGATGGGCGGGTTCGTGTTGCCGGCTTCGATGGCGGCGGCCATGCCGATGACCTGCTCCTCGTCGCTCTTGCCCATGTGGCCGCGCGTTTCCTTTTTCACCGCGACGGTGGCCTTCTCGATGTTTGAGGCGCCGAGGGTGCGGAGGTAATAGGTGGTCTTGAGGCCCTTGCGCCAGGCGGCGCGGTACATGTGCGAGAGGGTCTTGAGGTCCGGCTGGCGGAGGAAGAGGTTGACGGACTGCGACTGGTCAATCCACTTTTGGCGGCGCGCGGCGGCGTCGAGCACGAAGTCGAACTCGATGCCAAAGGCGGTGGCGAACATGTGGCGGATTTCGTCGGGGATGCGCGCGATGTCCTTCAATTCGCCGTCGAAGTATTTGATTTCGTCAATCATCTGGTCGTCCCACAGGCCGCGTTTTTTGAGCTCCTTGACGAGCGCGTGGTTGAGCACGATGTATTCGCCGCCGAGGTTGCTCTTGACGAAGAGGTTCTTGTAATACGGCTCGATGCAGGGGGAAGTGCCCATGATGTTCGAAATCGTCGCAGTCGGCGCAATTGCGAGCACATTGCTGTTGCGCATGCCCTGGCGGCGGATCTTCTGGCGCAGTGGCGTCCAGTCCATGCGCCCGCCGCGCGGCGTTTCGACGGCGACGCCCCGCTCCTGTTCGAGCAGTTCGAGAGTGTCCTGCGGCAGGATGCCGCGGTCCCACTTCGAGCCGTGGTACGTCGAATACGTGCCGCGTTCGGCCGCGAGGTCGCTCGACGCCTCATAAGCGTAGAACGCAATTGCTTCCATGAACTCGTCGTTGAATTCCACCGCTTCCGCCGAGGCGAACACCAAGTCCTTCTTATAAAGCGTGTTATGCAGCCCCATGATGCCGAGCCCGATGGGCCGGTGGCGCAAATTCGAGGTTTCCGCCGGCTTCGTCGGGTAGAAGTTGATGTCAATGACGTTGTCCAGCGCGCGCACGGCGACGCGGATGGTCTCGCGCAGCATCTGGTGGTCGAGCGAGCCGTCGGCCTTGATGTGCGTATCCAAGATGACGGAGCCGAGGTTGCACACGGCGGTTTCCTCGACGCTGGTGTTGAGGGTGATTTCCGTGCAGAGGTTCGACGAGTGGATGACGCCGGCGTGGTCCTGCGGGCTGCGGATGTTGCACGGATCCTTGAAGGTGATCCAGGGATGGCCGGTTTCGAAGAGCATCTTGAGCATTTGCTTCCACAACTCGATGGCGGGCACGGCCTGGCCGGAGATTTTGCCTTCGCGGGCCAGTTGCTCGTAATGGCGGTAGCGCTCCTCAAAGCGGCGGCCATAAAGCTCGTGCAGGTCGGGCGTTTCGTTGGAACGGAAGAGCGTCCAGTCCTCGCGGGCCTCCATGCGCTTCATGAACAGGTCGGGAATCCAGTTGGCGGTGTTCATGTCGTGCGTGCGGCGGCGGTCGTCGCCGGTGTTTTTACGCAGCTCGATGAAGTCGTTGATGTCGTTGTGCCACGATTCGAGGTAGGCGCAGCCGGAGCCGCGGCGCTTGCCGCCCTGATTCACGGCGACCAACTGGTCGTTGTGCAGCTTGAGGAAGGGGATGACGCCCTGGCTTTCGCCGTTGGTGCCCTTGATGTAGCCGCCGGTGCCGCGCACGGAGGTCCACGACCCGCCGAGGCCGCCGGCCCACTTGGAGAGGAAGGCGTTTTCGGCGATGCCGCGGATCATGATGCTCTCGATATTGTCGTCCACCTTGTAGAGGTAGCACGAGGAAAGCTGCGAGTGGAGCGTGCCCGCGTTGAACAACGTCGGCGTCGAAGAGCAGAAGCGGCGGTTCTTATAAAGATTGTAGAGGCGGACGACCCAATCCTCGCGGTCCTTGGGTTCGTTGAGAAAGAGGCCCATCGAGACGCGCATCCAGAAATATTGGGGCGTTTCGAGCCGGCGCGCGGGCTTGCGCGTTTTGTCCACCACGAGGTAGCGGTCGTAGAGCGTCTGGATGCCGAGGAAGTCGAATTCGAGGTCGGCCATCGGGTCGAGCGCATCGGCGAGCTTGGCGAGGTCGTATTTCAGGAGCGCGGGGTTGAGTCGCTCAATGCGCGAGGCGTGCTCGAGGTTTTTCTTGAACTGGCGCATGTGGAACTGCTTCAACGTGCTGATGCCGTCGCGCAGGATGTCCCACCCGAGCACTTCTTCGTAGATGTACGACAGCAAGATGCGGCCGGCGAATTTGGCGAAGTCGGCGTCGCGCTCGATGAGCGTCTTGGCGTTGAGGATGACGGTCTGCTTCAGGCCTTCGCGGGTCATCTCAGTGGAGAGCGAGCGGCGGAGCTCGACCTCGATTTGGTCGCGGGTGAAGCACAAGTCCAGCCCGATGGCGGCAAAGGCGATGCGGGCGCGCAGCTCCGCGCCGTCCCACATTTCGGTTTGGCCGTCGTCGCGCTTGAGGAAGATGATTTGCTCCTGGCGGGCGTCGTCGGGCACGGCAGTGGCGGCGGTGGCATGGCGGCGGCGGGAACGCTCGGCGCGGTAAAGGATGTAGGACTCGGCCACCTTGAAGTGCCCGTGGCGCATCAGTTCCTCCTGCACGAGGTCCTGCACGTCTTCGATGGAGACAAAAGCCTGGCCCAGGTCGCGCACGCGGGCGCTGATGGACTCGGCCACGCGCACGGCGGGCTCGCTATCCACATGCAGGGAAAGGAAGGCCTTGCGCACGGCGATCTCGACCTTGTTCTGGTCCCACGGCACGACCATGCCGTTGCGGCGGATGAGGCGCACATGCACGGGCAGCAATTCGCCCGCCGTCGCGCCAGAGCCGTCGCCATTCTTGGCCGTGGGCGAGGCGATGCCCGCGCGCTTGAAGACGAGGCTCATCGCCACGTCGTGCTGGTTCTGGTGGACGAGCGCCTTTTCGATGATGCGGTTGATTTCCTCCTCGGCCAAAACCTTGTCCTTGTTGGCGGCCCAGCGCGCGACGATTTCCTCGCCGACTTCCTTGGCGATTTCGGCGACAATCTGGCGGTTCTGCTCGGTGAAGATGTCGTGGATCTGGCGCGACAGCAGCAGGTCCGTCAACGCGGCGCCGACGGTCTCGGCAATCTCGGCGAGGTCAAAATGGCGGGCGACGCCCTCGGCCACGACCATCACGTCGGGCTGCACCACGGTGGAGTTGACGATGACCTCGCGCCAGTTGAAGCGGGGTTTTTGGTCGTCGGGCGTTTGGGAAAAGCGTTTGAGGGCGTTGTCTTCGTCGAGCGGAATATGGCGGATCATGGCAGGTGCGGTTTGGAGGTTAAGTAGTTAAAGTCAGGAAAGGGGCGGAGGCGGGAGAACGGGCGGCGTGGCCATGGCCGGGGGCTTTGGGCCGCCGAACCATTGCCGGGCTTTGGCTTGGGCTTGGAACTTGTGGTGTGGTTTGATGGAGAAGAGGACGGCGACGGTCGCGATTACGAAGGCGAGCACGTCGTCCACTTCACCGATGGGCGGGAGAAAATCGAGCACGAGGCCCAGCGAAAAAACTTAGATGAGGGCACCCAGCAGAGCGCGCTTGGCCCAAAGGGGGACTTTGGGGTCCGTGCCGACGTAGTAGAGAACGAGGATTTTTTCCACGACCCAGCGCACCGGGGCCTTGACGGCCCGGACCAGCCAGAAAGATTGCTGAGGAGCATGGGATTGCACGCGGACATCGCGAGTGGCGGGAAAGGTTGAGGATTACAGCTCGTCGTTGTGCACGTCGCTCAGGGAACTGGATTTCTGGTATTCGGTGACGCGGCCTTCGAAGAAGTTTTGCTCCTTCTTGATGTCCATCATCTCCGCCAGCCAGGGGAGCGGGTTGGTGATGCCGGGGTTGAGGGCCTTGAGGCCCACGCCTTCGAGGCGCCGGTCGGCAATGTAATCGATATACTGCATGAACTCGCTGGCGGTGAGGCCCACGCCGCCGACGGGCAGGCAGTCGCGGATGAATTCCTTTTCAATCGCCACGCCCTCGGCCATCAGGTCGGTCAGTTCCTGGCGGAAGGCGGGGGTCCAGATTTCCTTGTTTTCCTCGACGAGGTCCATGAGCAGGTTGCGGAAGAGCTCGATGTGGTTGCTCTCGTCGCGCAGGGTGTAACGGAACATCGAGCCGATGCCGGGGAACTTGTTCTGGCGGTAGAGCGAGAGGACCATGCCGAAGAGGCCGTAGAACTGCGTGCCCTCCATGACCTGGCCAAAGAGGAAGATGTTTTTCGCGAGCGCTTTTTTGATCTCGGGGTCCTTGAGGTCCAAGTCGCGGCGCAGGGCGCGGGAGTTGCTGGTGACGAAGTGGGTCTTGCGCTTGATGGTCGGGATGTCCTCGAACATGGCCTCGCACTCGTGCGGGTTGATGCCGAGCGAGCTGATCATGTACACCAGCGAGTCGGCGTGGATGTTCTCCTCGTGGGCGTGGCGGCCGAGCACGAGCTTGAGCTCCGGCGCCGTCACGACCTCGCGCACGACGTGGATGATGTTGTCGCCCACGATGCCTTCGGCGGCGGAGAAGTAGCCGATGGCCATCTTGATGATCCAGCGGTCCACGTCGGAAATATTCTTGGGGTTGTGGTCGCGCCACTGTTCGCAGTCCTTCTGCATGGGCACGTCTTCGGGCTCCCAATGGTTGGCCTTCATGGTCTTGTACAGCTCGTAGGCCCAGGTGTACTTGAGGGGCAGGATGTTGAAAAACATCGTCTGCCGGCCGTTGATGACGCGCTTGGCGGCAAAGGCTTCTTCAGCTTTGGTGCGGTCGAGGACGAAAGATTTCGGGCCGATGTTGTAGGTGACGGTTTCAGCAGGCATGGTCTGAATCTAAAACGATGCGAAGGCTCGCAGGGCCGCCCAGCGGGCGGAGGTGGTCGTTTTTTCGGAGGTTGGGAGTTCGATTGGGTTCATTGAACCGCGTTTTGAGCGTATGGGGCAAGCGAGGCCCGGCACGCTCAAGGCGCGGAAAAAACAGGGCAGAAAATGGCGAGGGGTTCGGTCGGGAGCGGCCGCAAATCCACCATCAGCTGCGTGGATGACACTATTTGCCCACTTTTGCTTCATTGTCAAGCGACTCTACTACATTTAGTGTGACATTTTTTAAATACCCCTACCCGTAGGGGTATTAGGAAGCCGTTTTAAGGGTATTTTTGGTCAGTAGAGCAGCTTTTAGGCCTAAATAGTGAGTTTTTGCAGGTGGTGGAGAAGGAGGTTAAAAGAGGTGGAAAGGGGTCGAATGGACGCGCCAGAATGGGAAATTCAGAACATGGCCCCAAGGTTACCTTTGCGCAACGAATTGTTGTTCTTTCTTTGCACAACGTTCACAAAAAACACGTTATTCACAAAAGCTAAGAAATTACTCGCGCCAAAACGCCAAGGCGCCAAGGGGGAGAAAGAGTAATGGTGCGAGAACTCGTTTTATGCTGCCCTTTCCGCGATTCAGCAGCCGGCCTCGGCGAATTCCGGCGCATATTTTACTTTGCCGCGAATTCCAGCCAGGGCGTTGGGCTGCAATTCCAGAACCATAAAATCGTTGTTGGCGTGATATTCGTTATCCAGACCTTTGTCGCGTGCGCGGGTGAAACCAAAACGGGAATAATAGCCGGGATCGCCCAAGGCCACCACCGCGACGAAGTCGTTTTGCTTGCACAGCCGCAGGCCCTCGCGAATCAGTTGTGAGCCGATGCCCTGGCGCTGATGACAGGGCAGCACCGCAATCGGCGCGAGCCCCAGCGCGTGAAAAGATGGATGCGGCGGATTGAGCCGCACCGGTGAAAACAAGATATGTCCGACGATGACTCCGTCGTGCACCGCGACCAATGAAATCACCGCCTTATTTCGCACATGCAGCAACTCGACCAAGCGGGCCTCTTTGATTCGCCCGGCAAAGGCTTGCTGATGGACATGCATAATCGCCGCCCAGTCTTCGATTTTTGCGGGATGGATTTCGGGGGTCATGAACGAAATGTTAGCAGGGAGATAAAGCGAAATGCCAGCGAAAGAGACTCAAACAAAATAGCTGTTTTATTATATTTTTTGATTTATGGTTCACTTATGGAACTGTTCGGCATTCTGTTTTCCATCCCAGCAGCATTTATTGCCAGCACGATCTATTGCTTCTTTTTGTATAAATGCGTTAGCCATTACCCCCGACTTTGCCAATGGTTTCGTACTGGATCGTTCATAGTATTGGGCGGATTTGCCATTGAGGTTTTCCTGTTGATTCTCTTGGGTCCCATTCGCAGCCGGACGTACTTAGGGCCTGGATTTTACTTGGCGCATATGATCTTTTTTATTTTTGGCACTCCCGCCCTCGCGAACCTTACGGCATTACGCAAAAAGGGAGGGGTGTATCGGCTTTGGTTTTTAACACCCATCTGGTGTACAATATTCGCTTTCTGCCTCGTGGTGTTGCAATATGTTGTGTCCGAAGCGCTCTATGGGATAAATGGCAACGATGGCCCGTTTAGCTAACTTGAAATCAGCGTCACGACGTCTGCTGCCGAAATTTCCGTCAGCCGCTCCACGGCCCGGTCGCATTTTCCGCGGAGGCTTTCCACCGGATTAGTAGTGCCGACGCCGATGCTTTTAAAGCCTCCGGCGCGGGCGGCTTCGAGGCCGACGAAGGCGTCCTCGAACACTACGCACTTGGCGGGGGCACGATTGATTTTCGCCGCAGCTTTCAGAAAAACCTCGGGATGCGGCTTGCCGTGGCTGACATCCTCGGCACTGACGATGTCCACGAAGAATCCGTGCAATTTTGCGAGCGTCATCACATGCTCGATATTGAGCCGCGGGGTCGAGGAACCGACGACGCAGGGCACGCCCGCCGCGCGCAGGCCCTCGAGCAATTCCCGCACGCCAGGCAGGGCCTGAATCCCGCTGGTCTTTAAAATTTCGCGGTACAGCTCCTCCTTGCGCCGGCCGATGCGCTCGATTTCCGCCGGGTCGTGCGACCAGCTCAGAATGTTCGGGATGATAAACTGGTTCTTGCGCCCGAACCCGGCCTTGAAGTGCCCCGGCGGCAGGACGCGCTGTTCCTCGGCGGCGAGGAGTTCCCAGCTTTTTTCGTGGCAGGCGGAGGAGTCGACGATAACGCCGTCCCAGTCAAAGATGGCGCCGAGGTCGGAAGGGTTGGACATGCTTAAACGAAAACTTCACCGCAAAGACGCCAAGAGCGCAAAGAAATAAGGATTTTAAACTCGGCCACGACTCAACCACCCTTGTCTGGCCCCCTTTGTCCCTCTGCTTCTTTGCTCCTTTGATCCTTTCTTATGTCCACTTTAGCCGTCGTCAAACCCAAGGTGCGCGGATTTGTGTGCGTCACCGCCCACCCCGCTGGCTGCGCGGCGCACGTGCGCGAGCAGATTGATTACGTCAAAGCTCAGCCGCCCCTCGCGCAGGGGCCCAAGAAGGTGCTCATCCTCGGCGCGTCCACGGGCTACGGCCTGTCCTCGCGCATTGTGGCGGCGTTTGGGGCGAAGGCGGCGACGCTCGGCGTGTTTTACGAGCGCCCATGCGACAAGGGCCGCCCGGCCTCCGCCGGATGGTATAACTCGGTGGCCGTCGAACAAGCCGCGCACGCCGAAGGCCTGTATGCCAAGAGCATCAATGGCGACGCGTTTTCGGACGACATCAAACTGCAGACCATCGAGCGCCTGAAGGAAGACCTGGGCCAGGTGGATTTGGTGATTTACAGCCTGGCATCGCCCCGGCGCACCGACCCGCGCAGCGGCGAAGTGTATAAATCCGTGCTCAAGCCCGTCGGCGCGCCGTTCACGGCCAAGACGGTGGACACCGACAAAAAAGAAGTTTTGGAAATCACGCTCGAACCCGCGACCGACGAGGACCTGCGCCAGACGACGAAGACGATGGGCGGCGAGGATTGGGAAATGTGGCTCGACGCGCTCCGGCACCACAACCTGCTCGCGCCGGGGGTCGTCACCGTGGCGTATTCGTACATTGGCCCGGAAGTCACCTACCCCATTTACCGCAACGGCACCATCGGCAAGGCCAAGGAAGATTTGGAAAACACCGCCGCGCGGTTGTCGAGCCGGCTCGCAGATTTGCACGGCCGCGCGTGGGTGTCGGTGAACAAAGCGGTCGTGACGCAGGCCAGCTCGGCGATTCCCGTGGTGCCGCTGTACCTTTCGATTCTGCTCAAGGTGATGGCGGAGAAAAAAGTGGACGAAGGCTGCATCGAGCAAGTCGAGCGCCTGTTTGCGACCCAGCTTTACCGCGCGGACGGAAAGGCCCCGACCGCCGATGCCCAGGGCCGCCTGCGCGTGGATGACTGGGAAATGCGCCCCGACATCCAGGACGCCGTCAAAAAAATCTGGCCCGAAGTCACGACGGCGAATCTGGCGACGCTGACGGACTTTCCCCGCTACCAGACGGAGTTTTTGAAATTATTTGGGTTTGGGCTGCCCGGAGTGAATTACGACGCGGAAGTGGAGTTGGAGTTGGGCCTGACATAAAAGTTAATCCACGAATCAGCACGAATGTTTATTTCGCGCCCATTCGTGGATTGATCTTTCGCGTTCTATCGGCGCATATTTCCCTTGATGAACGAGTGCGTATTTCTGACCGCGCAATGGCAGATGCTGGCGTTCCTTAATTACGAAATTGCGCCCGCCATACTCGCCCCGCTGGTTCCACCGGGCACCGAGCTGGATTCCTGGGATGGAAAAACATTTGTGAGTCTGGTGGGTTTCCGATTTTGGGATACACGTGTCATGGGGATTCGCATTCCCTTTCATCGCAACTTTGAAGAGGTCAATTTGCGTTTCTACGTGCGCCGTCGGGGCCCCGAGGGCTGGCGGCGCGGCGTGGTGTTTGTCAAGGAACTGGTTCCACGCACGGCCATTGCCTGGGTGGCCCGGTGGTTTTACAACGAGCGATACGTCACGCTGCCTATGCGCCATAATATCCGACAGTCTTCGCCCGCAGCGCCGCCGACCGTCGAATACTCGTGGCGTTATGGCGGACAATGGCAGCATTTGTGCGCCGAGGCTGGCGGCTCCGCCGATTTACCCATGGCCGGTTCTCAGGAAGAATTCATTACCGAACATTATTGGGGCTACACCGCCCAACGCGACGGAGGTACTCTCGAATACCGGGTTGAGCACCCATGCTGGCGCGTGTGGCGGGCCGCGCAATGCGCCTTTGATGGCGATGTGGCTCGGCTCTATGGCCCACAATTTGTGGAATGCCTCGCGGAAAAGCCCAGTTCGGCCTTTGTCGCCGCCGGCTCGGCTGTCTCGGTTTTCAAGGGTCTGCGGGTTTGAGTTTTGTGCGCAGCCCTACCCCCATTAGCTCATCCGCACCGAAAGCGAAACCACCGCCTGCTTGGGTATCGTCACGCGCACAAACTGGCCGTCCACGGTGGCTGACAACGGAGCCAGGCCAACCACATCGGGTGCCGCAAATGTATTAGTGGCCTGACGGTCTTCGTGGGTGAGGACCTGCCCCTGCACTTCGGTCGCGCTCGCACCGTCCAGGCGCAGACGCACGCTGATGGGCGCATCCAGCGACGGGTTGGTCAGCGTCACGGCGAGCATTCCGGCGTCCTTTACCGACGCTGAGCCATAGACCAACGGCATTTTGGCTGCGCCCTCCACGGCGGCTACGGTCTGGTCAGCCGCGCTGATTTCCAATGGCACAAGCCGGCCGTTCATGTGCGGCTGGTACATTTTAAACACGTAATACACCGGCGTGCGCACAAACTGGTCCGCGTGCGCGTGGAACAAGGAATGGAGGCAATTGATCGTCTGAGCGACATTGGCCATCGCAATTTTGTCGGCATGGCGGTTGAAGATGTCGAAGGTCAGGGCCGTGTGCAGCGCGTCACGCAGCGTAATCGGCTGGCTGATGGTGAAGCCGGGCTCGATTTCCTCGCCGGGCGGATACCAGTTGCCCCATTCATCCACGATGAACTTGGTTTGATGCTGCGGGTCGAAGCCAGTCATCACCGCCCAGTTGTCCAGGATCGCTTTCTCGATGTTCGCGCCCTTCAGCAGGACGGAATACCACTCGGCCGGGGAAAATTTCGCGGCCTTGAAATTCGTCTGGCGGAAGTCGGTGTAAAAATGGAGCGACAAGCCGTCCACCCGCGATTTGCGGCCCTGCATGGCCTCAAAGAAGCCGCGCGTCCAGCCGGTATCATAGTCGCTGGAGTGCCCGCGCGGGCCGGTCGCAATCAAAAACGGCTGGAGGTGCGTGGGGAATTGCGAGACGTACTGGCGGTACTGATTGGCGTATTCCGCGGGGGTCATGTCCCCGCCGCAACCCCATGATTCATTGCCGACGCCCCAGTATTTGATGTTGAACGGCTCGCGGTCGCCATTGGCGGCGCGCTCATCGGCCAAACTCAGCGTGCCGGGCGGGGCATTGCAGTAACTCACCCAGTCATGAAATTCCTTCACGGTACCCGAGCCGACGTTGCCCGCCACATACGGTTCAGCGCCGGTCAGCCGGCACAATTGCATGAACTCGTGCGTGCCAAACTGGTTGGTTTCAATCCCGCGCACTTCCTGGGGGGTGTTAAGCTGCCAGTAGTTGTAGGTGCGCAGACGCTTGTCCGCGGGCCCAATGCCGTCGCGCCAGTGGTAGCCGTCCGCAAAGCAACCGCCGGGCCAGCGCAAAGCCGGCGCGCCAATTGCCTTCAGGTCGTCAATAAACTGTTGGCGAATGCCTTCGACGTTGGGAATCTTCGAATCTTTCCCCACCCAGATGCCATCGTAGATGACTCCGCCGAGGTGTTCGATAAAATGGCCGTAAAGGAGCGGGCTAATCGTCGTGCGGGCGAGTGATGGCCGCAGGACAATTTCGGTGTCCGCCACGGCTGAAGCCGCGAGGAGCCGAGAACGCAAGGCGCCGGTCGCCGTGGCGGCCCCGGCGACGGCCGCGGTCTTAATAAAATGACGGCGCTTCATGTTTGGCCAAGAACCAGAAAAGTTGAATCCTCAACTCTCCGTCGCGTATTTTTCCTTCAAAGCCTCGATGACGGAGGGGTCGGCCAGGGTGGTGACGTTGCCGAGGGCACGTCCTTCGGCGATGTCGCGCAGCAGGCGGCGCATGATTTTGCCCGAGCGCGTCTTGGGTAGGTCGGCGGAGAAGATGATTTTGTCGGGCAACGCAAATTTGCCGATTTTTTTCGCGACGAGGTCGTTGAGCTCGCGGATGAGTTCCGGCCCGGACTCGAAACCATTCCTCACCGTGACGAAGGAAATGAGGGCCTGGCCCTTGAGCTCGTGCGCGACGCCGACGACCGCGCTTTCCGCCACGGCGGGGTGCTCGACATAGACGCTCTCCAACTCGGCGGTGCCGATGCGGTGGGCGGAGACGTTGACGACGTCGTCCACGCGACCGAGAATCCAGTAATAACCGTCCTGGTCCTTGCGCGCGCCGTCGCCGGGGAAATAATATTGGCCGCCCCACTTGGAAAAATAAGTGTCCTGGAAGCGTTGGGCATCGCCCCAGATGCCGCGCATGATGCCGGGCCAGGGCTTTTTGATGGCAAGGGTGCCGGCGCGCACGTCCTTGGCGTCGTCGTCCAGCACCGCGGGCTCAATGCCAAAGAACGGCACGGTGGCGCTGCCGGGCTTCGTCGCGATGGCGCCGGGCAGCGGCGTGAGCATGATGCCGCCGGTTTCCGTCTGCCACCAGGTGTCCACAATCGGGCAGCGCTCGCCGCCGATAACGCGGTGGTACCACATCCAGGCCTCGGGGTTGATGGATTCGCCGACGGAGCCGAGCAGGCGCAGCGAGGACAAATCATGTTTCTGCGGCCAGGCTTCGCCCCACTTCATGCAGGCGCGGATGGCCGTCGGCGCAGTGTAAAAGACCGTGACGCCATATTTTTCGACGACCTGCCAGAAGCGGTCGTTCTCGGGCCAGTTCGGCACGCCCTCGAACATCACGACCGTGGCGGCGTTTTGGAGGGGCCCGTAGAGAATATAACTGTGGCCGGTGACCCAGCCGATGTCCGCCGTGCACCAAAACACGTCCTCGGGCTTGAGGTCAAAAATATACTTGGTGGTGAGGTAGGCGTAGGTCATGTACCCGCCGGTCGTGTGCATGATGCCCTTGGGTTTGCCGGTTGAGCCGCTGGTATAAAGAATGAAGAGCAGGTCCTCGGCGTCCTGACGCGCGGGCTCGCAATGGCGGTGCATGCCCTCGACGGCTTCGTGATACCAGACGTCGCGACCGGGCTTCATTTCTACGGGGTGGAGCTGCTTCTGCGGTTCGCGGGCGACGACGAGGACTTTTTGGACTGTGGCACAATCGGCGACGCCTTCGTCCACCGTTTTTTTCAGGGGCAAAATTTTCCCGCGACGGTAGCCGCCATCAGAGGTGACGACGACCTTGGCCTGGCAGTCATTGACGCGGTCCTTGATGGACTCGGCGGAAAAGCCGCCGAAAATCACCGTATGCGGCGCGCCAATGCGGGCGCAGGCCAGCACGGCAATCGCCAGCTCGGGCACCATTGGCATGTAAAGCGCCACCACATCGCCTTTTTTGACGCCGAGACTTTTTAGCACATTAGCGAACAGGTTGACCTCGCGATACAGGTCCGCGTAGGTCAACACGCGCTGGTCGCCGGGTTCGCCCTCGAAAATGATGGCGGCCTTGTTGCGCGTCGCGCAGTGCAGATGCCGGTCAATGCAGTTGTAACAAATATTGGTCACGCCGCCTTCGAACCATTTGTAGAACGGTGCATTCTTCTCGTTGAGCACCGTGTGCCACTTTTGGTACCAGTGCAGCTCGCCGGCAACGTCGGCCCAGAATTTCTCCGGGTCGGCGATGCTGCGGGCGTACATTTCATCGTACTGCTCCCGGCTCTTGATGTGGGCCGCGCGGGCAAATGCCGCGGAGGGCGGGAACGAGCGGTTTTCCTGGGAAACGGTTTCGAATTGCGAAGACGGGGTGCTCATGGGGGAATGGGAGGGTTGAGGCTTTTAAATAATCCCCCGCGCGGCAAGCTAAAAGGGGTGTTTTCAGGCTTCGCAGCTCCCCCTTGACAAAAACCTGGACCACTTGCCGGGCTTGGGCAGCTTGGGTTTCAGTCGCGCCGCTTCGGACAAAGGCGCGATCCGCGCGTCAGTCGAACGCCAGGCATGAAAAATCGCCCGGTTGTCTTCCGTAGGATGCGCCGCAATCTCGACCCCACTGAAGCCGAGGCCAAGCAACAAGGCCCTCATGCATTGTTCGTTCGGACCCCACCAATTGGTGGGGTCGTTCGCCAATTCACGCCCGGGATAGAATGCCATGGCCGGCCGATTGAGCTCGCGCAGGTCCAGATGCGTCTCAACCACCAGCACCTGTCGAGCAAGGCGGGCCACCCGGGTGAGGGCTTCAATCGCGTCCATGCGATGATAAAAGACGCCGAGAAAAAGCACGACGTCAAACTCCCCGACGGTGTCCGGCGAGAGCTGGGCGACATCAATCTCGCGGGCTTCCACCGGCAGGTCGAGCACCGACCGAGCGAGATCAAAAGTCTCTCGTCCGCGAAATTGAGGATGGGTCCAGCAATAGGAGTCCGTCGCCAGAACCCGGCCCGCGCCGCGCCGTTTTGCCTCAAAGCTGAAAAATCCGTTCCATGCGCCAACATCAAGCACAGCGCGTCCGCTTAAATTAATGCGGTTAAAAACGACGTCTGCTTCAGCGGCGCAGAGGGCCAACGATTTGCCGCCCGGTGTCACCACGCCATCGCCAAGGTCAATGGAATGATGCCAGGGATAACGGGAT
>CAZCMU010000044.1:0-14875 GCA_964499725.1 uncultured Opitutales bacterium
TTTTTGGATTTTGTAGGCCGTTTAAAAGCGTTTAAATAGACCGGTCGGTAAAGCGAGGTGGCAAAAAAATCAGACAGCCACTGGTTCTGGCAGTTTAATTCCCAGCAGGCGAAAGACGCCCGGCTTGAGGCGCTTGAGCACCTCGGGGTCGTTATCAATCTTGGCCTGCAATATCACCCCAATGGTGAAATCATAAATCTGTTTGGCCAGCGTCGCCGGGTCTTTCTCGCTGATTAATCCTTCATCATCCGCAGCGCGGACGGCGCCGGTCAGGTATTTGATAGCGCGTTCCACCATTTGCTGCGCCTTGTGCCGGATATTTTCGTCCTGCGTGCTCAACTCCGACCCAATGGAGCAATAGGGACAGCCGCACATTTTCCCAAAGGTTTTGTATTTTTCCGTCTGGTCTTTGACAATCAGGTCGATGTACTGCTCAAATTGCTCCATCGCGCCGACTTGGGCGGAGAATATCTGGTCAAGTATCGGGCGCTTCAACTGCCAGCTTTCCTCATAAGCCGCACAGGCCAAATCAGATTTGGAGGGAAAGGCAAAATAGAAGCTCCCCTTCGTGACCCCGGCTCGCCTGCAGATGTCCTCCACGCCGACCGAGCCGTAGCTTTGCTCCCAGATCAGTTCCATGGCGACCTTGAGCAGCTTCTTTTTGGTTTCACCTTCTTGCTTCATGCCCACAACCTACTATACCGAGCGGTATATTGCAAATAGTTTTTTCAAAAATCTTATCGGTATTGATTGATACTTGGAATAAAAGGCGCAAATTGCCTCCTTATGCTCTTGATCATCAGCCGGTAAAAGGGTTCAGAAAAAATCTCTCCGAAGTTTTCAATTTTTATTCGTTCAGCCGCGATATTGTTCGTCGCTGACCTTTTCCATCCACTCCACGACCTTGCCGTCGAGGTTTTCCTGAATGGCAATATGGGTCATGGCCGTGGTTGGAGCAGCGCCGTGCCAATGTTTCTCGCCGGGCGGAAACCAAACGACGTCACCCGGGCGGATTTCCTCAATCGGTCCGCCCCAGCGCTGCACCCGCCCGCAGCCCGCCGTCACGATCAAGGTCTGACCCAGCGGGTGGGTGTGCCAGGCAGTGCGGGCGCCGGGCTCGAACGTGACACTGGCGCCAGCCACGCGCGCCGGAGCGCTGGTTTGGATCAACGGGTCAATACGAACCGTCCCAGTAAACCAATCAGCCGGTCCTTTGTTGGAAGGCTGGGAGCCGTTTCGTTTGATGTCCATGGTTCTAAATTGTTGTCTTGGTGAAAACTGTCAATGGCATCGATTAGCGGCCAGTCATTTGTTCCAATTTTTCGGGATAACGGGCCCCTTGCACCGTGATCTTGGATGCAGCACTTTCGATGTCGCGCAGGTCATCTGTTGTGAGTTCAACGGCCATGGCTCCGATATTTTCGTCCAGCCGAGGCAGCTTCGTGGTGCCAGGGATTGGAACGACCCACGGCTTTTGCGCCAGCAACCATGCGAGTGCGACTTGCGCAACCGTCGCCTGTTTCCGCTGGCCGATTTGACCAATTAAATCAATCAGGGACTGATTCGCCTTCAGGGCTTCCGGCGTGAAGCGAGGCAGGGTGCTGCGGAAATCGGAACTGCCAAACGTCGTGGCTTCATCAATTTTGCCCGTGAGGAACCCCTTGCCCAGCGGGCTGTAAGTAACAAAGCCGATGCCGAGTTCTTCGAGCGTCGGAATCACTTCTTTCTCCGGGGTTCTGGTCCACAGCGAGTATTCGCTCTGGAGGGCCGTGAGCGGCTGGACTTTGTGCGCGCGGCGGATCGTTTGCACGCCTGCTTCCGACAGGCCGAAGTGCTTGACCTTGCCTTGCTGAATCAACTCCTTCACCGCGCCAGCGACTTCTTCAATCGGCACGCTCGGGTCCACGCGATGCTGATAGAGCAAATCAATGACCTCAACTTTGAGCCGCTTGAGCGAGCCTTCGACGGCCTGCCTGATGTGCTCCGGCCGGCTGCTCAAGGCCGCCGCCCCCGGCCGCTTGTCGCTGCCGCTTAGATCAAACCCGAATTTCGTGGCGATCACCACCTGCTTCCGAAACGGCGCGAGGGCCTCGCCCACGAGTTCTTCGTTGGTGAACGGGCCGTAAACTTCCGCGGTGTCGAAGAAGGTGACACCACGTTCGACGGCGGCCCGGAGCAGAGCGGTCATCTCCTGCCTGTCCTTGGGCGGCCCGTAAGAAAAGCTCATGCCCATGCACCCGAGCCCAATGGCGGAGACTTCCAAATTGCTGTTTCCCAGTTTGCGCTTTTGCATTTTTAAATCCTGTTTTTGAGATATACGTTGAAGCAACTATACCACACTTGGGCGTGGCTGTCGTACGCGGCCTTGCCAGACTTGTTGCGGGATTGCTCAAAAGCGCAGATAACAAAGTGAATACAGGCAAGCCCAAGGGAATGGCGGTCATCCGATTAAGGCTGGAACGGCTCGATTACTCTTTCCCCGCATATGCTCTTGATCGCCGAGCGGCAAATCGGTACAAAAACTTCCCCTGTCACTTCCTTTTGTTCGTCCAAGTGCAACTCTGCTACTTGAAATCCCAATGAAGAATTCACTCATCCAGCCTTACTTATTTTTCGGCGGCCGCTGTGAAGAGGCGCTCGAATTCTACCGGACCGTGCTCGGCGCGCAGGTGGACATGCTGATGCGTTTTAACGAGAGCCCGGAGCCGACGCCTCCGGGCATGCTGGCGGAAGGTTTTGAAAACAAAGTGATGCACGCCAGTTTCCGCATTGGCGGGACTTCGCTGATGGCTTCGGATGGAGGTTGTCCGGCCGACGGGAATTTTCACGGCTTCTCACTTTCACTGGCGGTGCCCAGTGAAGCCGACGCGAATCGGGTCTTTGCCGCGCTCGCCGCGGGCGGCCAGGTGAAGATGCCCTTGGCCAAGACGTTCTGGTCGCCGTGCTTCGGCATGCTCACCGACCGTTTCGGACTTGGCTGGATGGTCAGCGTTGCGCCATAGCCCGCCCCCTGGGTCGCCCGGGCGAGCGATTGTGGTGAAGGCATTCATCCTCGTGCCGGGGTGGTAGTTCACCCCAGTTAAAACGCTCGTTTGAATTGGTCCCGGCGCCCATGACAAGGGTTTTACAATCACTAAGCAGCAATTTAATATATTGATGGAAAAGGTTTTATGAATTGCCTGTTCCGGCCGAATGGCGATGGAAAAAACTAGGGCAGCACAATCCGCCGGGAAGGGTTATATTGACTCCATTATGACCAAAGACCTCACCGCCGATAAACTTTTGCTGGAACGTTTTCGCCAGGGTGACGCCCGCGCCTTTGACGATATTGTGCACCGCTATCGCGAGCCGATTTTTCGCCGGGTCTTTGGGATGTTGAAAAACCACGAGGACGCCGAGGAAGTGACGCAGGACACATTTTTGCGCGCGCGGCGGGGGCTGGATGCTTTTCGGGGTGATGCGGCCTTTTCAACCTGGCTGTACCAAATCGCCACCAACCTCGCCCACAACCGCTATTGGTTTTGGTGGCGGCGCGGGCGGCATGCCGCGGTGTCGCTGGACGCCGCCGTCAGCCACGAGGCGGATGTAACTTTGGCGGAGATGCTGCCCGATGAAGAGCCCGACCCGGGCGCCAAGGCGGTCACGCACGAATTAGTGGAGCGGGTCGAGGCGGCGATGGCGTGCCTGAGCCCGGCCCACCGGGAAATCTTGACCTTGCGAAATGTGCGGGATCTGTCATATGAAGAGATTGCCGCATTACTGGACTTGAGCCTGGGCACGGTCAAGAGCCGCATCGCCCGGGCCCGCGAAGCGCTGAAGCAGGTCCTGAGCGAGCAAGCCGCATGACGGAAGAACGCCTTGATGAGCTAATCAACCTCTACCTCGACAACGAGATTGGACGATCCGACTTGGGGGAACTGAAGCACGCGATTAAGGATAATCTCGTGCGCCGGCGGAAATTTGAGCGGGCCTGCCAATTGCACCAGGCTGCGCGCAAAGCATTGACCACGCCAGCCTCGGGCGAAAGCACCCAAGGCCGGTCAGTCGGCGCAGGCTCCGCCAGGACGGGCAGCCGGTTTTCTGCTGGACGCAAACCCAATCCGAGTGCGCTGCAGAATCATTTGAAAAGCAAACAGGGCCTCGCCCACCGCAACGCTTCGGTTGACACGCTGGCGGAACGACAGGAGAAGGAGGGGGCGGCGAGCACGGTGGAATTGGACAAGATTGAGGATGAACCCCGCTCCGGCAGCCGTTCGTACGGGGGCAGTGGGGCCGCCCGCACTTTCACCTTTTTTGATTCACCACTGGGCATGCTGGTGGCTTTCCTGCTGATCATGGTTGGTTGTCTGGGATTCTATTTTATCCTCCGCTCCGCTTCGCCAGTGGAGTCGGTCGAACCGGACAAATCCAGCGAGACTGCGGCCTTAAGCCCGTTAAACGGCAGTTACGATCCGAAGGCGGCGGAAGAGCTGGCGGCCGAGGTAAAAAAGCAAAATGCAGTGACGGTAGCCGCCGATGCCATGCGGGCGCGCCTCTACCAGTCGGCCTTGACCGGGCAAAGTGCGAACACCCCGGCGACGGTGGATTATTTTTCATCGCATCTCGATCCAGTCACGACCAGCAGCACAGCGGAAACCGCCGGACCCATCATGTCTTCGTCCGTGGAATTAAATGCGCCGTTGGATAAAACCAATCCGCCGGAAACCAATGCAGTGCCCGCTGCGCAGCCGTAAACTTGGTCGGCCCAGGGCAATCAGGCAGTCGCTTGGACGCTATAGAGTAGATAGTAGGCCACGGGATCGGTAAGCAACAGGCTGTCCGCCAGATCCAGCGCTCCGCCGATGCCTGGAATGCAACGCCCGGAATCTTTCACGCCCGCCCGGCGTTTCAAGGCGGATTCGGAGAGGTCAGAAATAACGGCGGCGATGCCGATGGGCAACGGCAGCCACAACGCACGACTGAAGGTAAACCAGTGCGGCAGCCAGCCTGGCGCAAATTTCCAAATTCCTGCGCCAACTAACATGGCTAAAACAAGGCCACCCGCGACGCCTTCCCAGGTTTTCCCCGGGCTGATGGCCGGCGCCAGCTTGTGTCGGCCAATGAGAGAACCCAGCAGATACCCGCCGACATCGGTAAATTTGGCGACGGCGATGACCCAGACGGCCAGCCCCACGCCTTCACCGCGCGCACAAGCCGGCCCAAAGCCGCGCATAATCATCGCATAAAAAAGCAGCATCATGGGGACATAGGCCACGGCCAGGACCGAGCCAGCCAGCCGGTTGAGTGCCGCGGGATTTTGTGCGCAAGCCAGCGCGCCCAAAGTCAGCGCCACTGCCGCTATCGGCCACAGAAAGATGCCGCACGCCAAATTCAGCCCGGCTTGCAGGACGATTCCAAACCCCAAGGCCAGCGGCGCCACCGGCCAGGGCGGCAAGCCGGATTTGCCCAGGATTCCCTGCAATTCGAATTGGGCCAAGGTGCTGAACACCGCGAGCAAGACGACACTGCCGACGGCGCCCCCATAGCAGACCGTTCCAATGACGACCGCCCACAGGGCAATCGTGCTGAGCGTGCGTTTAATCACTGGTGCAGGACAGCTTCGGGCGCCGCCGGGCGCACTTGTTCGCCCGTTTGACCAAACCGGCGTTCGCGGCGCTTGTAGGCTTCGATGGCTTCAACCAAATGGGCGCGGTCGAAGTCCGGCCAATACACCGGGCTGAAGTACATTTCTGCGTAGGCGGCTTGTAACAGCAAAAAATTGCTCAAGCGGCTCTCGCCCGAGGTGCGGATAATCAGGTCGGGGTCGGGCAGGTCAGTCGTGGAAAGGTAGCGGGTGAAACGCGCCCAGTCGAGTTCACCGGGATTTTCGCGACCGTCGCGGACGGCTTCGGCATAGGCGCGGGCGGCGTCGAGGGTTTCCTGGCGTGAGCCGTAATTGAGCGCCAGTACAATCGTGCGTTCACTGAAGTGGGCGGTACGGGCCAGGGCGCGGTCGAGGCAAGCCCGCGCCCGGTCAGGCAATTGGTCGGGACGGCCGATGACGCGCAGGCGCACTTCGTTTTCCTCCAGTTCGCGGGTGTAGCGCTCAAGAAAAATTTCCAGCAGAATCATCAACGCGCCGACTTCCTCCGCCGGGCGCCGCCAGTTTTCCACTGAGAAGGCGTAGAGTGTCACGTAAGGCAGACCCAATTCCTTCGCCACGCCGACAATGCGACGGACATTTTCCACCCCCTGGCGGTGGCCTTCGATGCGGGGCAGGCCGCGTTCGCGGGCCCAGCGTCCGTTGCCATCCATAATGATGGCGACGTGGCGGGGATTGGCGTTGGGAGCTGCGGCGGATTCAGACACAAAAACTATGGCCGGCAATGGGAGAAGCGAAGCGCGCGGCCAAATGGCGCCTGCCAGGTTTGCAACGTAAAGTTAACTGGCCAAAAGGCAACCGCAAAGACCCCCGGGCGGTTCAGTCAAGGAAGTTTAAAACCAGGCTGGGTTACGCCGCCATGCCGGGGCAGGTATTTGGTCTTAAGCAGTCTCCAAAAAATGACCAAAAAAGCGGTCAGCGGTACGGCTAAAAGAATCCCCAGGAAGCCGTGCAGGGCCTGACCCCAAAAGAAAATGGACAGAATGATGACCATCGGATGCAAGCCGGTGTGGTGGGCCATGATTTTTGGAGTGATGTAGTTGGCGTCCAAAATTTGTAGCAAGGCAAGAATGCCACCGGCTTCCAGCAGCAGGCCAAGTCCGCCACCCGGTTGGAAGTAGGCCATGGGCAGGATGACCGCAATGCCGAGGAGCGCGCCGAGGAACGGCACCAGGCAGAGCAGGCCGAAAAACAGGCCGAGCACGAACCCACCGGGCAAGCCAATCAGCAGTAAGCCCACGGCTTGCAACCCGCCCATAATCAGGCCGATGAGCAGCCGGCCGTGGAAAAATGACACCATGATGCTGGCGAATTCATTGGTCAAAAAGACAATGTCCTGGCGCAGCGGGGAGGGGAGAAAGGTCAATTGCTCGCGGACATCTCGGTTGAAGTCACGGTCGGTCTCGAGCAAAAAAAACAAATAAATGGGAATAACGGAGAGGGCGGCGGCCAGCTCGAATATTTTGCGCAAGGTTGACGGCGCGGAAAGCAGCAGGGCCGGGAGGCGCTGGCTGGCCGCGGCCACGCGCTTTTTCAAGCTGTCATCATCCAGGTAATTTTTCAGGCTTTGGTAAATATCCGGAAACTCGCGCAACTTTTCCTTGAGATGGACGAACGCGGTCTTGCTAAACTCCGGCAGCGTATGGCCCAGTTCGATGAGCTGGCTGGCCAGCAGCGGCAGCAGGATTAGGCCGAAAGCCGCGCAAACGGCGACGACGAAAAAGTAGAGCAGAATGATTGCGCGCACCCGGGAAAGTTTGAGGCGGCTCTCGATGCGGTTGACCACCGGTCGGAGCAGCACCGCGAGGATGGCGGCAATCGCCAGCGGCCAGAGGACATGGCCGAACGCGTCAATAAACTGGCCCAAGACCCAGACCGCCAAAAAGACCACCCCGCCAATCGTGACTCCGGCCAGGCAGGTCAGTGTCAGCGCAATAAATTTGCGTTGTCCCGGCGAAAACCAGGCGGTGGGTGGTGGTGGTGGTGGGTTCATGCTCGAACGTGGGGAGTCGGGGAGGGCTCAGTCTTCTTTGTCGCCCAAGCCGAGTTCGCGCCGGATGTCGGGCACTTGCTCAAGTTTATCGAGCAGTTCGTTAACACTGAAGTCGGCCACGATGAAATCGCCAAATTCGAGCGTCGGGGTCAGCGATTGGCCGCTGATTTCAATCATGCGTTGCATCGCGGCGGGGTTCGCGTTCACGTCGCGCACATCCAGTTCTACTCCGTGTTGGGAGAAAAACGCCATCGCTTCACGGCACCATGGGCAGCCGTTTTTGATGTAGAGAATGGGTTTGGGGCTCATGGCGGCAAACTTGGTGGTCAAAGCAATATCGCCCCATCGGGCGGGGCATTCAACCGTAATTCCTCAAGGATTTTTAGCCTTGGGGGTTGTGCGCGGGCCGTTTTTGGGCGATATTGCAAGTTTTTCTTTATGAGCTTGGATTTCGACCCAGTCACCGCCACCCCGCCCGATATCCACATCAAGGGCGCGCGCGAACATAATTTGCAGAACTTGGAACTGCATGTCCCCCGGCACCAGTTGGTCGTCGTCACGGGGGTAAGTGGTTCAGGCAAGTCGTCGCTGGCGTTCGACACCATTTACGCGGAAGGGTACCGCAAATACATGGAGAGTCTCTCGGTTCGCGCGCGACAATTGCTGGATCAGTTGAAGCGTCCCGAGGTTGACTTTATCCACGGTCTGCCGCCGGTCATCGCCATCGAGCAACGCACCGGCGCCGGGGCCAACCCGCGCAGCACGGTGGCCACCGTCACCGAAATCGCCGATTACGCGCGGCTGGTCTGGGCTCTCGCGGGCGAACAACGCTGCCCGCTTGACGGCGGCGCCATTGAGCGCCGCACGCTGGACGATTGTGTGGCGCGAATTTTTCAGGAGCCCGCAGGCAGCCGCCTGGTGTTGCTGGCGCCGGGGGAGACGGCCAAGCCCGCTTTTTGGCGCGAGGAAATTCCGCGCGTGCGCCTGCGCGGCTTTACCCGGGCGCGCGTCAACGGCGTGCTGCGCGAATTGCACGAGCCGGATTTGATAGACAGCCACGCGCGGGAAATCACGCTGGACCTGGTTGTGGACCGGCTGGTGGTGGATCCCGCCCAGCGCAGCCGGCTGGCCGATTCGCTCGAACTGGCCTTTCGCGAGGGGCACGACCGCGCACTGGCGCTGGTGCAAAACGCCGCGGGCGGACCATGGCGTGAGATTCCCCTTAGTCAGCGGCTGGCTTGCGCGATTTGCGGCACGGTTTATGAGCCGCTAACGCCGCGGCATTTTTCCTATAATCATCCCGAGGGCGCCTGTGCGGAATGTGGCGGGCTGGGGCGCACGCTGCAATTTCGGTCAGACTTGGTGGTGCCTGATTCGGATAAATCCGTGCGGCATGGCGCCATCAAACCCTGGCGGTTTGGCTCAAAGGCGATGATCATCAAGCGCAATGCGATTATGCGCCAGCTCGCGGCGCAACTGCCCTTTGATGCCGAGGAACCCTGGAACAAACTACCCGAAGAAACCCGCCGAGCGATTATGGAAGGCACCGGTGAGCGGCTTTTTTCCTTCAAACTCCGCTCAGGCAACCACAAGCCCGAATTGCTGCCGTTTGCCGGTGTGCTCGCCGACCTCGATGAGACGCGTCGCCAGACCAGCAGCGACGGCCTGCGCGCCCGGCTCATGGCGTTTCAGGTTTCGACGCCTTGTCCCGTTTGTGCGGGCCGGCGGCTCAATCCGCGCGCGCGGGCCGTGAAAGTGGTTAATCAAGGCTTTGATGATTTTATGGCCATGACCGTGACTGAAGCGGTGGAATTTGCGCGTGGCTTGCGTTCGGTGGCCGTTGGACTCACCGCGGCAGTTGACGAAGCCTGGCAGGGTCTCGAACACCGTTTGCATTTTCTGCGCGAGGTCGGGTTGGGTTACCTGACTCTTGGGCGGGAATATGGCACTCTCAGCGGTGGGGAGACGCAGCGCGCGCGGCTCGCCACCCAACTGGGCACCGGGCTGGTCGGCGTGGCTTATGTGCTCGACGAGCCGAGCATCGGCCTGCACCCGCGTGACAACCGGGCGCTGGTCCGCCTGCTGCTTGGCCTGCGGGACCGCGGCAATGCCGTCATCGTGGTCGAGCACGATGCGGACATGATTCGCGCGGCGGACCATCTGGTGGAATTGGGTCCTGGCGCGGGTGCGCAGGGTGGGCGATTGCTGTTTCAAGGCACGCCGGCGGAATGTCTGAACAGTTCCGCTTCGCGCACGGGGCCCTATTTGTCAGGCCGAACTAAGTTGGAAAGGAACGCACCCAACCGCGCTCCGGACAACCGCTGGCTGACGGTGCGGGGTGCGACCGAACATAATTTGCGCAACCTGGATGTCGCATTTCCTTTGCAGGCGTTAACGGTGGTGTGCGGGGTTTCCGGTTCGGGTAAGAGCACGCTCGTTAACGACATTCTTGGCCAGGCCGCCGCGTGGAAATTGCACGGCGCCAAGGCGGTGCCGGGCCGGCACCGCGCAATTGAAGGTCTCGAACATTTTGAGTCGGTGGTGCGCGTGGACCAGGAGCCGATTGGGCGCAGCCCGCGTTCGAATCCCGCCACCTACACCAAGATTTTCGATTTATTGCGTGACTTGTTCGCGCAATGCCCGCTCGCCAAAGTCCGCGGGTATAAGGCCAACCGGTTTTCGTTCAACGTGCGCGGTGGCCGGTGCGAGCGATGCCAGGGCGATGGGGTCATCCGGCTCGACATGCAGTTTTTGGAGGATGTTCACGCCGAGTGCCCAAGTTGCCTTGGCCGGCGCTACAATCGCGAAACATTGGAAATCCGCTTCAAGGGTCTCAATATCGCCGACACGCTGGATTTGACCGTTGCAGAAGCCCTCGCCTTTTTCCGCGCGCAACCGCGGCTGGTGGCCAAATTACAAACTTTGGATGCCGTGGGCCTCGGTTATCTCAAGCTGGGCCAGTCGGCGGTCACACTTTCCGGCGGCGAAGCGCAGCGGTTGAAACTGTCCCTTGAATTGAGCAAGCGCCAGCAAGGCGGCACGCTCTATTTGCTCGACGAGCCCACCACCGGCCTGCACTGGGAGGACATTCAGCGGTTGACGGATTTGCTCTTTAGGTTGCGGGAGGCCGGCAACACCATCCTCGTTATTGAGCACCACCTCGACGTGATTCGGCTGGCCGACTGGGTGATTGAATTGGGTCCGGGTGGAGGCGCCGCGGGTGGGTATTTGATTTATGCCGGAATTCCCGCGGGGCTGGAGAAGGTCGCCACGCCGACGGGCGAGTGCCTCAAGGAATTGAAGTAGGCGGTGCGGGTGCGGCGAGGGCCGGGGCCGGTTGGGCCATGGGGTGGACGTGAAGGATGAGGTAGGTGTACAGCATCACGGGCTGCGCGGTGCTGCCGGGGTGGGGCGGACCGGCCCGATTGGATAAATAAATAAAGACATAACTGTCGGCCGGAACGATAAAATTTTGGGTCACCGAGGTTGCCTGGGTGATGGGGAAAAACCAACCGTCTTTTTCTGAATCGGGCAGCCAGCGCAATTGGCCTGCTTCGTAGTAATGGAGCGAAAAGTTAATCCCTTCGGGCCGCTCCTCGCGCGCGAGCACATAAACCAGTTTGCCCAAAGGCAGCGAATAGCCGAGCGGGTGGCCATGGGGATCGACATCAATCTGGGTCAGGTTTTCAAAACGGCTTTTGGCGCCCAGCAGGCAGGAAATTTCCACCGGTTGAAAAGCATCGGCCAATTCCGGCTGCAGTTCCGGCAGCACAAACATCGTTTTTCCAGCGGGCGGGGAAAACACCGTTTCCAGAGTGCCGATCTGCACCGCGAGCCAATCTGGGTGCAACTCCTGGGGGTGGTAATCGGCGGCAAAATCCACGAAGGCCAGCGGCAGCCGGAGGTGGGGTGCCGCGACAACGGGAGCCGCCGTTTGAGCCGGGGGGGCGGCGGCCGTATCCTGACTGGTCGCCGGGGTGGTTGCGGGAGTCTGGACCGGCGCGGCGGCTGATACTGGAGTCGGTGTTGCGGTCGAAGTAATTGTGGCGGCAACCGCCTGCCCCGACGGACTTATCCAGGCGCAGAACGCGACCAAGACGGACCAAACCAATGGCTGGCGGGATAATCGCCGTAAAAAACAAATAATCTTCATGGGCAGACCCGGCAAAACCGCGGACAAACCTCAGTTTTTCATCACAAAATTCTGGCTGATGTAATCAAGGTCGGCCTGCAAATCCTTTAATTCCTCCGAAAAATAATATTCGACCACCAGAACATTGTGATGGTCGCTGTTAAAGATGAAGACCTTGATGCCACCCGGGATGCTGTCGAGAATCTTGCCCTTCAAGTGCATGCCCGAGCCCTTGAACTGGCCCCATTCGGTGATTTTCGATTTGGACAGGGAGGTGATGGCCGGACCGTCAAGGCTGACCAGGGTGGCCTTCAGCACTTTGTCGGGATCCTCCGACTTGTCCACGATGTTAAATTGGACGTAGGTGTTTTTGGGGTCGGGGCTCTTGATGGTGAAATTGCTGTCGGCTTTGTAGTCAGGCGCGCCGGTGTCCTCCGCCCAGGCACTGGGGTACTTAAGGGTAAAATTTGTGCGGTCAATGGTCTTAATATCGCCCGAAGGCGCGTCGGCCGCGCGGACGGACAGCAGCCACACGAATGCGCTAAGCAAGACAAACTGGGCCGTGGGCCGTCCCAAGAGGCGGCGTTGGCACCGGCGAACCAGGGCGGCAAAGGAATTAATCGCAGGGTTTTGCACGGGGATGCGGAGCGATTGGGCGAGCGTGCAGCCAATTATCTTTGTAGCACGCCGACTTGGGATGATTGTGGAAAGGCCACCGTTGGCAATCCCCATTTTATTCCAAGTCTGGATTTTACACTTTAATAACGTCACCAGGCACTGGGTCAATGACCTGCGGTGCATGCTTCGAACGGCCCAGAGACTCAGCAAACCACGCCCGGGCGGGCGGGTCGCCATGGGTGATGATGACGGTTTTGGGCTTCCGGGCCACGGTGTAGGCGAGCAATTCCTCCCGCTCGGCATGGGCGCTCATGTCAAACCGCTCGACCTTGGCCCGCACTGGGGCGACGCTTTGCAGGGCGTCAAAGGAAAACTTGTCCTCCGGCTTGGCCGCAAGCAGCTTGCCGCCGGGGGTTTCAGGGTCGCAATAGCCGGCAAAGAAAATGCCGTTGCGCGGATGCGCCAGCAGGCCGGAGGCCAGCGCATACGACGGGGTGTTCTCGACCATCATGCCGCTGCTCAAAATATACAAGCCGCGCTGGCCGGGTTCGCGCCCGGGGCCAAGTCTTTGCCGCAGGGGCTGCACATTCATTTCCTGTAAAATGCGGCGGCGAAAACGGATCGTGGGGTTGGTTTGCGACAGGGTGTCGAAATAATCCACCAAATCCAGCCCCAGGCCACTCGCAAAAATCATGGATTCGCGCAGTTTCCGACCGCGGCGGGCTTCCCGCACCAGCGCCAGGACTTCCTGCATCCGCCCCAGCGCAAACACCGGCACCAGGGCCGAGCCGCCGTCGGCCAGCACTTGGTCAATGGACGCAATCAGGCGTTCGGCCTCGGATGCGCGCGTCGTGCCTTCCTTGCGTCCGCGCGCGCCGCGGGTGGTTTCGGTGACGACGAGGTCAAAATCCTCCTCGGGAAACCGCGCGCCTTCGAGCGTCAATTGATCGGCAAAGAGCACGTCACCCGTAAAGAAATAACGCTTTTTGTTATGCACAATGCGCACGCCCGCTGCGCCGGCGACATGCCCGGCGGGGTAAAGCGTAATTTCGATGCGATCACCCCTTTTCTCGATGACATGCGTTTTGCGCAGCAACAGGCCATACAGGCGGCCTTCCAGCCGCTCAACTTCGGCGAAGGTAAAGAGCGGCAGTTCGGGCAGGTTCAATTCTTCCCGCTGGCGCATCATCACGTTGCAGGAATTGCGCAGCATGCGCGGCAGCAAAATCTGCGTGGGTGGCGTGACGAACACGGGCGCTTCGCGCTGGTAACGCAGTGCCACCGGCAGGCCGCCGATATGGTCCAGGTGGCTATGCGTGATGATAAAGAAATCGAGCGAGTCGTCGGCGATTTTATTCAGCGTGGGCAGCGCGCCCAGGCCCGTGCGTTTCGGGTGCATCCCGCAATCCAGGACGAAACGAAAAGCGCCGAGTTCAATAAGCAGGCAGTTGGCGCCGATGTCGCGCGCGGGATTCAGGTCGGTCAGTTGCATGGGCCGGTTTCGTCCGGTTCGTCTTCCTGAACCGGTGGGATGATCATTTCAAAGGGTGGAATCTTCACAAAAACATGCTGGTCAAATTCGTCCACGCCGTGGAAGGAGCCGCGCGCCGTGGTGTTCACGCCCGTGACATGGTAGCTGTTATAGGAAAACGACTGGCCGGGCGCGAGCGTCGGCGTCTCGCCGACAATTTTATCGCCTTCAATGACTTCCGTTTTGCCGTCGGCATAGGTCAGTATCCATTTGCGCCCCAGCAGCGTGAACTTGCGGTCGGAGAGATTGCGAATCGTCAGAAAATAAATAAAGGCATGCGGTCGGTCGGACGGCAGGTTCGCGACGTCGCGCTGGTGGATGAGCTTGTCCAGCACCACCTGCGCGTTTTTGAGTTCTTCGCTTTTGCCGGGTTCCATGAGGTTTATCCGCCGGGCACGAGGCGCACGATTTCCAGCCGGTCGCCGTCGGTGAGAATGGTCTGCTTCGCCTCGGTCGGTGTCAGCGCCGCGCCGTTGCGTTCGACGACGACGCGGTCCGGCGCGAGGCGCAGGGTGGAAAGAAAGTCCGGCAGCGGGCAGCCCGCAGGCGCGGGTTTCGACTGGCCGTTGGCGATGACAGTGATGGTCTTCAAGCGAGGTTCTAACGCTTATCTCTAATGCTCGCTCAACCAAATTGCAAGGGCGTGGGTGCACTCGCGCCTTCTTCGGCGCTCGTCGCCGTCGTGGTCAACGGAAAGTGCGTTGTTCTCGCGCCCGTCAGCGCCGCGTCGTGGTCCTTCCACACGGGGTCGAGGTCTTTCTGGCGCAGCATCGCGGCGACCACCTGCGGCGGCCGTTCATCGGCAATGTGGAATTGCTCACCGGGTTGCTTGCGTGTCGGCGTCCACTGCGTTTCGTCAAAATCACTGTAGCCGCCCGGTTCGGTGCTCGACCCCGCGCTCATGTGGGTGACGCCCAGCGGGCACAGGCCGTCGCGCAATGCCGCCGGCTCGCGCGTCGA
>CAZCMU010000045.1:0-14830 GCA_964499725.1 uncultured Opitutales bacterium
GGCTGCTGACCATCGCCGGGATGGGCGCGCCGATTTGCTTGGCATCGGCCGGGTCGGCCTTGCGGCGGGGTTTGCCGCGGGGCTGTACGGATTTATCGCGCACCTGCGCTTCGCGCGCGCGGCCGTTTAACTCAAAAGTCAAGGCGCGCAGGCCCTCGGCATCGGCATCGCCGACGGAGATGAGCTTCACGTAGAGGCGCTTGCCTTCCTCGATGTCAATGGCGACTTCCTCATTCTGCTTCAGCCCGTAAAAGAACACCGGCGTGGGAATGACACCCACGTTGTCGTAGCTTTCGGAAAACTTGACCATCTCCTCAAACACCTTCGGATACATGAGGTAGTTGTAAAGGTTGTCGTCCGTCTCGGTGCCGCAGATTTTGCGGACTTGCGCGCGCGTGGCGTCGAGGTCCACCGGCGGCGCCTTGGGCCGGCCCTTGCTGGCTTTTTTGTCGCCGAGCACGACCTGCTGCACCGCCTTGGGCCAGCCGCCGAGGGGCTGGCCGAGGCCGCCGGAGAGCATGTCCACCACCGACTCGGGGAAGGCGGTGCCAGGCGGCAGGTTGACGAGGTTCGCGGGCTCGATGCCGCGGGTGAGAAGAAAAATCGCCAGATCGCCGACGACCTTGCTGCTGGGCGTGACCTTGACGATGTCGCCGAGCAATGTATTGACCTCGCGGTAATAGCGCACGACTTCCGGCCAGCGCGCGCCAAGGCCGAGGGCCGTCGCCTGCTCGCGGAGATTGGTGTACTGGCCGCCCGGCATTTCGTGGTTGTAAACTTCCGCGCTGCCAAATTTCGGGCTGGTGTCGAACGGCTCGTAAAATTGCCGCACGGCTTCCCAATAAATCGAAAGTTCGTTGAAAAAGTCCACGTCCAGGCCCGTGGCCCGCGGATGAAAGCGCAACGCATGCGCGACGGAATTTAAATTCGGCTGGCTGGTCAGCCCCGACATGGACGACACCGCCACGTCCACGACATCCACGCCCGCATCACAAGCGGACAGCACCGAGGCCGAGGCGATGCCGCTCGAGTCGTGCGTATGAAAATGAATCGGGATGCCCAGTTCGTCCTTGAGTGCGCGGGTGAGTGTCGCCACGGCTTGCGGGTGGCAAAGGCCCGCCATGTCCTTGATCGCGAGCATGTGCGCGCCACGTTTTTCCAGTTCTTTCGCCAAATTGACGTAATACTTGAGCGTGTACTTGTCGCGCGCGGGGTCGGTGATGTCGCCGGTGTAGCAAATGGCGGCTTCGCAGATGGAATTCGTGTGGTTCTGAATGGCCTCCATCGCCGGCTCCAGATTCGGCAAATAGTTTAGTGAATCGAACACGCGGAAAATATCCATGCCGGCCTCGGCGCAATGCTTGACGAACCCCTGGACCACTTTGTCCGGATAATTGGAGTAGCCCACGGCGTTCGCGCCGCGCAGGAGCATCTGGAAACAGATGTTCGGGATTTTCTCGCGCAACAGACGCAGGCGGAAAAACGGGTCTTCGCGCAGGAAGCGCAGGCAGGTGTCAAACGTCGCACCACCCCACATTTCCATGGAAAACAGTTGCGGCGCGCGGCGGGCGATGGCGTCGGCGCAACGCGCCATGTCCGTCGTGCGCACGCGGGCGGCAAGGAGCGATTGGTGCGCGTCGCGGAAGGTCGTGTCCGTCACCAGCAGGCGCTTTTCTTTGAGCACCCATTGGGCAAATTTTTTCGGCCCGAGTTCACGAAGTTTGTCGCGCGAGCCGGGCGGCGGGGTCAGCGTGCGGTCGTACTTGGGGACGATGACCGGCAGCGTGAGCTTCGGCTTGGGCCGGCCCTTGACCTGCTCGTTGCCATTGACGACGACGTCGCCCAAAAAGTTCAGCAGTTTCGTGGCTCGGTCCTGGCGGAAAGAAAAGCGGAACAGCTCGGGCGTGTGCTCGATGAGGCCCGTGCTCGCCTGGCCGCTGCGAAAGGTCGGGTGATTGATGACGTTCTCGAGGAACGGGATGTTCGTCTTCACCCCGCGAATGCGCATTTCGCGCAGGGCGCGGTACATGCGCTGGCAGGCGATGTCGAACGTCGAGGCCGAAGCGGTTACCTTGACTAGCAGCGAGTCGTAGAACGGCGTGATGACCGCGCCGGTGTCGCCCATCGCGCCATCGAGGCGGATGCCAAAACCCGCGGCGCTGCGGTAGTTGACAATCTTGCCGTAGTCGGGCGTGAAATTCTTTTCCGGATCTTCCGTCGTGATGCGGCACTGGAGCGCCCAACCCATGCGCGGGATTTTATCCTGCGCCGGCAGCGCGATGACTTTGTCGTGCAGCGCATGGCCCTCGGCGATTTGGATTTGCGCGCGCACGATGTCAATGTCGGTGATGACCTCGGTGACAGTGTGCTCGACCTGGATGCGCGGGTTCATCTCGATGAAGAACCACTCCTTCGAGTCCATGTCGTAGAGGAACTCGCAGGTGCCCGCGTTTTGATAATTGACGGACTTGGCGATGCGCACCGCGGCGGCGCACAGATCCGTCACGATGTGCGGGTCGAGGCCGACCGACGGCGCGATTTCGACGACCTTTTGGTGGCGGCGCTGCACCGAGCAATCGCGCTCGTGCAAGTGCAGCACATGGCCGTGCAAATCGCCAATCACCTGCACTTCGATATGCTTGGCCTGGCTGATGTAGCGCTCTAGGAAAACTTCGTCGTTACCAAAGGCGCGCTCGGCTTCCCCCTGGGCTTCGGCCAGACGGGCGAGCAGGTCCTTGGGGTCCTTCACCACGCGCATCCCGCGGCCACCACCACCGTGCGCCGCTTTGATAATCAGCGGAAAACCGATTTTTTTTGCCCATGCCGCGGCGTCCTTGGGGTCCTTCACGGGGTGCGGCGTGCCGGGCAGGGTCGGCACGCCAGCCAATTCGGCGATTTCGCGCGCGGCGGTCTTGTCGCCCATCTTGGCCAAAATTTCCGGCGACGGCCCGATGAACACGATGCCGGCGTCGCGGCAAGCTTGGGCGAAGCGGGAGTTTTCGCTCAAAAAGCCGTAGCCCGGGTGGATGCCCCACACGCCCTTGGCCTTGGCCAGCGAGACAATGCCGGGGATATCCAGATACGCCGCGACGGGGCCCTTGCCTTCGCCGATGAGGTACGCCTCGTCCGCCTTGAAGCGATGCATGCCGAAGCGGTCTTCATGCGCATAAATGGCCACCGTGCGGTAGCCGAGTTCCGTGGCGCTGCGAAAGACGCGGACGGCGATTTCACTGCGGTTGGCAACGAGGATTTTTTTCGGTGCAGGCATGGAAAGAAGGGGGCGTGCAGACACAGACCGTCCCGGGCAAGCACGCCGCGTGCCGGGAGTTTTCACATCTTCCCCCACGGCGTCAATTCCGCTCGCAATAATTTTCGCCCATCATGGTTGCGCCCGCCGCCCGGCTTTGCTTGGCTGGGGCAATGCGCCCCCGCCCGTCCTCGCCCATCCCGCTCACCGAGCGCACCCGCCCGTGGGTGGAGTTGAAATACTTCACCTATCACCCGCAGGTGTATTCGCGAATGCTCGGCCATGCCTCTGAGGATGCCCGAGCGGGCAGCCTGGTGGCGGTCTATGACAAGGACGGCCAGCGCTTTGGGGCCGGATTTTTCAACCCCAGTGCGCACGTGCCCTTGCGGATGCTCCATCATGGCCAGGAAGTGGTGGACGAGGCCTTTTTGGAAAAACTCCTCAACCGCGCCTGCGATTTGAGGGACAAACTGCCCGGCCTTGGCGACCCGGCGGTGACCGATGCCTACCGGGTGATTGCGTCAGACGCCGATTCGCTCTCCGGCCTCGCGGTGGACCGCTATGCCGACACGCTGGGTGTGGAAATCCACAGCCTCGGCGTCCATCAGCGCATCGCCAAATGGCTGCCGCTTTTACACGCGCGCCTGGGCACCAAAAAAGCCAATGTCCGCGTGGACCCCTCCATCGCGCGCATTGAAAGAATCGTGGCCCCGGTCGTGGCCGGCGATGCGCCCCCGGCGGTGAAAATCCGCGAGCACGGCATCCGCTACGAGGTGGACTTTGCCACCGGCCACAAAACCGGCTTTTTCTGCGACCAGCGAGAAAACCGCAAAAAGCTCGGCGAATGGGTCAAGCGCCTCGGCCCGCAAACCCGCGTGGCCGACCTGTGCTGCTACACGGGAGGGTTTTCACTCGCGGCTAAACTGCTGGGCGGCGCGGAGGACGTGACCGGCGTGGACCTCGATGAAAAAGCCATCGAGCAGGCCAAGCGCAACAGGAACCTCAATAACACCCGCATCAACTGGGTGCATACCGATGCCTTCACCTGGGCGCGGCAGATGATTGCCAACAAATCGCAGTGGGATGTCATCGTCCTCGACCCGCCGAAACTGGTCTTCGACCGCGAGGACATGGAAGGGCGGATTAAATACCGCGACTTGAACGGCCTCGCCATCCAACTCGCCAAGCCGGGCGCATTGCTGGTGACCTGTTCCTGTTCCGGGCAGGTTTCCGAGGACGAATTCACCGAGATTGTCATCGCCGCCGCCCATCACCGTGGGCGAAAATTGCAATTCCTCGACCGCACGGGCGCCGGGCCGGACCACCCGGTCATGTCCAACTGCCCCGAAAGCCGCTACCTGAAACTGCTCTGGGCCCGGGTGCTGTAGCCGGCTTAATCAAACCGCCGCGGGACGGGATTGCACTACATCCGGCTGCCGATTTTGCGCAACTGCGCGCTCCACTCCGCCCAGGTGGCCCCGCTCAATTCAAAGTGCATCACGGCCAGTGCGGGCCAGATCACCAGACCGGCCAAGCCAGCCAAACTCCAATAATGGGACCCGAGGATGGATAACGCCGCGCTCAGAACAGTGGCGAAGACGTAAAACGCCGGCACGCTCAGGAAACTGCCGAAGGACCGCTGGCCGGCTTTAAAATCCAACGGTCGTGGCTGGGAATAATTAACCGGGCGAGCCAAGCCGGTCACGAGCCAGAAGTTGCTGGTCAGGCGAAAGAAGGACTTCACAAAGTTACGGAAATGCAAGGCCATGGCGTTAACCATTTGGAGATTGAAGACATTGTTATATCGGCACATCTCACCAAATCTAAAATCTTTCGGGCACCCGGGCCGATTCAAACGGACTAAGGCTTGCGATTTTCCGAAAAATCAGGCTTCTTGAAATGCTTACCCCTCACCTACTTCCATGGCTGGACTCGGCAAATTCCTCAAACAGGCGCAGAAAGCGCAAAAACAAGTCGAACTTGTACAGCAACAGCTTGCCACCCGCGAGCTGGACGTGTCCGCCGGCGGCGGAGCGGTGCGCATCAAGGTTAACGGCGCCGGCGAGTTCCTGGCCGTGACCCTCGACCCGGAGTTTCTTAAAGAAGACCCCACCGTGGTGGCGCAGACGATTTTGGAGGCGGTCAAACAGGCGGCGGCCCAGGCCAAAGCCCTGAATGAGGAAGAGATGAACAAGATTACCCAGCAATTTCAAATGCCGGGATTATTTTAAACTATGCCGACGAGCTTCGACCATGCGCAAAAGCTGCTCCGCCAGTTGCCCGGGTTGGGCTACCGGTCGGCCGAGCGCATCGCGTTACACTTGCTGGTCGAGCAACCGGGGAAATTGGAGCCCTTGCTCAATGCCCTGCGCGACGCCGCTGCGCGCCTGCGCCGCTGCGCGCAGTGTGGCAATTTGACTGAGGTGACTGACCCGACCGCACCCGTCCTGTGCGAAATTTGCCGCGACCCCACCCGGCGCGTCGAACAGATTTGCCTTGTCGAGACCGTCACTGACCTTCTGTCCTTGGAACGCGCGGGGGTTTATCGCGGTCTGTACCATGTTCTGCATGGCAAACTTTCGCCGCTGCACAAAGTCGGGCCCGAAAACCTCAACCTCGCCACCCTGGCTGCGCGGCTGGAAACTGGCGCGGTCCGGGAAGTGGTGCTGGCTCTATCGAACGACATTGAAGGCGAGGCGACCTGCCATTACATTCAAGAAACTCTGCTCACGGGAAAATCTCTGGCCGTCTCGCGCATCGGCTTCGGCCTGCCCAGCGGCAGCGGGCTGACCTATGCCGATGCCGACACCCTGCGCAGCGCCCTCGCCGCCCGGCGGGAGTACCAGTAATTCATCTCCATTCATGTCCCAAGAAAAATTCATCCCCTTTTCGCGCCCGACGATTTCGTCCGCGGCGATTAAAGAAGTCACCGACTGCCTGCGTTCGGGCTGGCTGACAACCGGGCCGCGCGCGGCGAAGTTTGAGGAAATGATGCGCGAATACTTTGGCGCGCCGCACGCGCTGGCCTGCCTCAATGCGACCATGGGGCTCTGGATGGTATTTAAAGCCATCGGCCTCAAACCGGGCGACGAGGTCATCACCACCCCGCTGACTTTTGTGGCGACGCTGAACACCATCGTCATGGCCGGCGGCAAACCGGTGCTGGTGGATGTCGAACCCGGCACCTATAACATTGATGTCAAAAAAATCGAGGCGGCGATTACCAAGAAAACGCGCGCGTTGATGCCCGTGCACTTCGCGGGTTGCCCGGTGGATTTGGACAAAATTTACGCCCTGGCAAAAAAATATAAACTGCGCGTCATCGAAGACTGCGCGCACGCCATTGGCACCAGATATAAAGGTCGGCGGCTGGGCAGCTATGGCGACATTCAGGTGTTTTCCTACCATCCCAACAAAAACCTGACCACGGGTGAAGGCGGCGCAGTTGTCACCCGCGAGGCAAAACTGGCGCGGAGTATCGAACTCCAGCGCTTTCACGGCATTGACAAAGCCCACGGCTGGTCCCGGCACAGCAAAATCCCGGGCCTCGGCCACTACGATGTCGTGCAAGCCGCCTTGAAGTCCAATTTCATGGACATTCAGGCCGCGCTGGGCATTCATCAACTGGCCGCCCTGGAGGGTTTCAATAAAAAACGCCGCGTCATCGCAGATTATTATTTCACAAAACTGCGCGGGGTGCCGGGCCTCACCCTGCCAACGCTGCCCAAGTTTGCCCACACACACTCCTGGCACTTGTTTGCCCCGGTGGTGGAACGCGGCGCGCGAGTCGATCGCGACAATTTGATGCTGGAATTGAAGAAGCGCAATATTGGCACGGGTTTGCATTACACGGCGTGCCATCTGCACTCCTTTTACGAAAAAACCTTTGGCTACCATCGCGGCGATTTCCCGGAAGCGGAGCGCATCTCCGACGGCATCCTCAGCCTGCCCTGCTGCCCCACCCTCACCCGGCGCGATCAGGACCGGGTGATTCGGGCGGTGTGGGAGATTATGGGAGGTTAGCCGCAAAAATGCCTTCTATCTGAATTTCTTTGCTTTGCCCTCTTCGCGTCTTTGCGGTAAACCACCCACCCATGCCCGCCCCCGAGATTTCTGTCGTCGTCCCGGTCTATAACGAGGAAGCCAACCTCGAACCGCTCTTCACGCGCCTGACCCAGACTCTCGACGCGCTGCGCCGGCCTTGGGAAATAATTTTTACAAATGACGGCAGCCGCGACCGCTCGCTGGAACTGCTCAAAAGCTTCCGCGCAAAACGCCCGGCGCAAGTGCGCGTCATTGATTTCAACGGCAACTATGGCCAGCACATGGCCATCATCGCGGCGTTTGAACGCGTGCGCGGCCAAATCATCGTCACCATTGATGCCGACCTCCAAAATCCGCCCGAGGAAATCCCCAAGCTGCTCGCGAAAATTGACGAAGGCTGCGACGCCGTCGGCGGCGTGCGCGCCAAGCGGGAGGACAGTGTTGGCCGAAAATATTTATCGCGCCTCATCAACCTTGTGCGCGAAAAAACCACGGACATCCGCATGACCGACCAGGGCTGCATGCTGCGCGCCTACCGCCGGACGGTGGTGGAGGCCATCGTGCGCAGCGGCGAACGGGCGACTTTTATTCCCGCCCTCGCCTACAAATTTGCGAGCCAGAACGGCGAAGTCGAAGTGGCGCACGCCGCGCGCACCGCTGGCGAGTCGAAATACAGCTACTACAAATTGGTGCGCCTGAATTTTGACCTCATCACGGGTTTCACGCTGGTTCCGTTGCAATTGTTTACTTTGTTTGCCATGGCCTGCGCCGGCGGCAGTTTCCTGCTGGTGCTGGTGCTGGCCTACCGCCGGCTGGTGCTGGGCGCGGAGGCCGACGGCCTGTTCACGCTGTTCGGCATTTTGTTCTTCCTTGTCAGCGTGTGCATGGTGGGCATCGGCTTGATTGGCGAATATGTGGGCCGCACCTACCAATGCGTGCAGCAGCGCCCGCGCTACGTCGTGCGCGAAATTTTTGAGCCGGCGGACTAAGCCGCGTTTTATGCCCTCTCCGCGAGTTTTGTTTTTCGGTTACAGCGAGGTGGGTTACGCCACGCTGGAATTATTGCTCGCGCGCGGCGTGGACATCGTGGGCGTGTTCACGCACACCGACGATGGCCAGGAAACCCAGTGGTTTCGCTCGGTGCCCAAGCTGGCCGCGCAACACCGTCTGCCCGTCTTCACCCCGGATTCGTTCAAGGATCCAATCTGGGAGGAACGCGTCCGCGCACTACGCCCAGATCTCATCCTCTCGATGTACTACCGGAACATGATCCCCACCCGGCTGCTTAATCTCGCCCCGCTCGGCGCGTTCAACATGCATGGCTCGTATTTGCCGCGCTACCGCGGGCGCGCGCCGTTGAACTGGGCGATTATTAACGGCGAAGACCACACGGGCGTGTCCTTGCATGTGATGGTCAAAGAAGCCGACGCCGGCGATGTGGTGGACCAGGAAAAAGTTTCCATCGGCGCGGAGGAATCCGTGGTGACGGTCTTGCCGCGCGTGCGCGAGGCTGCCGTGCGTGTGCTGGGCCGCCAATTGGACGGCCTGCTCGCCGGCCACGCGCCGCGCATGTTGCAAAACCATGCTCTTGCGACCTATTTTGGCAAACGCACGCCCGAAGACGGTCGCATTGACTGGTCGAAATCTTCGCGCGACATTTTTAATTTGGTTCGGGCTCTCAGTCAGCCATTCCCCGGAGCCTTTACCGACGTGGTGGTTGACGGCAAAACCTCGCGTTTACTGGTTTGGAAGGCGCACCCCATAAATGTGGCTGCCCCCCCGGCTGCCCCCGGTACCCTGCTCTCCCTCCAGCCCCTTAGGGTCGGCTGCGGCGTAAATGAAGTTGTGGAAATTGATGAATTTGAGTGGGTTACGGTATTATTACCTCATCAAACCAGTCCCGCACCATTCTTACGGACGGGCGTCTGCTTGGTCGGATAAAAAGCCGGCCATGCATCGAATGAGTATAATTTAGAATTAGGTTAATAGTCAGGTTAAGGTCGGGGGGTAAACGCCGATAGAATAGGTTAAACGCCGGGGAGTCCGGTGTGCATTACTCTTAAAACGCCAACGCCCATGTTCAACGTGACCACGACCACCCCAGATATGAAAGGGATCAGCCGCATTGACTCTGGTTCAACCCATGGCTGGTTTGTCCGCGCCTATAAAAACGGCAAGACCTTTTCGAAACTCTTTAGTGACGGAAAGTGGAAAGGTTCCGACGAAGCCCTGAACACCGCGCGGCAGTACCGTGGAGTCTTGCTTGACCGGTTGACCAAAATTCCCACCAAGGCCCGTGGCCGCCGCATCGTCTTCCGCGACTCGCGCAACACCACGGGCATGCTGGGCGTGTCCCGCAGCACCAAGCGCACCCCCTCGGGCGTCGTCAGTGAATCCTACGCCGTGACCTGGCGGCCCGAGCCCGGCGTGCAGAAATGCACTTCCTTCTCCATTAACAAATACGGGCAGGAAAAAGCCTTCAAGCTCGCCGTCGCCTTCCGCCTCAAGAAACTGCGCGAAATCCACGGCCAGTCCGTCGCCCGCAAGCTCAAAGACCTGATGGCTGAAAAAGGGATTGCGGTTTAAAGTCGGCTGAATCGTCCCGGAGCTTTGCGCCAACCGGAATTATTCATGCGGTAAGCTGGTGCACAAACCCCGCCCGATCCGGCGCGTGGAAATACGCCGTGCCGCAAACAAACGTGTCCGCGCCTTCCGACCGGCATTGCAGGCCGGTTTCGACCTCAATCCCACCGTCCACTTCGAGGCGGAAGTTGAGTTTGCGCTCGGTGCGCCATTGCGAAATCTGTGCGATTTTGGGCAGCATGTCGGCCATGAATTTTTGCCCGCCAAAACCGGGCTCGACGGTCATTACCAGGATATTGTCCACGTCGGCCAAGTAGGTTTCGGCGGCGTGCGCGGGCGTGCGGGGCTTGAGCGCGAGACCGCATTTGCAGCCCAGCGCGCGAATGCGCGCGAGCGTGGCCGACACCGGATAGTCCGGTTCTACATGGATGGTGATTTGCTGCGCGCCGGCCTTGGCGAAAGCCTCGATATACTCGTGAGGGTTGTCGAGCATCAGGTGGGTGTCGAAAAACAACTGGCTCAACGGGCGCAGGTCGGCCAGCACTTGCGGCCCGAAGGACAAATTAGGCACAAAGTGGCCGTCCATGATGTCGAGGTGCAGCCAAGTGAGGCCGGCTTGCGCCACCGCCAGGGAGGCCTCCGCCAGCCGGCCATGATTGGACGCCAGCAAGGACGGCGCGACCACGGGCGAATGGGGGCTGGTGCTCATGGCAACGGGCCAATGGTGTTTACCAAGTGCCGACGACCTCATCCTTGATTTTCTGCGCCAAATCGCGGGCCAGCTTGGGCATGGTCTGGTACTCGGATTCGCTAAAGTTGTCGCCGCTTTGCACATAGGCCACCTGGGAGGCATCAATCGCGCGATTTTTGAAATAAACCTTGCCGGAACGATTGTCCACCAGCGAACAATTGGCAGTGAGGGTAAGCGTGTAGGACTGCGCGTTCAGGCTGTTGCCCTGCTGCGTGGCCGCCGCAAGGCGCTCATAATCAGTCAGCACGACCTCGAGCGTGGCATCGGCGTCGGCTTGCTCGGTCAATTGCAGATTGCCCTCTTGCAGCAGCGACTGGCGGAGCATGGACGTCACCGGGGCCTGGGCTTGTGCGGCGTTAGAGCGGTTTTGGGCCACCGAGACATACAATTTGTGAAAGGGCAGCGGTCCCGCCGCCCCCAAGTGATAATGGGCGCAGCCAACCAATCCCGCGAAAACAAACGCCACCAGCAGCGCCGGCGCTAAAATCTTGGATGAAATGCGCATGATGGAACAGTGGGCGGCGAACAAGCGGGCGTTTACCGAATCAAAGGCCGGTCGGAAGGCAACGTGCTGGGCGTCGGGGTGCCCTGGACGGGAATTTCGGTTGGCGCGGCGGGGTTGCTGCCGGAACTTGGCGGCGGCGCAATTCCCGGCGAGGACAAATAAGGCTCAAAGCTTTGATAGGGCTGCGTTTCGCTGTTCGGCGCGATGGTTTCGACAACCTCCGGGCCGGGAGTTTCCACAAAATCCTGGCTAGTGGGTGCCGCAAATGCCTGCGTCGTGAGTTTCCCAATCTGGCCTTGTTCCTGGACCGCGCTCAGGGCGTGGTCGTTGTAGCGGCCAAAGAGCATATCGTAGGGCGTCATCGGCGCGGGAATGCGGTGGCGGATTTTGTCAATCTGCGCGCGGGCCACAGTGGCGGCGGGAGAGGTCGGCGCCAACGTCACCGCCTGGTTGTAAAAGATGAGCGCGGCGCGGTTGCTGTTGCGGTAGTAGTAATAAAAATCGCCGAGGAGAACTTGCGAACGGGAATAGGTGTCCAGCAAGTCGTTGCGCTTTTTTTCCGCCGTCGGCGCGTCGGGGCTGTCCTTATAATAGTAGAGATAATCTTCGAGGTAACGGATGGACTGCCGGGTCGAGAACTGGTCGTAGGCCGGGCCGATAACGAGCTTCGCATAAATATCCGACAGCTCCAGGTAGGCATTGGAAGCCAGCATGCTCTGCGGATAATCGTTAATCAACTGCTTGAGCGCGTCAATGGCCTTGGCCGCGTTCTCGCCATTGTCGAGCAAGCCCGACATCTGCATGTCCAGCAGGGCGATTTTCATCAACGCCATGGGCGCGTATTCGGTGGCGGGGGCGTTCTTGGCCACGCCCTCGTAAAAAGTGACCGCCATCGTGGGATCCTTGAAAAAGGGAATCCAGCCCAGCAGGTAAGGCCGCTCCGTGCTCATCAAGTCGCCCACGCGGAACTGCTGGCGGATGATGCCGTTGAAGTTCGGGTAATCGGGGTAGCGTTTGACGATGCGGTCCAGGGTGTCGTACGCCTTCTCGAACTGGTGGCGCTCGATGTAAATCAAGCTCTCCTGGAAAAGCGCCTCGGGGGCAAAAACTGAACCGGGAAAATCCGCGATGACCTGATTGTATTGGGACAACGCGCTCCAATAGCGCCCGGCTTCCTGCGCGGTTTTGGCCCTGTTCATGGCCTCGAGCGCGCTTTTGGAGGCGCCCGTATCGCCAAACAAGGGGGCCAGGACTCCACCCTGTACCTGCCAGCCGCCGTCGGGGGTCCAGACCAGGTCCGCGCGGGCGGACGAGGCCAGCACGCACGCCGCCACGGCCAGTACCAGCCCTGCCGCAAAAGTGCGGCTAAGGCCAAATCGAACAAGTGGGCGCGGCGAAAGGAGTATCATCGAACATGCCATTTAATGAGCGTTGCGCCCCAGGTCAATCCCGCGCCGAAGGCCACGAGGATAATATAATCGCCCGGGCGGATGCGCCCGGCGGCGTGCGCCTCCTCCAGCGCGAGGGGAATCGAGGCCGCGGAGGTGTTGCCGTAGCGGTCAATATTGACGACCACCCGCTCCATCGGAATCTCCAGCCGGGTGGCCAGGGCCTCCAAAATGCGGATATTCGCCTGATGGGGCACCACACAGGCTATCTGCCCGGCGGTGAGGTTATGCTGGACTAGCAAATCGCGGATAACCTGCTCCATCTCGCGCACCGCAATTTTGAAGACTTCTTTGCCGTTCATCTTCAGGAAATGCTTGCGCTCCTCGATGCTCGCGTGGGTCGGCGGGCAGGCGGAGCCCCCGCCGGGCTGCAAAAGCAAGTTCACCTGGCTGCCGTCCGTGTGCAAAATGCTGCCGAGGAAGCCCACGTCTTTTTCGTCGCTGCGCGTCAGCACCGCCGCCGCCGCGCCGTCGCCAAAGAGCACGCACGTCGAGCGGTCCTGCCAGTCGAGCATCGAAGACATTTTTTCCGTGCCGACGATGAGCGCGTTGCGATACGGCCCGGAACGCACCATCGCCGCGCCCACCTCCAAAATATATAAAAATCCCGAGCACGCCGCCGCCACGTCAAACGCCGGCACCGCCCGCAGGCCGAGTTTGCTCTGAAGCAGACACGCCGTCGAGGGAAACGGCAAATCGGGCGTCATCGTGCCGACGATGAGCAAGTCAATGTCTTCGGGCTTCAAACCGGCCTTGGCGATGGCCTTGCGCCCGGCTTCCGCGCCGAGATCGGAGGGATTTTCGTCCGGCCCGGCGATGCGGCGTTCGCGAATGCCCGATCGGGTGCGGATCCACTCGTCCGACGTGTTTACCAGATGCGTCAGGTCGTCGTTCGTCAGCCGCTTGGCGGGCACGTGGGAACCGAGACCTTTGAGGATGATCGAAACAGCCATCGGATAAAGGCGGAAGGCTGAGGGACTGCGCGCCAAAACGCAAGAGCGGGGTGCTCTTTGAGTTTCAAATTCCAAAACCTATGAGAAGTGCCCACTCACTTATTCCCTACTTATTCTGTCTTCGAAACCCCACTCGCCAGCTTGTCCAAATCCGCCCGAATGGCACCGGTGAGGTCGTGCTGCAACGCTTCACCCGCGACGCGGATCGCCCCGGCCACATACCCGCGCGTGCTTGATCCATGCGATTTGATGACCAGGCGGTTCAAGCCCAACAACGGCGCGCCGCCGAGCGACTCCGGGTTCAGCTCGCGTTTGACGGCATTATAAGCCCCGCGCGAGAGCAGCGCACCGGCCTGCCGCAGTGGGTTGCCCATCAACTCCTCCTTCAAAAAACTTTTGAGCATGTCGAAGCACGACTCCAGCGTCTTGAGCAAAATATTACCCGTAAAGCCATCGCACACGACTACATCCACCTCGTTGCGGAAAAGTTGAAAGCCCTCGACTGGCCCGCAGTAATTGAACACGCCGTTCGCGCCCTTGAGCAACGCGTGCGCCTCGAGAATTTTTTCGCTCCCTTTGCCTTCCTCGGTGCCGATGCTCAGCAGGCCGACACGGGGATTTTTTATACCGATCGCGCAGCGGGCATATTCCTTGCCGAGCAGGGCGTTGTGCAACAGGTGAATCGGATCGGCGTCGGGATTTGCGCCGGCGTCAATCAGCACAAATTGATGCCCCCGACTGGGGATGACGGTCGCCAGCGCCGGACGCGCCAGGCCCTCCATCGGGCGGAGCCGCAGCGTGCCGCCAGCCATCAGCGCGCCCGTATTGCCGAGGCTCAGTACCGCGTGCGCGCGGCCTTCCTTGACCAATTCAATCGCCCGCACCATGGACGAATCCTTCTTTTGCTTGAGCGCCGCAATCGGCTTTTCGTCCATGCTGATGACTTCCGAAGCGTGAAAAATTTCGACGCGGTCATCGCCGCGCAAGCCTTCGTTCTCGATCAGCCGGTCGAGCACCGGCTTGTCACCGACCAGTAAAATGCGGAGGGTGGAGGATTTGTTGCGCAGCGCCAGTCGCACGCCGGCGACGACTTCCGCCGGGCCGTGGTCGCCACCCATGGCGTCAACCGCCAGGATGTTGCCTGAGTTACTGGGCGAGCCGGGGCCAGAGTGCATACTCATGGCGTGGGGTTGGGGTGGCCACCGCGAATGGCATCAAGCAGCGCGGAAAAAGCCTAAACTTCGACGTTGAGCACCTGGCGGCCGCGATACATGCCGTTGGCGGGGTTCACGCGGTGGG
>CAZCMU010000046.1:0-1070 GCA_964499725.1 uncultured Opitutales bacterium
CTGCCCAATGTTTACCTGCTCTTTAAGAAAGCCGGCGTGCCGGTGGATTTGCACATTCTTTCGGGCGTCAGCCACGGCTTTGGCCTGCGTCCCTCGTACAAAGACGCCCGGGCCGAATGGCCGCAGATTTTTTACGGCTGGCTGCGCGACCGCAAATTTCTGGTGGCGAAGCCGTAACTTCGCGCGGTTTCTCCTGTCTAGAACGATGAGATGACCAGTTCTAACTATCATCGCTGGAAGGTAATCTCATTCTACTGGATTATCCCGGCGGCCACTTTTGCCGCGGGTTGGTATTTTGCGACCACGAGGGCAAATCATGGGTCAATCGCGCCAGTCAAGAGCGCGGCCGCCAACCGAAATGCCCCCGCTAAAAACTCCAAAATTACCGCCACCGACCTGGCCAAGGCCAAGGCTGAACTCGCCCAAGTGCGCAAAACCCCCGGCTCACTCGACCGTGAGCGAAAAATGATCGACTTTGTCGAGAGCCTCGACGCCAGTTCCGCGAAGGCCCTGCTCGACGATATGGCCAACAAACCGTTGAACAGCAATGATAGCTATGAAATATATAGCGACCTGCTTTCCCGCTGGACCGACCTGGATCCCCAGTCCGCCCTGGCGTGGGCGAATAACAATCACGATCCCAATAAAAAGTACGCTGCGATCGAATCGGTTCTAGGTGCGTGGGCCGCCCAAGATCCGAACGGCGCGCTCGCCGCACTCAATGCGTTGCCCAATGGCAACGGCAAGCAATGGTCCACTTGGTCGGTTATCGAAACCATTGGCCGGACCGATCCCCAATCCGCGCTTGCCGCCCTCCGCAGTCTGCCGCCGGGCCAGATGGATACCTGGCTCTACAACAGAACTTTTAATTCTTGGGCGAGTAACGACCCTTCAGCCGCCGCCGCCGGTGCGCTCAACCTGCCGCCCAATGAAATGCGCAATGAGGCCCTGCAAGGCGTCGCTCGCGCATGGGGAGCTCAAGACCCCACTGCCGCCCTGGCTTGGGCGAGCAATTTACCCGCGAGTTCCGCAAAAAATAGCGCGGTCAATTCCGTGGTTTCTGCCATGAG
>CAZCMU010000046.1:1170-14811 GCA_964499725.1 uncultured Opitutales bacterium
GCCCAACTGACCGACCCCAATGTCGTCAATGAAGCGACATCTAACTTGGCGTCCACTTGGGCCGGACAGGACGTGCAAGCCGCGCTGGCCTGGGCCCAGTCTTTGCCCGCCGACAGCACCGGCACTCGCAATTCGGCGCTCTCCTCCGTGCTCAGTTCCTGGACGACGACCGATCCCGCGGCTGCGGCGGCCTACATTCAAAACATTTCCACCGACCCGGCTTTCGGCAAGCTCGCCACTCAAGTGGTCAATAATTGGGGACAGGTGGACCCGCAAGCCGCGCTGACTTGGGCGCAAAATTTGCCCGCCGGCACTGGTCAAAACACCGCCGTCACCGCTGCATTGAACCAACTAGCCACTGTTGACCCTCAAACCGCATTGAGTGACGCCCAGCAGCTAACCGGCACCAATCGCAACGAGGCCCTCGGCCAGGTCATCACCGCCTGGGCCAACCAGCAACCCGACCAGGCCGCCGCCGCGCTCGCGAACCTGCCGATGGGTGCCGACCTCGATTCCGCCACCGCTGGAGTTGCGAAAAACTGGCTTAATCAAGATCCCGCCGCGGCCTCCCAGTGGGTTAACACGCTGCCCCCGGGCTCCGCCCGGGATGGTGCCGTCGCGGCGGTAATTTCCAGCGTCAGCCGCAACGACCCCGCTGCGGCTTTCACCTGGGCGGCTTCCATCGGCGACCAGACCACCCGCAACACGCAGATCGTTAACCTTGCCACGCAATGGTCGAACCAAAATCCCGCCGCCGCAGCCACGGCTGCTCAAAATGCCTTAAACCTCTCCGGCCTGTCCGACGCCCAGCGCAACTCCCTGCAGAAAATCGCGGCCAAGGCGCAGACTCCGTAACTAAACCGGCCGCGTCGCGAGGCGAAATCCAAGTATCGCCATCTTCACTTCTCGCCGTTCTTTTTTCCACTGGCGAGGTGGATGTTTTCGACCATGTGGCGCATTTCGGCAATCAGTTCCGGGATTCGTTCGCCCGCCGTCTTGCGGTCGCCCTGGCGAGCGGCCACTTCGATTTCCTGCGCAAAACGCTGGGCGCGCCGGGCCCGCAAGGCCGCCACGCCGCCCTTGATGCGGTGCGCGCGTTTGAATAACTCCTCGTTCGAGCCGGACTTCCACGCCTTGTCCAGCGCGGCAATTTCATCGGCATGGTGCCGCACATAAACCTCCGTGGCCAGCAGCAGGTCGTCCGCGTCGTCCTCCTCGAGCAGCCCAAGTAAATTGCGCAGGTCGTAGGGCTCGTGTTTTTCCTCGGCGGCCTCCGGTTCGGCGGGTGCAACCGCCGCCGCCGCCGCGCCCTGCGGCTCGATGGATTGCAAAATCTCGGCGAGCTTGGCCGTGCGGAAGGGCTTGGCCATGTAGGCGTCCATGCCCACGCGCAGGCAATGCTCCTCGTCGCCCTTCATCGCGCGCGCTGTCATCGCAATGATGGGCGTGTAGCGGTCGCGGGTGCGTTCAATGTCGCGGATGCGCTGCGTGGCCTCGAAGCCGTCCATCACCGGCATCTGCACGTCCATCAGCACCAAATCAAATTCGCCATTGCGATACGCCTCGACCGCCTCGGCCCCATTGTTGGCGACGAACACCTTGTGGCCCATCTTCGTGAGGCGCTTTACGCACACCTCCTGGTTGATGGGGTTGTCCTCGACCAGCAAAACCTGGCGCGGCGTGTAGGCACCGGGCGGGGTCGGCTCATCGCTTTTGGCTGCCGAGCCGGCCTTGGCGGTCATGGTGCGGCGGCCCGCAGTGCTGGAACCGTCGCCGAATTCATCCAAAATCAAATCCAGCAGGTATTTTTGTTTCACCGGCTTGGTCAGGCTGCGCGAAACCCCGAGCGCCGCCGCGCGGGAGGACTCGGCCAGATTAAGCGACGACGAGAGCAAAATAATTTTGATACCCACCAGGGTCGGGCGGTTGAGCATGAGGGCGGCGACGTCCAGCCCGCTCAACTCCGGCATGTGCTGGTCAAGCAGCACCAGTTGGCAGGGCTGCTTTTTGCGCACGCCCAGCTCCAACAGATCCAAACCTTCCAGCCCGCTGGCTGCGCCGACGCCGATAAATCCCCACTGCTCGCACAACCGCAACAATATGGCGCGATTCGTCTGGTTGTCGTCAATGATGAGCACGCGCAAACCCTTGAGTTTTGCCAGGCGCGCCGGCGTTGACGCCGGCTGCTTCGCGGGCACACCAAACGGCACCTCCACTTCAAAGATCGAGCCTTTGCGCAATTTGCTCTCCACGCGGATGGAGCCGCCCATCAGCTCGCTCAGCCGTTTGCAAATGGCGAGGCCCAGGCCTGTGCCGCCGTATTTGCGCGTCGTCGAGGCGTCGGCTTGCGTGAAGCTCTGGAAAATGATGTCGAGCCGGTTGGCGGGAATGCCGATGCCGGTGTCGGCCACCGAAATCAAGACCCGCACATGGTGCTCGTCCAGTTCGATTGGCCGCGCGCGTACGACGATTTCTCCGTCCTCCGTGAATTTAATCGCGTTGCTCAGCAGGTTGTAGAGAATTTGCTTGAAGCGCGTCGGGTCGCCGCGCACCAGGTGCGGCAACGTCGCGTCGAAATCCACCACCAATTCGAGGCCTTTTTCCAGCGTTTGGAAGGAGAACTGGCTGACGGTCTCCTCGAGGCAGTGCAGCAGGTTGAAGGAAATATTTTCCAGTTGCAACTGCCCCGCCTCGATTTTGGAAAAGTCCAGAATGTCGTTGATGAGCGAAAGGAGCGTATTCGAACACGACAGCACCGATTGCAAATAGGCCTGCTGCTCGGTGTTTAATTGCGTCTCCAGACACAGCTCCGACATGCCGATGATGCCGTTGATCGGCGTGCGGATTTCATGGGAGACGTTGGCCAGGAAGTCGCTCTTGGCCTGGCTGGCCAAATTGGCCTGGCGGATGGCGGCGCGCAATTTTTCCTCGTATTCGCGCTGCGGTGTGATGTCCCGCGAGACGCATACCAGGCCGATGCACTTGCGGTGCTGGTCGAACACCGGCATCTTGTTCGACTGCACCCACAGGCTGCCGGCATTCTTAAAGCGAAACTCGCTGACATGGTTCAGCAACGGCTTCCCCGAGGTCAGCACCAGCGCGCTGGTTTCGGCAAATTCCTTCGCGGTTTGCTCCTCGACAAAGTCGCCCAGTTCGCGCCCGATTTCCTGCCCCGGAAAGCTCACCTGCAGCGCACTCTGGAAGGCCGCATTGGTGATGACGAACCGTCCCTCCATATCGAGAAAAAAAACATAATCAATCGTGTGGTCCATCAGAATTTGCAACAGGCGCAGCTCCGTGCGCGCACTCATCACCATCTGCTCGTTGATGATGGGGTTTTCCAGCGCGATGAGCCACAACTGCTCCGGCTCGGTGGGATCAACCTCCAGTACCACTTCGATCGCCACCCGGTCGCTGCCGGAGAGATAATTCACGCGGCCATGCCAGGCCCGCGCCGCCGTGACCTTGCCCAGCACTTTGGCCAGTTCTCCGCCGTTGCCGTCATCGGCCAGAAACCACTGCTGCAACTGCTGCCCGATTAAAGCCGTGGCATCCGTCCCCAGCAAACGTGCGACGTGCCGGTTCGCATAATGAATCACCCCGTCGCGCCCGCAGGCCAGGTAAGGCCACGGCAACACCTGGGGGAGGCTGCCCAGCTTGACTCTCGACGCCGCTTGCATGAGTGTGGGGGATGAGCTGAACCGTGAAAAACAACCAGGCGCGAACGCAGACTAGTCTTCATAACTAAATATTATTTATTACCAAAGCAATCCCCTTTCGCCCATGCCCGCGCCCGACCCCGCCGACCCTTCGCCGCCCCGCCAGCCCTGGCCCATGAAATGGATTGTCCTGGCCATTTTGGTTTATGCGCTGTTGCAGATGCTCTATTTGTTCCTAACGACCCGGTAAGTTGGATCCAGGGCGTTCCGTTACCATTCCGGATCAGCTTTCAAGCCAAGTTCCGTGCCCGGCCAAATTCCCTCTCGAGCGGCAACTTGCGCAGCACGGCAAAACTGACCAGCGTGCAAATCATCACCCAGGAGAAAAACTCCTCAAAGCCGCCCCCGGGATAATTGCTCGTGAGCCAAAATACCACCCCGGCCGTGAACGCCGCCAGGGACAGGCCCAATGCCATGAACGTCGTGCAAATCGCGTAGTGCGCCGTGGGGTGCTCCCCGCGTGCCACATAGAGCAAATACACCATGAAGGCCGCAAAACCATAGCCGTAGCCGAATTGTTCGAGAAAAATAATGCCGCCGATGAGCGCGCGGCTTTGCGGCTGGGCCCACGCCATCCAGAGGTAGAGCACGTTGGGTAAATTCATCGCCGCGGCCATCAGCCAAAGTTGCCGGCCCAAGCCCGTGCGCGCGATGGCCAGGCCGCCCGCAATACCGCCAATCGTCAGCGCCAGCACGCCCAAAGTGCCGTAAAGGAAACCAACCTCATCCACGCCGAGCCCAAGGCCGCCCTTCGCCGGAGCCGCCAGAAAAAATGCCCGGTTGCCATTTTGCACCTGCCCTTCCGCAAAACGGTAAAAAAGAATAAACGCCAAAATCCGCCAAAATCCCGGCTTTTGCACAAACGACGTCCAGACCGTCATAAAACCGGGGGCGCTTCGAGTTTCTGTGGTGAATACAGTTGCCGCGGGAATTCGCGGCACCGCCCAATAATCATACGCCGCAAACAATCCCATCGCCAGCGCGGCGAAACCAAACGCCATGGTCCACGCCGGCCCTGAGCCATGAGTCTTTTTATAATAACCCGCGAGCCAGACCAGCCCGCCATTGCCCGCCAGACTGGCGACGCGGTAAAATGTGTTGCGGATGCCGGACCATTCCGCCTGCCGGTGCTCGTCCATCGCCTCGATATAATATCCATCAGCCGCGATGTCATGCGTAGCTGACAGGAAACCAAGGCCCACAAGCAGCGCCAATGTCAGCGGCAGCAAGTTGTGGTTTGGCAATACCAATGCGAGAGCCATCAGCAGCAAGGTCATCACCCCCTGCATGGCGATAATCCAACCGCGCCGGGTGCCGTAGCGTTCGAGCGCAAACGCCCAAAACGGCTTGAACGCCCACGGCAGCGCGAGCACGCCCGAATAGGCCGCCGTTTCGCCCGCCGAAAAACCAAAATCCAGCAACGCCACCGCCACCATCCCCGTCACCACCGCATAGGGCAAACCCTCCGCCAAATAAACGGACGGAATCCACCAGACGGGTTGGGGGTTGGGTGAAGGCACGACGGAAAGCAGCTAAAACGCTCAACGCCCCACGCTCAACGTTTAACGCGCAGATTATTGCGAACGCCACGCCTCGCGATGTGAGGCAAAGGCCGCCTGCCTCCTTTTACACTTCCCATCCCATCAATTTCCGTTTGATTGGTGAGCCATAAAGTTTGAGCTGAAAACTAGCCCAAACCCCGGTATTCCCTAAAAAGCCATTTCCAATTCTGAATTTAATATGGTCACCAATGACTATAGGCCGTCAGCCAGAACTTATTCTCTTCAGGGGTGGTGCGTCGCGGGAATTTTTTTACCTCGTCCTTGGTTATGTTGTATTGCACCTTTAATGTAGATACATATGTGAGGCATGGAAGGTTATTTAGCATAGCAATGATCTTAATGGCGGCTCCGGTTACTGTTATATTTTATAAAAACTTAATCTCAAGTAATGCGCTAATCCTGGCCACAAGAAATGCGCCAAAGCCATCGACTATCAAAACAATTGGCGTTTGTATTATGATTGTAATTTTTGGGGGGATTGGCTTTCTCTTTTGTTTTTTGGTTCTTCCGGATCACCAACTTATGGATGTGAGACAGGGCCTGATAAATCCGTATGAATTTATAGGAGGGTTTTCTTCGTTGTTTTTTTATTACAGACTAACTCCGTCGGGCATCGAAAATCTTCAGGTTTGAACCCACAGGCCAATCAATTGGGAAGGACAATAAATCACTCAACGCTAGGATTGTCCCCGAAAAGCAATTTTTGTCACTTCACCCCCTCCTCCCAAACAACGCCGTCCCCACCCGCACCAGTGTGCTGCCTTCTTTCACCGCCGCCTCCAAATCGCCGGTCATGCCCATCGAGAGTTCCGCGAGCGGCACCTTAAATTGTTTCGCGAGCGCATCGCGGGTTTCGCGTAATCGCGCAAAACATTTTTGCGCCACTTCAGGATTCTCCGGCGCCAGCGGCGCGATGGCCATCAGGCCTTCCACTTTGAGCGCCGGGCATTTTAACGCGGCTTCCAACAACGCAGCGGCATCCGCGCAACTTGCGCCAAACTTCGCCGGGTCGTCGCCGGCATTGATTTGCAACAACACCGGCAATACTCGCCCGGCCAATCCCGCCGCCCGATCCAACTTCTGCGCCAACTCAATTCTATCCACCGATTGCACGCGCGCAAACACCGCCGCCGCCTTGTTCGCCTTGTTCGACTGCAGGTGGCCAATGAGTTCCCAGCGCACCGTAGGGTCGGAACACACCGCGATTTTTTCCAATGCTTCCTGCACGCGGTTTTCCCCCGCGCCCGCCAGGCCCGCTCGCGTGGCGTACAACGCCGCCTCGACTGGATGCGTCTTCGTCACCGCCAGAATGCGGACGGACTCCGCCAGCCGGCCCGCCACGGCGCAAGCGGCGGCAATCCGGGCCCGTACCCGGGCCAAATTGGAGAGGAAATCTTCGTAAGCGATAAAGTCCATGCTATTAGTTATACTAATTAGAGGTTGCCTATTGCGCAAACTGATTTAAGTTAACCCGTCCTCCCCATGCACCTCGAAAACTTTAAAATCTTCACCGACCTGGTGGACAGCCAGAGCTTCTCCCGCGCCGCGAAAATCAACGGCATCACCCAGTCCGCCGTCAGCCAGCAAATGCGCGCGATGGAGAAACATTTCGACGTCTTGATTGTGGACCGCGCCCAAAAGCACTTCCGCCTCACCACTGAAGGGCAGAAAATTTACGATTCGGCCAAACATTTCCTCCAGCTCTACGACCAGCTGACCACCGAGTTGCAGGAAATGCGCAAGACCGTCAGCGGTGAAATCCACCTCTCCACCATTTACTCCATCGGCCTCCATGAGTTGCCGGCCTACGTCAAAACCTTTCTCAAGGAATACCCGGCCGTCAACATTCGCGTCGAATACCGCCGCTCGAACATGGTTTACGAAGACGTGCTGCACAACGAGGTGGACCTCGGCCTGATCGCCTACCCGGTCAAGAACCGCCTGCTCGAAATCATCCCCTTTCACGAGGATCAACTCGTCATCATTTGTTCGCCCAACCACGCACTCGCCTCGCGCAAGGAAGTCTCCATCGAAGAGCTGCCCCAGTATGAATTCATCGGCTTCGACCAGGACATACCCACCCGCAAGGCGACCGACTTGGTTTTCAAGGAGCAAAAAATTGACATCAAGCCCGTGCGCGAATTTGACAACATCGAGACCGTCAAGCGCGCCGTGGAAATTGGCGCCGGCATTGCCCTGGTGCCCGAAACCACCTGCATTCCCGAGCTAAAACAGAAAACGCTGGTTCGCCTGCAAGTCAAAGGCCGCAAACTGGTGCGCCCGCTGGCCATCATTTACCGCAAAGGCCGCGTCCTCACCCCCGCGTTGAAGCAGTTCATCGAATTGCTGACGACGCGCAATCTACTCAAAGTCGTTGAGGAAAACGGCGGGTAGTTGACTAAAAATCAGGGCTGTCGGATGAGCGCAAAACCGCGCATCCGCTTGGCCAACCGTCCCTTCGCCGTCTACCATGCGTCTTTCCCGTTTCATCCGCGCCGCAATTTATACCGTGGCCACGATTGGGCTTTTTCCCGTCGCCACGTGCGCGGCCGACGTTCCCGCGCCGACTGACGCCGACCCGCTTTTGCAGCCGCTGGCGGAATACACCCGTCCCGCTCCCGGTCAGCCGCTGCCCCCCAGCGAAGCCCAGTTCGACCAGTTGCTGGCCCTGGCCGCCACTGAATCGCCCACCATGCGCGAACAGGCCGACACCGTGGCCCAGGTCGAAGCCTCGCGTTTTCGCAGCTGGGTGCGCCAGATGCCCACGATTTCGGCCAGCTACAGCGTTGGCGGCTTTCTCCAGGCCAACGATGGCGGCGGCGCCGCGAATTCGCTCACGCCCGGCGGTTCCTTTTCGGTGCAGGTAAGCCGCCCGTTGTTTCACTGGGGCGGTTTCACGGCGGAAACCGCCCTCGGCATTCTCAAAGAACAAATCGCGCAGAATGTGGCCGTGCAGGCGTATGCCAAGCTCTGCGAGGATCTGCGCAGCCGCTACCTGGCCCTGGTTGTTCAGAAAGCCAAGGCCACCCTGCTCGCCAACGAAGTGGATTTCGCCGCCCGCCGGTTGGAAAAGGAAAAAATTCTCCTCGGCCAGGGCCAAAGCACTGCGGCCCAAGTGAGCGACTTTGCCCTCGAATCCCAGAGCTTCGAGCTGAAAAAAATGGAGGCTGACTCTGAATTTAAACATCAACTGGCCGAATTCTCCCGGCTGACCGGCTCGCATGCCTTCACCGCCGACGACGTGCCCGACCATATCTTTATGCCAGTCGTGGATGAAACCAATTTGCAGTCGCAATACCAGCAATTCCAGCAGGCCGGCTTCGACCATTCTCCCGCAGCCAACGACGCCCAACTCAACAAAGACGCCCTCGACCAGCAAATCCGCATCAATCGCGCCAACCAGCGCCCGCAGTTCAACCTCGCGGCCAGCGTGAGCGAGGAACCCTATATCAATTCCAATGGCACGGGCCTGAAGTTTGGCACCATTTTTTTCGCCGGCATCAACGGCTCCTGGCTGCTCTACGACCGCGACGAGGCCTTCGCGCGCACCAACGCGCTCCTCGCCCAGCAGCGCATCGTCGAAACCAAGCTGCACGACACCCGCGAACAAATCTTCAATGACAGCGCCAACGATCTCGATCAAATTGACCTGGGCCTGCGCGCGCTCGCCGTGCTCAAACAGCAACTCACCCAGCAGCAGGCCGATTATGGCCGGATTCAGATCCAGCAGTCCACCGGCCAGACTGAAAAAACCGAAGTGGACGCCGCCCGCTCCACCCTCCTGAACACCCGCTTCGAAATTCTGCAGCGCCAGGTGCAAGTGGCCAATGGCTACTATAGTTACCTGGCGCAGCTTTTCCGCGACCCCGCGCTGGTTAATTTGCCGCTCTTCACCCAACCCCGCTGACATGAAACGCACTTCCTGGCTTGGCTTGGCCGCGCTGGCGTTGGGCTCAGCTGTCTGGGGTATTGCCCACGCCTTGACGCCCATGGCCGCTGGCAAGCGCGTCACCCGCGGCTCGGTGATTTTTGTCGTCTCCGGCAGCGTGACGGTCTCCGCCGAAGCCGAATCACAAATCACCTGTCCCCAGGATGGGATCATCAAAGAGACGAATCTTGCCATCGGGAAAGTTGTGCAGGCTGGTGACGTGCTCGTAAAACTCGATCCGGGCGACCTGCCCATAAAACGGGCCCAGGACCAGGACACCCTCGATGATGTCGAAAAACATCTGGCGGATAAATTGCCGAGTGAAATCACCCTGCAGAACCTGCAAAGCGACCTCGCCAAGGAAAAACAGGTGATTGACGGCGGCTTCGGCAAGCCGGCGCAGTATGAAAACGACCAGCGCTCCGTTCAGGCCCAGGAAATTACCGCCAAAGAGGAGCGCAGCAGCCTGGAAACGCAGGAGAAAACCCTGAAAGAGTCCATCCACATGGACGATTACCTTCTAAGCCAGTACGAAATTGACGCGCCTTACCATGGCACCATCACTACCGTCAGCGCGCACGCGGGCGACCAGTTGGCCAAGGGCGCGCCTGTCGCGGGTTTCATCAGCCGTGACCTGCGCATCGAGGCCCAGGTGGACCAGGACGACATTGCCGCCGTGCAGGAAAACGAGAAAGCTGACATCCATTTCTTTGCCTACCCGGGCAAAACTTTTACCGCGGTCGTCAAACGCGTCCTGCCGAGCAGCGACAAAACCACCCAGCGTTTCACGGTGTTGCTCGATCTGGTGGACCCCGCCATCAATCTCCTGGATGGCCTGACCGGCGAAGTCGGCTTCACCGCCGGCAAGCACGACAACGCGCTCTGCATTCCCCGCCGCGCACTCTATGGCAACAGCGTGTTCGTCGTCACCAATGGCCGCGTGGAAATCCGCCAGGTCAAGCCTGGCTACGTTACGCTGACGCAGGCCGAGATTCTCCCCAATGCCGACCCCCACGCCACCGTCAGCGAAGGCGAAATTGTGCTGACCGAAAATCTCGACCTCTTCCGCAACGGCGACCGCGTGCGCGTCACCCTTCCGCCCGATTCTGCGGCAACCCACTAAACCCTCCGGCCCCTTCTGCGCGTGGAAACCCATTGCCATATTGCCGTGCGCCTGTTGCTCTCGAAAAAGCGCGCCATGCTGATGAGCTTGAGCGGCATCGTCTTTGGCGTCGGACTGTTTATCATCACCCAGGCCCAAACCGCCGGCTTCGAACAGTTCTTCACCCGCACCGCGCTCGGCACGGACGGCGCCTTGCACGTCGAAGACCGCGCCGACCAGGATGTGCTTGGTGCCACCGTGATCAAAAACGCCGCCGGGGCGCCGGAGGGTGTGGTTTCCCTCAGCAAGGCCCGCAAATATGTTGAGGGCGTGCCGTTTCCCGGGCAAATTTCCGCCGCCTTGCGCGAGTTTGAAAACGTGGCCGCGGTTTCGCCCGTGCTGCGCGGTGATGCGCAACTCGACAGCAATTTCCGCCAGATGCCCGCGCAGGTGCTGGGCATTGATTTGGACAACTTTCTCGCGGTGTCGAACCTCGCCCAGCAGGTAATCTATGGCCGGCTGGATGATTTTCGCGCCAACCCCAAGGGCGTCATGCTCGGCTCGCAACTGGCCGACCGCGCCAACCTCGCCGTCGGCGACCCCGTGGTCATTTCCCGCGCGGGCCAGAGCGAGCGTTACCGTGTCGAGGCGATTTTTGAAAGCGGCGTCGAGCATATCGACAAGGAGCGCGTCATCCTGCATCTGCCCGAAGCCCGCGCCGTGCTCGGCCAGCCCTTTGGCGTCACCTACTTGCAGGCCAGCCTCCGCGACAACGACCGCGCCGCCGCCGAGGCTCCCCATATGCAGGAAGTCCTGGGCCACCTGGTTGTCCCCTGGCAGGAACGCGAAAAAATCTGGCTCGACGTTTTCCACGCGTTGCGCGCCTCCTCCGCGCTGACGGTTTCGACCATCATTTTAATTTCCGGCCTCGGCATGTTCAATACGCTCGGGGTCATCGTCCTCGAAAAATCGAAGGAAATCGCCATCCTGCGTTCCATGGGTTATCGGCGCGGCGACATCGCGCAAATCTTCCTGCTGCTCGGCGGGTTGGTGCTCGTGGCCGGCTGCATCCTGGGTTGCCTGCTCGGCGCCGGCGGCACCTGGCTGGTGGCAAATATTCCGTTGCGTATTCGCGGGATTTTTTCAACCGACTATTTTGTCGTCGCCTGGTCGCCCTGGCACTATCTCTGGGCGGTTGCCGCCGCCACCATCGTTGTGCTGCTCGCCAGTTGGATTCCCGCCCGCCGCGCCGCGCGGCTCGAACCCGGTGACGTTATCCGCGGCCTCAATCTTTAACGCTTGTGCCTGCAGACGAACCCATCCTCCGCGCGGAAAACCTGCACCGTTACCTCGGGCAGGGGGAGAACCGCACGCATGTCCTGCGCGGGCTGAACTTGGCATTGGCGCCCGGCCAACTCTACGCCGTTTCCGGCCCTTCGGGTTGCGGAAAGAGCACGCTGCTCTTTTTGCTGGGCTTGTTAGACCAGCAAGACGCGGGTGACATCTGGATTGCCGGCGAACTCATGTCCACCGCTTCCGACACCGCCCGCACCGCCGCGCGCAATCGCCTGCTGGGTTTTATTTTTCAGTTTCACTTCTTGCTGCCGGAATTCACCGCGCTGGAAAACGTGCTGCTGCCCATGCGCAAACTCGGCCGGCTCGACGCCAATGCCATGCAAAAACGCGCCAGCCAATTGCTCGCGGATGTCGGCCTCGGCGACAAGGGCCACCGCCTCGCCCACCAGCTTTCCGGCGGTGAACAACAGCGCGTCGCCGTCGCCCGCGCCCTCGCCAACGACCCCGTGCTGTTGCTCGCCGATGAACCCACCGGCAACCTCGACGTCGAAAACTCCCACCACATTTTTAATCTCCTGGGTGGACTGGCCCGCGACCGCGGCCACACCGTCCTGATCGTCACGCACAATCCGGAGCCGGCCGCCCGCTCCGATCAAGTTCTCCGCATGCAGGATGGGAAATTTATGCCGTAGGTCTCCGCAAGGAGGCGAACAGTTCGAGCCATTTTGCGGCATTGCGGTCGGCGTTGAATAATTGCCCGGCCCGCGCTTGCGCCGGTTCGCGCGCGGCTCCGCGCCACGCCTCGTCGCGTATCGCCCGCGTCAGCGCCGCCACCAGCGCCTCCATCTCGCCATCCGGCACGCCCAAACCGGTCACGCCCTCGGCGAAACACTCTGACACACCTCCGACCGCCGTGGCCACCACTGGCAAGCCCGCCGATTGCGCTTCGATTAAAAAATTAGGCAACGCCTCGGCCAGCGAAGTCAGCACTGCGACATCCGCCGCCGCATACAACGGCGCAGGGTCCGCCACCATTCCCAAAAAACTTACCTGGTCGGCTATATTTAATTGCCGGGCAAGATTTTCGCACTGATTCAGCGTCAAGCCGTCGCCCGCGAACCACAACTGCCAGTTTAACTCCACCGGCAATTGGCTCATGGCGCGCAATAATATATGCTGCCCCTTCCCCAGTCGAAAAGCCGCCACGCAAAGCAACACCACCGCGCCCGCGGGGGTCTGCGTTTGCTTCCGCCAATCCGCGCGCGCCGCCACGGGGTCGGGTACATTCATTTTCCGCGCCGGTCCGCTGTAAACCATTTGCAGCTTTTCCGCCGCCACCCCCTGTTTCGCCGCTTCCTCCGCCGCCCAGCGCGCATTGGCTATCACCGCATCGGCGCTCTTCAATCCCTTCCAAAATTTCGCCGGTTGTTCGCGCCCGCTGCGTAACGTCGCCACCAACGCCGGCCGGTTTGGCAGTTTTTCCAAGCGCGGAAGTTTCGCGTTCGCCTCGCGCCCAAACGCCACAACCACGTCTGGTGCAATTTCCGTCACCGCTTTTTCCAGTCCCGGCGCCCATCCATCGAGCCACGTTACGAATGGCTGGAGAACTTTGACTTTCAGTTTTTTCGCCGCCCGTGATTCCGCCAATGGGCCGCCGTGGCGAAACGTAATTAGCCGCACCTCGTGGCCGACCGCCTGCCATTGTTGCCCGAGGGCCAGCGCCTGTACCTCCGTGCCGCCCAGGCGCAGCCGATCCTGCAGTATGACAATTTTCATGTTACAGGCGGAAGTATCTGCGCAAAACCCGGCGCGTCAATCCATGCCCGAAAATTCGCTGCGCCAGCGCCCCGAGTTTGGCCTGGAAAAAATCTCCCGTCGTCACGGTGCCGCTCCTGCCACGCACCAACGCACGGCGTAAATCCGCCGCCGCCTGCGCCGGCAACGGGCCGTGTTCGAGCAATTCCTCCAACCGCGCCCACGCCCGCTCCTCCCACGCCTCACCTCCCGCTGTTCTTTGGACAGCCTTATTAAAAT
>CAZCMU010000047.1:0-14435 GCA_964499725.1 uncultured Opitutales bacterium
GCATGAGCTCACCGAAGCGGCGGAGAACTTAAATGCGCAGTTGCAGTTGGAAATCACCGAACGCAAACAGGCCGAGGACAGGTTGCGCCGCAAAGATGCGCTATTTACTGCCCTCGTCGAGCAAGCGCCGGTCGGGGTCTATGTGGTGGATGCCCAGTTTCGCCTGCAACAAGTCAACCCCACCGCGCTGCCCGTATTTAAAAATGTCCAGCCCTTGATCGGACGGGGGTTTGCTGAAATCTTACACACGCTCTGGCCGAAGCAGGTCGCCAACCGGGTGGTGAGACGTTTCCGGCATACGTTGAAGACCGGGGAACCTTATCAGTCACCCGAGTTTACCGAACGGCGACGGGACACCGGCTTGCAAGAGATCTATGAATGGCAGATTCAGCGGGTTACGCTGCCCGCAGGGGAATATGGCGTCGTTTGCTTTTTCAACAACGTCACTGAGCGGAAACGGTTGGAGGCCATCCAGCGCCACGCAGAGGTACTGACGGCCAAAAACGAGCGGGCGAACCAGGAAATTGCCCGTCGCCGGACATTGGAGAAATCGCTCCGGCTAAGCGAGTTGGCCCAGCGTGAGTTGCTGGCGGAATCGCGGGGGTTGCACGCGCAGTTAAGGCAGTTGACCCGCCAGATTATCACGGTACAGGAGGAGGAGCGGAAGACGATCAGCCGGGCCTTGCATGATGAGGTCATGCAAACGCTGGTCAGCATCAATCTGGAGTTGTCGACCCTGAGCAAAGGAGTCTCCCCGCAAGATTCAACCCTCAAGACAAAAATTGCCAATACCCAGCGCCTGGTGGAAAATTCCGTGATCGCCGTCCACCAGTTCGCCCGGGATCTGCGGCCGACGGTCTTGGACGACTTCGGTTTGATTCCGGCCCTTCATGCGTACACCAAGGACCTGGCGGCGCGCAAAAAAATCGCCATCAAACTAACGATCTTTGCCGGCGTGGAAGCCTTGGAAAGCGCCAAGCGGACGGTGTTGTTCCGTGTGGCGCAGGAAGCGCTCACCAACATCATCCGCCATGCGGAGGCCACCGAGATCAAAATAGTCATCACCGATATTTCGGGCAAAGTTCGGATGGAAATTAACGACAACGGGAAGTCATTTCAGGTTGAAAAAATCTTACTGGCCAAAAACTCCCACCGCCTGGGCCTGATTGGGATGAAAGAACGGCTCGAAATGGTCGGCGGAAGTCTGGCCATCAAATCTGCGGTCGGCAAAGGCACCAGCGTGCGGGCTGAAATTCCCTTCACGACTGAGGAGCCCAAAAAATGACCTCCCAGCACACCGCAAGCGCTGACCCTACAGACTTAGACCCCAAGTATTCACCGCGCATTTTCCGGCAGCAGGAGCAGGTAGCTCTGTGCAACCAAAAGGCTGGTGAGGAAAAAGAAGGCGGCCTCCTCCCAAGGGAGAACCTTGGCGAGGCGCAGGCCGGTGACTTGCTTTGCATCAAAAAACCACAGGCCGGAGCGCACGGCCAAAATATCGGCAAAAGTCAGCCAGCCGCCGATGGCGAGGGTCGGAATCACCAGCAGCATAAAGCGCGGGGCGAGGATGCCCCAGCCGATAATCCACTGCGCGGCAATCACCGGCAGAAACCAATAGAACAAATGCCAGGCGTAGTTGAAACGCCGCGGGCGCTCGCTGCCGGCGACGGCGGCGAAAACCCAGCCCACTGCCAGCACGCCCAGCGACCCCAATACTATACCACTGTTCAATGGCGGCATCGCCCACGAGCGCGACGTGCCGTGCGCACCGATAAGGCCGTTGACCAACAGCAACACCTCAAAAGTTTGCAGGCCGAAAAATAGATATTCCTCGACGGGCAAGCGCCAGAGGCGTTTCCAGTGCTTGTCGTCGGCAAAATCCCAAATACCCCGGGCCACGGCATAGTTATCCCACGGCGTAGTGAAGACGTACACCGCGAGAAAGACCCAGCCCGCCGCCAGCCACTGCGCGCCGCCCCAGGCCCGGCTGGCCGGCCAGGTGAGGAGCACGGCCAGAACAGGAAAATTAAAATAGGCGTGAAAGCGAAAATAGGTCATGGCGAGGCAACGCAGAATCTTATTTTCGCCGGGATTGCTTGTAACGCGAGCCTGAACGGGCGCTGCGCGGCGACTTGGGTTGGCCGGCCCGGCCTTCTTTAAGCGCGTCAATCTGGTCGCGTAAAATGGCGGCACGCTCAAATTCCAGTTTGCCAGCAGCCTCCAGCATTTCCTGTTCAAGCTCAGCGAGCACCGCGGCCACTTCGCGGTCGCCATGAGCCTCCTGAAAACTAACCGGATCGGACTCGGCCACCTTGTAGGCGTGCAAACTGGCCTGCATGGCGCGCTGGGTGCCGCGCGGGGTGATGCCGTGCTCCAAATTGTAGGCGAGCTGCTTATTGCGGCGATAGAGCGAAACGGCCATGGCGCGCTTGAGCGAATCCGTCTCGCGGTCGGCATAAAGGATTACCCGGCCTTGTTCGTGGCGCGCGGCGCGGCCGGAAGTCTGGATGAGGCTCGTCTCGCTGCGCAGGAACCCCTCCTTGTCGGCGTCGAGAATGGCGACCAGCGCGACCTCGGGCAAATCGAGGCCTTCGCGCAAGAGATTGACGCCCACCAGCACGTCGAATTCGCCCGCGCGCAGGCGGCGCAGAATCTCGACGCGCTCAAGGGCGTCAATGTCGCTGTGCAGGTATTCGACGCGCACCTTGGCGTCGCGCAGGTAGGTGGCGAGGTCCTCGGCCATGCGCTTGGTCAGCGTGGTGACGAGGACGCGCTCGTGCTTTTCGACGGCGGCTTGAACTTCGCCGAGGAGATTTTCGACCTGACCGCGAATGGGGCGGATTTCCATCGGCGGATCCACGAGGCCGGTCGGGCGAATCAATTGCTCGGCGATGACGGTGGAATTTTTCAATTCATAGGGCGCGGGCGTGGCGGAAACAAAAACGGTCTGCCCGGTGATTTCGAGAAACTCGGGAAAAGTCAGCGGGCGATTGTCGAGCGCGGAAGGCAGGCGGAAACCGAAATCCACGAGGCGGGATTTGCGCGAACGGTCGCCGGCGGACATGCCGCCAATTTGCGGGACGGTGGCGTGGCTTTCGTCAATAAAGAGCAGAAAATCCTTGGGGAAAAAATCAATCAAGCACCAGGGGCGCGAACCGGGCGGGCGGCCGGCGATGGGGCGCGAATAATTTTCGATGCCGTTGCAAAAGCCCATTTCGGACAACATTTCCAAATCGTATTCAGTGCGCATGCGGATGCGCTGGGCCTCGACGAGGCGGTTTTCTTTTTCGAAGAAGGTGACGCGTTCCTCCAACTCGGCGCGGATGGCCGCGAGCGCAGCGGCGAGCTTGTGGCGCGGGGTGATGTACTGGTTGGCGGGATAGAGGCTGAATTTATCCATCGGTGCGCCGGTGTCGCCGGTCAAGGGGTCGAGCGGGCGGATGGATTCGATGGTGCCGCCCCAGAATTCGACGCGGATGGCGCTCTCCATGTACGCGGGGAAAACATCCACCACCTCGCCGCGGGCACGGAACTTGCCGCGCTCGAGTGCGATGTCGTTGCGTTCATAGAGGTTTTCCACCAGGCGCTCCAAAAACGACTCGCGAGGCAATTCCGCGCCCGGGCTGAGGGGAATCATCATCGCGCGGAAATCCTCGGGTGAACCCAGGCCATAGATGCAGGAAACGCTGGCGACGACAATCACGTCGCGCCGGCTGATAAGCGCGCTGGTGGCGGCGATGCGGAGGCGCTCAATCTCATCGTTGATCGCAGAGTCCTTTTCAATGAACGTGTCCGTCTGCGGGACGTAGGCCTCGGGCTGGTAGTAGTCGTAATAGCTGACAAAATATTCTACGGCGTTGTCGGGAAAAAAGGCCTTGAACTCGCTATACAATTGCGCCGCGAGCGTCTTGTTATGCGAGATAATGAGCGCCGGGCGCTGGAGCCGCGCGACCAGGTTGGCCATGGTGAACGTCTTGCCCGAGCCGGTGACGCCCAAGAGTGTCTGAAAGCGATTCCCCGCGCGCAGGGACTGCTCCAGCGCCGCGATGGCGGCAGGCTGGTCGCCGGTGGGCACAAAGCCCGCCTGAAGACGGAAATCCATGCAACCAGACAAGCGGCTGTCCGGCGCTTTGGCAAGCGAGCCGCGCGGCGGGCAGACGACTCTAGCGCCTGCCTTGAGGAGGCGCGGGGGGTGTGGCCGGCTGCAGTTCTTTCACATTTTGCTGCGCAGCCTGGATTTGCGCCTGGTATTGCATCATCTGTTGCTGCAATGCGGCCTGGTCGCGCAGCTTCTGCACTTCTTCCATGGAGTTTATTTCGCCCGGCGTGGCATAAGTCATGCCCGGGGTATCAGCAGTGCGCTTGGTGTCATAGTACCCGGGAATGTCCTTGGCGGCGACTCCGCTGCGCAGCAACAACTCGGGGCTGAGCACATCGTTGTAGCCGGCGCCATCGGGATTGAGGGTGCGGGCCGTAATGAAAATGAGCAGGTTGTTGCGAGTCGTGATGGTCTCCTTGGATTGGAATAAGTGGCCGATTACGGGCAAATCACCAAGAATGGGCACCTGGAGGGTTGATTTACTATCCTGGTCATCAATGAGGCCGCCAATCGCAAGGGTGTAACCATCCTTGATGCTGACATTGGCGTCGGTTAACCGGCGGGTGTCCACGCGCGGATAACTGGCGCCAAAGTAGGTGTCGGATTGCGGGTCCAGACGGCTTAGCTCCGGGTTTAGCGTAAGATTGATGTAGCCATTGTTCGTCACGTGCGGCTTGACCTTCATCGTGATGCCGATCTGGTAAGTCACATTCTGCCCCGCCTGCGTCTGGCCGGTCTGGTTATTGATGGTGGGGAAAACGACGGTGACGTTGGTGCCGCTAAAGATGTTGGTCTCCATATTATCAAGCGTGACAGCGGTCGGTTGGGACACGAGCTTGGCATTGGTAAGATTTTGGATGGCCGTCAAGGTCGCGCTGTATTCCGCTTGATTGAAGATGGCAAAATCCGCAGCCCGGCGGGAGGGAGTGTAGGAGGCGGTGGTGGTCGCCGGAGTGTTGAGCGTGGCCGGGGCTTGCTGTCCGGATATGCCGGTACTGGGCAAAATGCCCGAAGCGTAGATGGAATTAAGTTTGTCAAAAACGGAGTATTGGTAGGCATACGCGGCGGAGAACAGGGGCGTGCCGTTGAAATTCCACTGGATGCCCAGGTTGTCGTCGTTGTTGGCATTGACTTCGAGAAACTTGGTCTCAATGGCCACCTGGTAGGTTTGCTTGTCGAGCCGGTCAATGGCCTCCTGCAAATTGTTCATTTTTTCCGGGTGGGCGGTGACAATGAGGGTGTTGGTGCGCGCCTCGGGCACGATGGTTTCCGGCGGTTTCGAGGTGGCGTCGAGAAAGCTTTGCAGGGATTTGGCCAAGTCTTCCGCCTTGGCGGAATTGATCGGGATGACCCGGGTCGTCAACGGCTCGGCGGCGATATCGGCCTTGTTCTTAATCATAATAATGGCATTGGGGCCGGTGCCGTTGACCTGATAGGTGTAGCCGATCGGCTCCAACACCACCTGAAAAATTTGCTGCCAGGTGACATCGTGCAACTGGAGCGAAGTCGTGCCCGTCAAGGTATCAGGCACCACCACATTGAGATTAAAGAGCTTGGCGACGTTGAGAATAATGGTCCGAATTTCTTCATTGGGGAAGTTCGCGACATCCATGGTGCCATTGGGAACCGTGTTGCTGGCGGGTGCGCCAGGAGAGCTCGGCGTGAAAGCTGCGCCCGCCGTGGCAGGCATGGCGATATCGAGCGCGGGCGCGGCTGGAGCCGGCGCAGGGGTGGCCGCATCCGGAGCAAGGGGATTGGGCGGGGTCGTCTCCGCCGGGGCGAGGCTGGTTGCGGCCGCCGGAACAACGGCGGGCGTCGGCGCAGGGGCATCCGTGGCTGCCGCGGGGGCCGGCGCAGGGGCCGGCGCGTCTTGCGCGGTCAGGCTGGCGGCGGAGAGAAGGAATAGAACAAGGAGGGAGCGATGGGCTTTCATGGCGGCAGGACCTTTAATTTCGGCTCTTGGTTTCAGGCGTGGTGGTGGGTGAATTGGAATGTGAAGCGGATTCTTTGGCGACATAAGGAAAGGCCTTGGAGGTGTTGCCCGACTTCAACGTGAAAGTATCCGCAGACACATCCTGCAACAAGATTCCGACCGGGACGCTCTCGCCCGGAAACGTGACGAGGATGGTCTGGCCCACGGCCAAGGTGCCACCACTGGAAAGAATAATCAAACGGTTCTGGCCAGCGATGAGCGGCCCGGAGGGCTTGAGTTGATCGGCGACCTGCTGGAGTTGGTCCGCGATGGAAAGCCGGGCCGGTGCCGCGGGTGTGGAACTGGATGCGGCAGTGCTGGCGGGGGCAGCGGAAGCCACAGGGGCGGGCGGAAGCTTGGGGAAGAAGGGATTGGGCGCGTCTTTGAGGTGGGGCAGTTGATCGGAGTTGGTCCGATCGAGGAAAGTTTTGATCACGGCAAGCAATTTTTCCCGCAGGGAAAGAGACAGCACCTCCCCATCTTTAGGCGGCGAGAACACATACCAGCTACCGCTCGACGGTGGAGGCGGCGGGGGCGGGGGTGGAGGGGCGCTGTCGGTCGGCGCATCTGCGGCGGAAAGGGCTCCGGCCGCAGCCAGCAAACCCGCCACGACCAGCGTCGTCGGGTGGGATGAAATTCCAAGCAGGCGGAAAAATTTCATTGGCCAAGAACCTCGATCGTGAGAGATACTTTTAGCGGCTGCACCACGCCGACCGTGGTGCGCGCCTGCTCGGATTTTTCGATTCTAAACTGGCTGAAGCGCAAATAATGCGGCCCCGTTTGCAAGGCATTCAAAAACGCAAGGATACTATCCCATGAACCGGCGGCGCCGAGTTTAAAGGTCGTCACCGACGGTTCGGCGGGGTCTTTGCCGGGGACGCTGCCGGCCACCGCGATGTCGAGAATTTGCACCCCCGTGCTCTGCTCAAAATCATAAAAATACTGTTGGTTGGGAATAATTGCGGAAGGCGTGATTAACCCGGGCTTGAATCGGGCCACCGCGGCGGTGAGCTGGTCAAGTTGCTCCTTCAAGTTAATGCCTTCCTTGACATTGTTGGAAATCTCGTCGTTTTGGGCGGTGGCGGTGTCAAGTTCGCCGTGCAAGTCATCCAGCGAGCCGCTGCGGTAATAGGCCCAGCCCGCCAACACAATGGCCGTACCCAACAGCGCGAGCGCCAAAGGATAGGCTTTGATTTTCGCCAGAATTTGCTGGGCGTTCATGAAGTGGGCTTGAGGGTGAGGGTAACGGTGAACTCGAACGCGCCCCCGATGGGATCGCGGTGGGCATCAATGTTCCGGTCTTTGACCGGGTCGCCGGTGCGGTTTTTCAACGCGGGGCTCGCCAGCACCTGGTCAACAAATTTCTGCAAGCCCAGTTCAGATTCGCTGGTCAGAACACCTTTGATGGTGACCTTCTGGGCCTCGGTTTTTTTGCCGCCCTGATTGCCGCCGACTGTTTCCACCTCGATGGATTCGAAGACGATATTGTCCGGGAGGGCATCAATCAAGCTGGCCAGCAAGTCCAGCGGGGGCAGTTTTTGGGAAAAAAATCTGGCGGCGAACTGCAGGGGTTTCGAGGTATTGACAAATCCTTTCGTGGCGGCGAGGTCTTTGGTATTGGCGGAAGAGTTGCTCTCGATCCCATTATTCAAGACTTCAATGTCACGGTTGACCTTGTGAATCTCCACTTCGGTGTAAAGCGTCCACGCCAAAGCCAGCAGTGCGAGGACGATGGCCACAAAATTCACCAGGAAGCCGGTGCGCACCTGCTTGATATCGGGCAAGGTGGCGACATCCCGGAAATTCGGGTGCCAGTTCCCCACGACGTCGGGTTTCTTTTTACGCGCGAGCATTGGCGGCCTCCGGTTTAGCTTCCGACTTGGCGTCGTATTTTCCCATCAGGCCAAACACGCCCAGCCAACGGCCGTCGAGCGCGGCCAGCTCACAGCCCGGCGCAGCTTCGATTCCCAAACTGTGCAGCCAGTCCGGGAATTCGGGCTTCAGGGTGTCAATGCCGAGGGAACGGGCCAGCAAGCCGGACATCCAGGACAGATTCTTGGGCAGCAAACTCAAGTGAATTTGACCGATGGTCTGCCCGGTCTGCACTTCGTAGAAGCCCGTGGAGGATTGCAGCTCCTTCAACATCTTCTTGAGCAGGGTCGGGCCCATTTCCGTGAAATCAAACGTGTTTGAATAAAAAAGTTTGCGGGCGGACTCCTCATCCTTGAGTCCGAGTTCCTGCTGAACAATGGGGAACATGCTGTTGAGGCCCTGCGGGATCGGCCGGGCGAGGTCCAGCTGGGTGCCGCGCAAAATGAAGACCTGCGAGGTTTCCTGGGTAATTTCCAATAAAAGCGTGGGCGCTTTGATTTCCTCGGAAGCCAGGTAGCTCCCCAAACCCGCAATGGTGGCGACGCTGCCCAATTCGAGCCGTTCCGGATAGATGCCGGCGAGGACGGCAATTTGCTGGCGCGCTTTGATTTCCTCCAGCGGCGCGCCGGCAAAAATCAATTCCTTCGTGTAGCCAGTCTCGGCGGTGGCAAACTGGCCGGATTCCGCATTCAGCACGGCGACCACGTTCTTGGTGGGGTCAACTTGAAATTGTGACTGTACATATTCCGCCAGAAAGGCGGGGTCCTTGGCTTTGGCCGGGTTGTCCATCGTGGACCGACGAACAAAGCGACCGGCGGGATGCACCCCCACTACACAGTGCGCATACTGTCCGGCAGTTAGCGACATCATCTCACTCACCATTGCGGCAAGGTCGTCGGGAGCGCCAGCAGGAATTTCCCTCACTTCTTCAATAACGAATGGCGGCTCCAGGCCCGATGTTCGGGCTGCCAGCACCGAATACTCGGATATTTCCAAAAAGAGCGTCTTGCGTGATTTGACCATGGAGGCGCAGCCAGTCTGGTGACCAACCACTCAGCCCGCTTTCGTTATTAATTGTTGAACGAAAGCACGCCAAGCATCGGCCCACCAAATGGATAGACACGGCAGCATATCCGCACCCTGCCCGGCGCCACAAGTATAAAAAGGCCTGAAAAGACCCTAAACGCTTTCCCGGGCCAAGGCGCGAATTTTAACCAAGGCCAGCGGCAAGTCCGCCAAATGAGCCCGACCTGGCGGGTTGGCCCAAACCAAACTTGGGTTTTCATGCGGCCAGCGGCCGGATTCGGCAAAATCCTGCACTGCTGCCGCAATGCCAGTTGGGGCGGGAATCGTGCCGCCCGAATGATAGGCAAGACAATCGGGCCCAAAAGTCGAGATGCCGGGGGTGGCGGCAAAAATCAGGTCGTTCCACGCCACAAATGCGCGGCAGTCGCGCAAGGATACCACCGGCCAGGGATGGCGCCCGCCGAGAAAATCAAAGTAACGACGGAAATTGCGTTCCTGCCAGTCACCCTGCGTCGTTAAATCTATTGTTTCCAAGCGACCGTCGGACCATCGAATCAGGCAGGCGACATCGGTAACATACTGCAATTGGGCGCGTTCGCAGGACAAATATTCCGCGTGGCCCTCGCTCTCCGGCGGGCAGGCGTGCGTGGCGGCGACCCGCAGGACAACACCCTCGGGCGTGCGGGCCTCGGCAAAAACCGTGTCGGTGCCCTGGATCGCATGTGCGCGATACAGACTGGCACGAGTTTCCTGAACCGTGGCAAAAGTGGCCGCGGCCGGGCCAGCCCAATACAATAGGTTCTGCACGTAGTGCCCCATGGCATTGCCGACACAGGAATCGAGAAGCGGCACCGCCGAGCCCGGGAGAAAAAGTTTCCCGGCCCAGTTGTTCCGTTGAAAATAGGCGGCCGGGCGCGGCCACCGGCCCCAGAACGACGCTGCGCGCAACGCCCCAAATTCACCGGCCAGCAACCGGGCCTTCAATGCCTGGCGCGCAGGCTCCGTAATAAAATTGAAACCCACTTCCGTGGCACGGGGCGCCTGGGCTTCAACGGCGATCATTGCTTCCAATTCCTCCCACCACAACGTTGGCGGTTTTTCCAAATAAACCGGCAAGCCCCGTTCAACACAGTCCCGGTGCATCGGGGCGTGCCAGTGGATGGGGGTCGGGATGGTCACGGCATCCGCCGCGCCGATGATGCCGTCCAGCATGGCCTCAAAGCTGGGAAAAAACTTCACTCCGCGCGCAGCCAGCCTCAGGTCGGCGCTCTGCGGCAGTGTTTTGTCCGGCGAAGGGTCACAGGTGGCGACTACCCGGCACAGGCCGGCGCTTTCCAAGCGTTGGAGAATCAAATGATGATGCCGGGCGTAGCCGCCAAGGCCAGTTACCGCCAGGCGCGGAAGGCAGGGATGGGTGGAGTCGGGCATCGCCAGAATAGCACACCCTTGTAGGGGAGGCGCCGGCGCGAGGCCAACACAAACAACAAACAAACGTCCGTGTCGCCCAGAGCGACACAGATAAAATTAGCGCGGTCCGCCTGCGCCGGTCACATATTGTAGGTTGCGGTACCGAAGGTGATGGCGGTGATGGAGACCTGCGTGGCGGTCTGGACGACCGTGATGCTGCTGTAGTCTTCGCCCGCGACGGGCGAAATGCTACGGACATAATCGTCCGTGCTGGTACCGATCAAGTCGGTGTAAGCCGCCTGGGTCAGCCCGTTATTGAGCATGTATTGGGATGCGGCCGTGGCAATCTGCCGCAGGTTGTTGGTCACTGCCTTCATGCGCGATTGCTGGCGAACCACGCCAAACGTTGGAATCGCCATCGCCGCCAACAGACCGATAATAACCACTACAATCATGATTTCCACCAGAGTAAACCCATTCCGCGAACAATTATTTTTCATAATTTATAATATAGAGGAAGGATGGGAGCCCCAGGCCGTGGGGGCCTGAGCCCATCCAGACTAGCCTAAACACCCCCTAGTGCAAAGCCTTAGGATGGAAATTTACAGACCCCAGGGAGGATTTTACGGAGATTTTACCCTCTCCCACCCCCTTCAGGCCAAGCCTTTTCATTGCGCAATCCCTTCCCATCCTTCATTCTCCGCCCCTTCGCCGTGCCGAAAATCAAACGCAGTTCCATTGACGAGGTCCGCGCCCGCGTCAGCCTTTACGACGTGGTGGCACCCTATGTTACACTCAAAAAGGCCGGGGCGAAATGGAAGGGATTGAGCCCGTTTACCCAGGAAAGAACCCCCTCTTTCTACGTGGACCCTGGCAAGAACCTCTATTACTGCTTCAGCAGCGGCCAGGGCGGGGACATCTTCAAATTCATCCAGACGAAGGAAAACCTTGGTTTTCAAGAGGCTGTGGAAGCCCTCGCCCAACGTTTTGGCCTGACGCTTGTATATGAGGAAGATGGCCGCCCGCGCGAAGCGCAGTCAGTGCGCAAGGAATTGTTCGACCTGCACGAGGCCGCCATGGCGCATTTCCACGCGGCATTCTTGCAAAATGACGACGGCGGCGAGTTCATCCGGAGATATTGGACGGACTCGCGCCGCTTCGAACTCGCGTTGGCCAAGGAATTCAAAATCGGTTGGGCAGGGTCCGACGGCAGCGGGCTGCTGGAGGCCCTCCTCAAAACCAAGAAATTCGCGCCGGAGACGTTTTTTGCCAGCGGGCTGTTTTTTTACCGGGAGGGCGAACGGGACCCCGCGCGCGGCCGGCCCCGCTTCCGCGGGCGGCTGATGATTCCCATCCGCGATATTCAAGGGCGCGTCATTGCTTTTACCGCCCGGCAGACGGAGCGCACCCCGACCGACGACCCCGCCCGCGAGGCCAAATATGTCAATTCGCCCGAGACACCCTTGTTCCGCAAAGGAGATGTGCTCTTTAACCTCGATCGGGCCCATGCGCCCGTGCGCGAAGCGGGGCGGTTTATCATGGTGGAGGGCCAGCTTGACGCGCTGCGGTGCTGGTCTGCGGGGGTCAAGAGTGTGGTGGCACCCCAGGGCACGGCCATCACTGAAAATCAATTTATTCTTCTCCGCCGCTACGCCGGACGGGTGGATTGCCTACTGGATGGTGACGCCGCGGGCCAGCGGGCGGCATTGCGGGCCCTCCCGCTGGCAATCAAGGCTGGCCTGGAAATTCGGTTTCTGCCTCTGGCCACCGATGCCGACCCCGATGAGCTTTTTTTGGAAAAAGGCGCAGCGGCCCTGGCGGACCTGGACAAGAAAGCCGAATCGGCGATGGCGTTTGCCGTTCGGTCGCTCCTGCCCTCGCCCAACCCTACCACCCGGGAAAAGGCTGATGCCCTGCGGGCTTTGTTTGAAATGCTTGAGCAATCTGAATCCGCGATGATGAGGGCGGACTATCTCGCCGAAGCCTGCCGCTACGCCGGAGTTGATCGCACGGCCGCTGAACGAGATTTCGCTCAATTTTTGCAACAACGGGCGCGCCGTGCCACGCCTTTCCAAACGCCCGAAAAAATAGCTTCGGAGGTTGCGAATTCAAATTCGCAACCCGTTGAATTTGCTAATGATAAGTTGACAACGGCAGAATCTGAGCTATTAATGCTCGTTTTGCATTATGAAGACCTTGCACCCTTGGTTGCTCACGCTGTTGACCATCAATGGCTTGACTCCAAGACGCTGGAGGGTCGTTTGCTAGACCGTTGCCTGGCCGCCCACCGGGAAGACAATTGGCCAGGCGCCGATCATCTGGATGATTTAGCCGAAACCGATGCGGAACGTCACACTCTTTCCAATCTGCGCTGCCGACCGTTTCAGATAGACGATCCCACCCAAGCCATCAATCAATGCCTAAAGGCCATTTTTGAGAACCATTTCCGCCGCGAACTCACTGAACTGCAAACCCGCGCCGCCAACACTCCCGACACCGCCACCCAAACTTTCGCCGACCTGCAACAACGCATCAAAGAAGTGCAAAAACTATTGCGCCAGCCACCGCGCATCACCGGCCCCGCGCCCCTATAGTAGGGGGCACTTCACCCATTTTTTTCGGTCTAACTTATCATCCACAACGCATTTCGGCCCATGGCTGACAAATCCAAATCCGCCAAACCCAGCACCCGCAGCCCGCACGCTCCGGCCAAACCCGCCAAAACTTCGCCCGCCAAGGTCGAAGCGGCCCACGCCCACGTCCCCGCCAACGGCACCAACGGCCACGGCCATACCGCTGTGCCGGCTGTAGTCCACGCCCATGCCCACGTCCATGTCGCCAATGCCCATGTGCCAAGCATGACGGAAGTCACCCGTGCCGCCCTGGAAGCGGCAACCGCCGACCCGACTTCGCCCAAAAATCTCCGCCTCAACGAAAAAATCCGGCACCTCATTCGCCTGTCCAAAGAGCAGGGCTATATCACGGTTCAGAACATCAACGAGTCGCTGCCGGAAAAGGTCAACAACCCGGAGGAAATCGAGAACGTCATCAACATTCTGGAGAATCTGGAAATTGACATTCTGGACGCCGAGGAAGTCGAAAGCTACAAGCAGCGCCAGGAGAAGAGCGAAGAGGAGCAGATGCGCACCTCGCAGCTCGACATTCTGGACGACCCGGTCCGGATGTACCTCAAGCAGATGGGCCAAGTCCCGCTGCTAACACGCGAGCAGGAAGTCGCCATTTCCAAGCGCATCGAAAAAGCCGAGCAAACCGCGCTCGATATTCTTTTTAGCGTGGTGCTGACCTCGGCCTACCAAATCGAACTCGCCAAGAAATTGCTCGAGCGCCAGGAGCGTTTTGACCGCATCGTGCTCGACAAAAAAATCGAGAGCCGCGAAGCGTATTTCCTCCACCTGCCCAAACTCATCGAGCAAACCGAGTCCATGGAGGAAAAGTTGGAGAAGGCCTGGAAGGAAGCGCACCGCAACAGCGACGAATCGGCGAAAAAGCGCGCCCTCACCCGATACCACAAGCTCGAAAACGAGATTAAGCCTTTCTTCCGCAAATTTTGCTTCAAGCTCAAGGTGTTTGAGGAATTTCTTGACCAGCTTTCGCCGGTTTTGCGTGAGATTGAGGACCACTTGGAGGAACTCGACCTTGCCGAAAAGGTCGCCCACCGCCGCAAGCGTCTCAACCCCGCCGCCATCAAGCGCCGCCTGCGCAGCATGGAGAATGAATACCGCCTGACGCCGGTGGAGTTGCTCAACCTTGTGCGCGAGGCCCGCAAGGCCATGCGCGAAGCGCACCGCGCCAAGACCGAGATGGTCGAGGCCAACCTGCGCCTCGTCATCTCCATCGCGAAGAAATACACCAACCGCGGCCTGTCCTTCCTCGACCTCATCCAGGAGGGCAACATGGGCCTGATGAAGGCCGTGGAAAAGTTTGAGTACCGCCGCGGCTACAAATTTTCGACCTATGCGACTTGGTGGATTCGCCAGGCCATTACGCGCTCCATCGCCGACCAGGCCCGCACCATCCGCATCCCGGTGCACATGATCG
>CAZCMU010000048.1:0-14277 GCA_964499725.1 uncultured Opitutales bacterium
ATCCTTCATCCTTCATCCTTCATCCTTCATCCTTCATCCTTCATCCTTCATCCTTTCAAAAAGTACCCCCGCTGCTTCTCACTAATTGGCAGCCCCACGCGTTCCATGACGAGGAGCATATGCTCCCAGACCTGGCGTTTGACGGACAGGGCCGTGTTGCGCAGGAGATAGGACGGATGGTAGGTGAACATGAGCGGCACGCCTTGAAATTCGTGCCACTTGCCGCGATAGTCCTTCATCTTGGTTTCCGGGTCGAGCCCGAGCAGGGCGATGACCGCAGTGTTGCCGAGCGCGACGATGACTTTCGGTTTCACGATGTCCAACTGCGCGCGCAGGAACGGCAGCGAGAAGGCCACTTCCTCGGGCGTCGGCTCGCGGTTGCCCCATTCGGTCGGCATTTCCGGACGCCACTTCATCACATTGCCGATGTAAACCTTCTCGCGCGACAGGCCCATCGCCTGGATGATTTTGGTGAGCAATTGCCCCGCCGGGCCAACGAACGGCTCGCCCTGCTGTTCTTCATCCGCGCCCGGGCCCTCGCCGCAGAAAAAGATTTCCGCCTCCGGCGCGCCGACGCCAAAGACCAGTTTGCGCCCGGGCCGCAGATGGGCGTTACAGACCTCGCTCGTCAACACCTGGTCCCGCAGCCAGTTCATTTGCTCTGCTTTGGAGCCTTTGGGCAGCTTGATTTCCGGCGGTGCAGGAATGGGCGCAATCGGCTGGCCATCCCAGCGCAGGCTAAGAGAACTCTTCGGCGGTGCGGCTGCTTTTCGAACTGGCGCCGAAGACGCAAAGTCAGCGGGGGCGCTGGGTCCCTCCATTGCCAGCTCAGCTTCTGCTACCTGCGGACCTGCCCCACCCTGCTGGGCAACCGCCGCGCGCAAATGCTCCAGCGTCTCGTCACTGACAAAAATCTGGGTGGCGCCCTCCGCCCGCAGGCGGCGGAGTTCCTCCGCCACGGCTTCCAAGTGCTCGCGCATGGAGTCAACGATAAGAATGAAAAATGGAAAATGAAAGAAGTAAAAAAACTGCACCACCCAACTCTTTTTCCATTTTCCATCGGCCCTTTTCTCTTTTAGACTTCCTCCCATGTCACCTGCGCTCGTGATTCTGGCCGCCGGCATGGGCAGCCGTTATGGCGGGCTGAAGCAAATGGACCCGCTGGGGCCGCAGGGGGAGACGATCCTCGACTATTCGATTTACGATGCCCACCGCGCGGGCTTCGGGCAGGTTGTGTTCATTATTCGGAAGGATTTTGCCGACGCCTTTCAGGCGCGAATCCACCAAAACCCGGTCGTGCGGCGCGGGCTGGAAGTGCGCTACGTTCTGCAAGACCTGCGCGATTTGCCCTATGGCTTTTTCCCGCCCCCCGGCCGCGAGAAACCCTGGGGGACGGCCCACGCCGTCTGGTGCACGCGCAAAACGGTGGACCGGCCCTTTGCGGTCGTTAATGCCGATGATTTTTATGGCGCCGATGCGTTTCGCCAACTGGCGGGGTTTCTCAAGACGACTCCGGCGAGCGGGCACGACTACGCGCTGGTGGGCTACCGCCTCGGGCAAACGCTGTCTGAACACGGCACGGTGGCGCGAGGGGTGTGCAAGGTGGATGCCGCCGGGCAGCTCGTTGCCATCGAGGAGCAAACCGCGCTGGAGCCGGAGCCGACCGGCGGTGCGCGGGGCAAACGGGCAGATGGCACGCTGGTGCATTTTCCCGCCGACACGGCGGTGTCCATGAACTGTTGGGCCTTGACGCCGGGAATCTTTGCCCAGCTCGAAACCCAGTTCATCACTTTCCTGCGAGCGCGCGGCGGTGACCTTAAGTCGGAGTGCTACCTGCCTGCCGTGGTTGGCAAATTACTTCTCACTCACCAGGCGCGCGTCCGCGTGCTGACGACCGAAGCGCGCTGGTGCGGAGTAACCTACCAGGAAGACAAACCCGCCGTGCAAGCCGCGCTGAAAGCCCTACACGAGGCGGGGGCATACCCGCAAACCCACTAATCCAGGCGCGCCAACAATTCGGCGAAAACATCGGTCGCCGCCATTTCTGATGCAGATGAAGCTTTATTTCCCGACGCGATGAAAACTGGCCAGTCCTTTTTATCCTCGGGCACCCGCCCATGCGACCCGCGCACGAGGGCGGCGTCGAGCGGAATGACGTCCATGAGCATGCGGAAACCCAGTTTCTTTTTGAGCAGACGCCACGCGATTTTTAATTTCGGCGCGGCGATTTCTGGATCGAGAAATAGTTCCACGGGGTCGTAGCCGGGCTTGCGGTGGATGTCCACCGTGCGGGCGAAGTCCGGCGCGTGGGCATCGTCCTCCCAATAATAATAGGTGAACCAGGCGTCGGACGCAGCCACGGCCAGCAGGTCGCCACTGCGCGGGTGGTCGAGGCCCGCAGCTTGCAAATCGGCCGTGTCGAGCACTCGTTCGACCCCCGGCGTGGCAGCGAGCGCGGCGCGCACCTGGGGGCGCAATTCCGGATTTCGCACATAAATATGGGCGACTTGATGGTCCGCGATGGCAAACGCCGCGCTGCCGCCCTGGTCGAGCGTTTCGCGCCCCAATTCGTCCTTGATGCTCAACCAGCCGTGGTTGCGCAGCACACGGTTGAGGTGGACCGGTCGTGAAACCGGCGTGATGCCGTATTCCGAAAGCACCACGACCTCGACGCCTCGCTTTTGAAAAAATTCTGCCAACGACCCGGCGATTTCATCGGCCACGGCCAGCTCCGTCGCCACGCGGGGATCGTTTACCTCCGGCCCGAATTTTTGCAACGCGTAATCCAAGTGCGGCAAATAAACCAGGTTGAGGGTCGGCGAATGTTTTTCTTCCACGAAGCGCGCCGACGCGGCAATCCAGTCCGACGCCCCGCGCCCGGCGGCCGGGCCCCAAAATTGCGGGAAGGGAAACGGCCCGAGCGCGGCCTTGAGTTCCTCGCGCAGGCCCATCGGTTGCGTGTGGATGTCGAAGACCTTGCGGCCATCTGCCGGATACAATGGCCGCGGCGTGACGCTCCAGTCCACATCGGCATGCATATTGAACCACCAAAAGAGTTGCGCGACGGTGGCATCGGGCCGCAAGGCGCGCAAGGTATGCCAGATTTTGGCGACTTGGACCATGCGGTTCGACTGTTTCCAGAATTGGTGTTCGGCCAGATCGCGGTCGTGCCAGCCGTTGGCCACAATGCCATGCGCGCGCGGGAGCTGGCCCGTCAAGTAGGTCGCCTGAGCGGGACAAGTGACCGCCGGGAACGCGGGACAAATGGGGCGGAGTTGGCCCCCAGCGGCCAACTTGGCCAAGCGCGGCATCCGTCCGCTGTCGAGCAGACGCGGCGAAAGCCCCACCACGTTGATCACGGCCAATCTTGCCATGGCGGCTACCATCCTTGGGTCGGCCGGTAGAAGCAAAACTTTTGTAAGCGGGCGGAGATTAGGATGCTTCTCACCCGGCGAGCAGGGGCTGGGACTATCCGTGGGGTTGAAGATTTCGAAGCCGGTGCGCGTGAGCTAATCTCAATTACTCGCCGCTGCCGAAGCCGGGATCACCGGCGGAGCCGGATGGTCCGCCCAATTCAAGGACTGCACGGTCCAATCCTGCGTGTACGCCGGCAGGCGGGCATAGTCCCACGGTTCGTCCACCATCAGGTGGTTGGAGGCATTATAGAGGCTGTAGATTTTGCGCGCCTGCTCGAGCGCGGCGTGCACGTCGGCGGGTGTGGCGTCGCGATCGTTTTTCGGCGCCACCACCACTACGAACCGCGGGGCAATCGCGCCGATGATTTCGGAAAAATCCGCCGGAATCTGCGCCTCGTGGCCGATGAAAAAACCCAACCGGGGCAGAAGGGGGCGTTCCATGCTGTAACGCGCAATGCCGCCGGTACCCTTGTCAGCGGTGTCCGTGCGCATGGGCGTAAAGCCGTTGACGGCAACGACGCCTTTCACGCGCGTATCCAGCGCCGCGGTATAAAGGCCGACGGTCGCGCCGAGTTCATAGCCGTAAAGATAAATGCGGTTGGGATCCACCATGCTGTCCTGCTGCAAGGCGTCAATCGCGGCACGGGCGTCGTAGACCAGGCGGCCCATTTGAGACCAGTGCGGTGCGGTATCAAAGAACGGCCCGATTTCGGTCGCACGGCCGCCAAAGCCGCATTGATCGTAAGCCAGCACCGCGTAGCCGGCCTTCGTCAGGGCGAGGATGGGATGCGGATCGCGTCGGTAAACCCACATGTAGCCCAGCGGGTAGCTGTAGCCGTGCAGCCAGATGACGGTCGGCAGTTTGGTGCCCGCCGGCGTATTGGCCGGGTAATATAAATCCCCTTTGATGCCTTCGCCGAAATTGACCACGCGCGTGGTCATGAGGGCGGCTTCCGGGTCGTTCCAACCCATTTCATTGGCCGCCCGGTTCACGAGTGTCTTGATGGCGTCATTAATCGCGGCTCCAAAGTTGCGGTTGACCGCAGGGCCACGCGCGCCAAAGGCTCCGGCGCCGGGCGGCCCAACTGCGCCTCCCCGCGCCCCGCCAGGGGCCGCACCGCGTGCCCCGCCCCGCCCTGCCACTCCCGCCGCGGCATGGGCGCTGGTGCTTCCGGCATCAACCGGGCCACCGGCAGTTGGAATTGTCGCAGGCGCGTCGCCCAACAGCCAATGGATGTTTTTGCGAATGTCGACCGCCTTGGTCTCCCAGTCGGCCGTGCTCGCGATGGCGCGACCACTTGCGCTCGTGAGCAAGTCATCGGACTTGTGCGCCGGGAAACTCGCAAGGTTGACTTTTTCGCCACTGTTTTTGGCCCACTGCGAGAAGTTCCAAGGGAAGAGAAAATTATTGACCCATTTGTCATTCGAGCGGCCAAACTGGATGTCGAGCCAGTCTAGATACATCTCCACATTGTTGGCGCCGTGGTTGCCGGGCACGCGCATGATGCCGACATGGTCGGGCTGGCCCAGCAGCGCGTAAACCGGCAGTGCGGAGTGCAGCGTCTGCTCGTCGGCCCAGGTGTTGGAAACTTCGTCGTTCATGCCGTATTCAATGAGGCAGGAACGGGGTGCAATCGCCGCGACGAGCAAGTTGCCGTCAATGGGCAGGCGGTCTTCGCGCCCGACAAAAAAGCGCAACTGCGGCGCAAACCAGAGGGGGAACATGCGCGTGGTGGTTTCGATGCTCTCGGCCTGGTTGCGCTCGCCGCCCTGCCGCCATGACACGACGCCGCCAACACCCGTGCTCCCGGCCACCACGGCGGCGATGCGGTCGTCAAGCGCGGCGGCAATCGTCGCCATCTTGCCGAGGCGTGAATAGCCGGTGATGGCGATGCGCGTTTTGTCCACCTGCGGCAAGGTGTAGAGATAATCCACCACCATTTGCGCGGTGAAGGCTTTCTGCCCCATGGTGGCAAAGTCGTAGGTGGGATACAGTTCCGGGAGATTGGTCGTCTGGTCCACGCTGTCCGGAAAACTGCACGCGATATAACCGCGGTTCAAGAGGGCCGCGCCTGTGCCGCCGATGAGGACGGGGAAGGGCCCGTCTCCCACGGGTATGGTCAGGGTGACCTGCGTTGAAGCCTGGTCATTGGGTCCATATTCGAGCATGACGACGCGCGAAATGGTGCCTTTGGGCAACGGCTGCGCCGGCCCCCGGCCACCAAAGCCACCAAAACCTCCAGCCGGTGCCGACGGCGGCGTCACCCCGTCGGAGACCATTTCACTCACTACCGTGATTTTATCGAGGTTGGGCTTGGGCGGAATGGTGCCGATGTCGTACTTCTCGTAAAGTTGAAGAATCTCCGTGCGGCGGGCCTTCCAGTCGTCCACCGTTTTTACCGGACGGCCATCGAGGAATTTCAGCGGGTCGGGTAATCCATTTTGCCTGGGCAGCGCGTCAAAGTCCGGCGGCAACTGGCCGGAGGTTTGCAGCCATTGTTCCCAAGAGGGGGTGATTGGCGTATCCGCATTATCCGGGACGATCAGCTTCAAATGGGCGATATAATCGCGCCGCTCCTGCTCCGTCAACGCCCGGGCGGGGCGGGTGAGCAGAGCAGCCAACAAAAGGGTAATGAGGGCAATCCGACGCATGGGGCTTGCGCGGCTTCTAACCGGGCACTCATGCAAACACCATTAACCCACCCGCCACAAGGGTATTGTGTGACCCGGATTTCACGGGGCGACGGATGCCGTGGCCGCGGCAGCCGCTGGCGCAGGCGCCGGACTGCTCGGTGAAGTGGCCGGGCCCAAGCCGTACTCGACGATCATATTGGCAACACCCGCAGCATCAGCGTCTTTATTCTGAGTTTCGTAAATGTGCTTAAGGGAGGCCAGGCAGTTCAACATCCAAAAGCGTCCATGGGGGCTGTTATCCAAAGCGGTGCGGGATTGGTCATTGGGTAAAATCTCGCTCGCAATCTGAAAATAGAGGTGGGCGGCGGCGTCCAGGTCGGGTTTGCTGCCGTATTCCTGCAATTTGCCCAGCTTGTAGCCCACCTCCACCCGGGCTTCCACGGGAAGGTTCTTTTGGTTGTACAATACCTGCAGCTCTTCGATGGCGTCCTGGCGGCGTTGCGGGTCGGCCTCCGGCAGGGTGGCGAGTTGGAACAAGCAATCGGCCCGGGAAACTTTGGCGCGAACAGTCAGGGGATCATTCGGGTATTTCTTGATGAGAATCGCATAAAGGTCCGCGGCATTTTCCAAACTTTTATCCTTGGGGTTTTCGTTGACGATGCGTTCGAGGTCGGCTTGCTCCAGTTGCACGATGTAAATGAGCGGCTGGCCCGCCTCGCTATCGGAATAATCATGGACAAACTTGTTCAACAGGTTGAGCGCCTCGGTGTATTCGCCCGTTTTGTCCAGTTTTTCGGAATCGTGCGCAGACAAATAAAGCGCCCGGGGCGCGAGGTCCGCTTTCGGGAAATTATCGGTCACGGTGTTATACAGGCGCTGGGCCTCGGTGAATTTGTTTTGCTTTTCCAGCTCGCCCGCCTCGACAAAATAGGAATTCAGCGCCGGATCCGAACCGGGATAAGTCAGGCGCAAGGCTTCAAATGTTTTGTGCTGCTGGTCATATTGCGCGGCCTGACCCTCAGACTCGCCTTGCAAGAGGAAGGCTTCAGCCAGTAATCGCGGAAGCAAATCCGCCAGGGTTTTACGTTCTTCGGGGGGCAGGCCCGCGATAATCTCCGGAGTAAACGACTCGATCTCCTTCTTGAACATTTGGACAATGTCGGCGGTCCCGGGCTCACTTCTGCCCACGGCGAGGTAGGCATTGAGCCAGAGCAGGCGCAAATACAGCTCCGGCCGCAGCAGATTTTTCCCGTGTTGCGGATCGAGCTTGTGGTTGAGGCGCTGAAACGCGTCGTCGGCGCGGTTATTATCGCGCATGGCGATCAATAAATTGTATTGGGCGCGCCAGAGGTCATCGGAGGATATGTCCGTCGGCAAAGGGCTGTCCATGATTTTTACGGCGTCATCAATGCTGCCCGCGCGCAATTCGCTCTCGACGGCGCGCCGGAGCAAATCTCCGTTGGAAATGGGTGGATTGGGATCCGTGGGATCCGCATGGTTTAAAAGGTAGGTATAAGATTCAGCGGCGCTGCGATAGTCGCCATTCATAAAATAGAGGTAGGCCAGCGAGCGGACAATGGGCGCCTGTTGATCAGCCGGCAGGCTGTCTCTTACTTTCAAAAGGTAACTAATCGCCAGGCGCGGCTGGCCATCCGGCTGGCCGTCATGCCAGTAAACTTTCGCCAGCACCATTTGCGCGTCGGTAATGTAGGGGTCTTGATCCGTGCCAGACGGGTATTTTTCCAGCAACTGGCTGGCGGCCGACTTCGCCTCGTCACTTTGATTCAACAGCAACGCCAGGTGGGCTTTCAAAAAATAGAGTTGTTCGAGCAGCGGATGGCTGTCGGGGTCCTGTTCCGCGATAATGCCATCAATGAACTTTTCCAGGCCCAGGGGATCGGCAATCACCGGGCCGCCCTCGGATTTTTCCCCAAGGGCCTGCTGTTCCAGCAAGCTCAGCGCCTGTTTTTGCATTTGCCGGATGCTGTCCCGATCCGGCGAATTGATGTCAATGGGCTCCCGCAAGATATCCTCCTCCAAGGTCTGGGGGTCGGGCGCGAGCGTCGGATCGGCGGGGGCCGGGCCTTTGCCGCCAAGGTAAACCCAGAGCAACCGGAGCGTGTCGCGATTTTTGTGGTCCAGATCAGGCAACTCCACCCAGTGTTTTACCACGCCCAGCGCCTCATCATGCTGGCCCAGCTGGTCGAGCATGATGGCATAGGGAAAGGCGAATTGTGCGCCGAGCGCCGGGACGGTGGCCGCCGCCATGTCCGTGCGTAGTTTTTCGGCCTGCTGCGGCGTGGGGTTCTTGCTCAGTATAATCTGGCTGTCCCAAAGCGCCGCCTGAAACTGGTTCTGCAACAACGGCGGAGCATGGTCTATCGCCTGCTGCCAGGCAGCTTGGGCGGCGGCGGCATTGTCCTGATGTTCGGCCAATCTGGCCTGAACCGTGAAGTACCAGGGCAGATCAGCCGCAGAAAGCTTGCCGGGGTCAATCCGGGCCAGTTGGGCCGCCACCCCATCGGGACCATCCCATGCGGCTTTGCTCGATTGCGACTGCAATAAGGCCGCGCGCAACAGATAGGCCGGGGTATCGGTGGCCGCCACAGCCTGCAAGGCCGCCGCCGCTTGATCAAGTTCGCGCTCGGCCAGATAGGCCGTGGCCAAATCAAGATTCAGGCTGTCCTTCGTGGCGGTATCCAAATTGGGGCTGGCCAAGGCCTTTTTGAAACAACTCACCGCTTCAGAAATGATGCCATGCGCCAAGGCCGACCGTCCAGTATCCGACAACTGGATGACACTGTCCAATTCAGACTCCGTGGCCGTGTCTGGGGCAAAAGGAACCGGGGCAGGCTCGACCAGGATGACGGAAGCATCTGCGGGAGCAGTTGGCAATACGCCTTGGGCGAAGGCCTGCGTCGTCAAGATGGCCAGGCTGCCCCATGTCCATAAAAGCTTCATATTCAATGCCCTCATCTTACGGGGAACCCCGCCAAGATAAAAGTCCAAAGACCGCCCCAGCCCCGCTTGGGTTCCGGCCGGCAGGAATGCCATTCCAAATAATTCACCCCTCATAACTAAGGGCTGGGCGCGTACTTTTTGGCCTCCACCAGATAATCGTGTTTGAGCCTATCGTGGTCATATTCCGCATCGGCCACGACTAGGCCATCCTCGTTCCATTCCGTCTGGCGGCCTTGCAGAAATTCGCTGACGGCCCGGCCGCTGTCATCGCGCTCAACACCCTTTTCCACCAGGGATTTTGGGCGCCCGTTCTCATACCAGGTCTGCACGCGATTGACCAACCCGGCCGGTGTGGAAACATCCGCTTCGGACAAAATCCGCGGCCGGCCACTCGACCAATACACGGTAAAGCGCGTCACCCGGTTGCCGTCCGTAAATTCGTCCACCCGCATCGGCTGGCTGGAGCCGGAGAAAAACGTTGTCTGCTGGACAGGTTGGCCATCCGGCCCAAAATCCGTTTCCGCGGCCGGAACAGTACCGCCCTGATAAAATATTTGCCGTTCGGGCCGGCCCAACGACGACAACCAAGTCTGGCTGATCACCATGCCATTATAAATTTCCCGGCGCAACACATGCCCGTCCGGCAAGACCTGGTCGGTGGTTCCCGTATAGCCTTGGGGCGCGGTGGATTTGGGTTTCACGGGTTGCGGCAATACCATGCCCGGAAGCAGTCCACCTTGATTGCCCGTCAACTGAGGAGGGCTGGTGTGGCAGGCAGTGAGCCACAATAAAAGGCTTAGCCAGACCGGAAGCGCGGCTGGGCTGGCGATGTGCGGTGCAGCGGTATCGCCCGTTCGTTTCATAACAGCCTTATTCTATCACCAAGGCAATTTGCACACCTGGGCCATGCACGCCTTCGATAAGGATGCCCTCGATATCGGCGGTTTTGGAGGGGCCGGTCGCCCAAATGACATTCGGATCTTCACCCAGGGCCAGCACGGCATCGGTCAGGGTGCGGTGAATGAGGTGGCGTGGCAAAACTGCCACATGCACCCAGGGGGCCAGCGCGCCCAGCCGCCGCGAGGTCAGGGCGTCGTTGAGAATGATGGTGCCCGTCTCGGCGATGCCGCCCGCGGCCCGCGTGATGCCAAAGGCATAGTCGTCCACCCGCGTGCGGTCAAAATCGGTTTTCAATGTAAATTCCGGCCCAAGTTTTGGCTCGACCATGGAAACCAGCCCGGGATCGCAATACCCGCTCAGCCAGCCGCCTTTTTTTAAATAGGCCGCCAAATCGGCGAAACTGGTCATGGCCACGCCATTGACCAATTTGATGCGCTCGGCAAAGACCTCGAACGAATCACGTTCCTCCATCAGCTTGCGCGCGATGGCCAGTTCGGCATCCCAATCAGGCAGCGCCGCGCGCTCGGGCAAAATCGCCAACGCGGCTTTCACTCGATTCAGCATGTCAGTGCGAGCATCGCTCATGGTTTGGCTTGGGCTGAGGTTGGGCGGCTTTTCAGCCATTTGCGGAATTCCCCACCGCGCCATGGCGGCAGCGTGCGGACATCCTGCCATTTGCGCAGGGGCGCGGGCATCAACGCCCGTGGCACATAGTTGACCACCCCGCCCATGGCCAGCGCGCTCTTCCACGCCGTCGGCTGGCTGGCCAGGATGGACCACGCGCCCATCGGCGGCGTGCCGGAGGACGGGCCGTGTTCGCTTTTGTTTTTATTGCGCAAACGCAGGAGCAAATCGGGAATGGGAATGTTGACCGGGCAAACTTCCTGGCAAGCGCCGCACAAGCTCGAGGCCTTGGGCAAATCTGCCAGTTCGGGAAATTTATCCTTGGCCAGCAAGGGCGACAGCACTGCGCCAACCGGCCCCGGATAAACGCTGCGGTAGGCGTGGCCGCTGGCTTGCCGATAGACCGGGCACACATTCAGGCAGGCGCCGCAGCGAATGCAGCGCAAAATGTCGCGGCAATCGGTGGCCAGCACATCAATGCGCCCATTGTCCACAAAGATGACATGCATTTCATCCGGCCCGTCGGGCTGGGTCGGGCGGCGCGGGCCTTTGATAAATTCCGTGTAAACGGTCAACTGTTGCGCGGTCGCGGAGCGCGCGAGAAGGTTCAGCAATAGCGCGAGGTCGCGGTCGCGCGGCAAAATCTTTTCGATGCCGACCATGGCGATATGGCAGCGCGTCGCGGCCAGACAAAAGCGCGAATTGCCTTCATTGGTGACGAGCACGAGCCGCCCGCTCTCAGCCACTACAAAGTTCGCGCCGGTCAGGCCGACATCCGCCTCTAAATATTTCTGCCGTAAAAAAACGCGCGCGCGCTGGGTGATGACGTTCGGGTCGTCGTTATATTTGCCCAGCCCGTTTTTCTCAAAACTCTCCGCCACCTGGCGCCGGCTTTTGTGGATGATGGGGCGCACGATATGGCTCGGGTGGTCGTGGTCAATTTGCACGATGAATTCACCCAAATCCGTCTCGAGACATTCGACCCCGTTCTTTTCCAGAAAGTGGGTCAATTCCGTCTCTTCGCTCACCATCGTCTTGGCCTTGACGATTTTGGTGGCGTTGCGTTTCCGCATGATGTTGAGCACAGCCTGATTCGCATCTTCCGCCGTCGGCGCCCAATGCACCTGCACGCCGTTCGCGCGCAGCTTTTTCTCTACCTCGGGCAGGTAGGTGTCAAGATTTTCGATGACGTGCTGCTTGATCTCGCCCGCAATCTCGCGCAGGCGATTCGCGTCGGGAAAATGGTCAAAGAGCAGCTTGGTGCGCTTCTCATGCGTCGTCTTCGTGCTTTTATAGACGGCGTCGCGCGTCTCGTCGGTTAATCCGGCAGCAAAACCGTCAATGGGGGAAACGCTCATGAAATTATGATTTAGGAGCCCAACAAACCGCCGTTTTTGAGCGCATCCCGCAGAACCTGCGCAAAATGCAGAGTTTTAATGGGCGCGCCTTCTTTTTCCGCCAGACCCGCGAGGTGCATCATGCAACTCGAATCGCCTGAGACTAACACATCGGGTTTGACCGCGCGAATATGCTCCAGTTTCAAATCGCCCATGCCCTTGGAAATATTTGGAAAAGCGACCGAAAAAGTGCCGCCGAAACCGCAGCATTGCTCACCTTCGCCAAAGGCTGCGAGATCAACACCCACGATTGAACGCAGCAACATAAGTGTCGCTTCGCCACTCTTGGTCCCGCGGGAGTGGCAGGAGGTGTGGAACGCAATTTTCGCCGGGTATTTGCCGGGCCAGGTTTTCACGCCCAGGCCGTTGACAATGAAGTCCGCCAGCTCCCACGCGCGGTGGCCGAATTTTTCGATTTCTTCGTGGTCGGCTTCCTTTTCAAATTCCAGCGGTGCGCCGTGGATCAACATCGCTGCGCAGGAGGCACTGGGCACCACAATGGGCGCGGAACCGGCAAATACTTTCGCGGTGTGCCGCACCACCCGGCGCGACGACGGCCAGTCGCCCGCGTTGAACGCCGGCTGCCCGCAGCAGGTCTGCCCCTCGGGGAATTCAATCGCGCAGCCGAGGTATTCGAGCACCTCGACGGTCGCGCGCGCGGCATCATCAAAATACGCGTCGCACAGGCAGGTGGACATCAACTGCACGCGCTTTTCGATGGGACGCGAAGAAGGAGGAGTACTCATTAGCGAGGTTGATAAATGGTTTGCTGCAAATTTTTGGCCAAATGCGCGCGAAAGGCCGCACGGTCTTTAACCACGCCCAGGGCAATCCACTGGCTGGCGAGGTTGCCCAGCGCCGTGCCTTCAAGGGCAAAGGCATAGACCGGAATGCCCGCAGCGTCAGCCGTGGCCTGGCAGAGCAGGCGATTTTTTGCGCCGCCGCCGACCATGAGAATGCGCTTGAAAGTCTGACCGCCGAGCCGGCCCAGCATCCGCAGCGCGCCCGCATGGCCCGCGCCGAGGGAATCAAAAATCAGCCGCGCATAGCCAGCGACATTCGTGGGCGATTTGGCTTTTTTCTTTTTGAGGTGAACGTCAATCGCCGCGCGCATTGACGACGGATTGCCAAAAGCCGCGTCGCTGGTGTCGAGCAGGACTTTCGGCGCAGGCAATTTTTCGGCAGCGGAAATGAGGGCAGCCCATTCCTTCTCGCTTTGGGGCCGCGCGCTGAAATCCAGCAAAGTTCGCTCAAGCAGCCAAAGGCCGACAATATTCGTCAGCGGGCGATACCCGCCCTGCCCTGTTCGTTCATTGGCCACCCGCGCCTTGAGCGCCTCTGGCCCGAGAATCGGCGTTGCGCTTTCGCAACCCACCAGCGACCAGGTGCCAGAACTGATATATAAGTCTCCGCCCGCCGGGTCGGCCGGCATGGCATCGTAGGCGCAGGCGGTGTCGTGCCCCGGCACCACGATGGACTTCACCCCCTTGAGTTCCGGCAGACTTTTAACCGTACCGAGCGTTCCATTGGACAACACCGGCTGGGTGAACCACTGCGGTGGAATGTGAAAAAACTCCAGCGCCGCCCGCGACCAATCCCGGGTGTGCACATCGAGCAACTGCGTGGTGCTGGCGATGGAGATTTCGTTCTCCAGGCGTCCGGACAGGAGGAAATTAAAATAGTCCGGCAAAAATAGGCAGCGCGTGGCGAGGTCCTCGACCGCCGGGCAACTGCGCACTGTTTCCGCAAGCTGCAGGCTGGAGTTATAAAACACATTCGGGATGCCCGTCGCCGCGTAGATGTGGTCAAGCCCGCGCGAGTTCAAGGCCTTCAGGCCGGCCTGCGTGCGCGCGTCGCGATACGCATGAATGGGAAACACCAATCGCCCGGCGTCGTTGAGCAGCACATGGTCGCAACCCCAAAAATCCACCCCCACTGAGGCCAGTTTGGGAAACTGCTGTTTCGCCTTCCGCAACCCGGTGCAGACCTCGCTCCACAACCCCGGCAGATTCCAGTAGTCGTTGGCGCCCAGGGACTGGAAGGCGTTGGGGAAACGGTGAACTTCCGTCAATATGGGCTTTTTACCCCACGTGCCGACAATCACGCGGCCGCTGGTCGCGCCTAAATCAATCGCTGCACAAGTTACGGAAGGCATGGGGAAACCGAAAATTTGCCCGGTTTCCCCTGCGGAGTAAAACTAAAAGCGTGACTTCCGCTGGCAAAAAACGGGCTATGGCTTGCGAAAATAAACCCCGCCTCCGGATATTTTGTGCAAAACTACCCCGGGGCAGTTAGCCGCGATGCATTCATCCACGGCCTTCCTTGCTCCAATCCAGACCTCGCCA
>CAZCMU010000049.1:0-14260 GCA_964499725.1 uncultured Opitutales bacterium
CGAGCGCGAGCGAGCGGGAAAGGAGCGAGCGAAAACCAAAGGTTCCCATGAGGGTCGCCAGATGTGGCCGCAGCTTCTCGGGAACGGGAAAGGCCGCCGTCGGTTTGGTGCCTGAAGATTTATTTTCCTTGGCCTCATAAGTAATCAGGCGTTCGGCAAAATCCCGCAATATTGGATTTACTCGGTTCATTCAGCAAGGGGCTCGCCAGCTTTTATCAGACGAGGTGGGCCCCGACTTTGCCCCGGCCCCTACCGGGGACGCTTTGGCAATGTGGGAGAAATGAGCTTTTTCATGGATCATCATTCCGCAGTCATATTGGATGGGTCTCGGCTATGCATCAGTAAACGGCGTGATCCATGAGCTGTCGAGCCTGTATCGGGCCAGAAGACGATGATCGTTTTCGGATTATGCTGAAGGATTTTCATCTTCGTGCAGGTCGGCGATGAAAATGGGCGTCGTGTGCGGCAGGGATACCGGGTGCTCATCAACGGCCTCGCGTCGCGAGGCTGTGAATTTAGCCCTGGACTTTAGTCCACGGAAACGGAACCCACATCCAATGCATCGCGTAGCGACGCTTGACCCAACCCATCAAACCCATCCAACCAACCCAACGCACCCAACCGAATCCTCCCGTTTCCCTTCCCTTTGGATTAAAATACAGTACCCATCATTCCGATCTAGCAACCAAGAACCCATCAGGATGTTTTACCTGCACCCTGCAACGTGCAACCAGCAACCTCAAAATCGCGGTAAGTCGTACCAAATCGTGCCAAAAATAAAATACCCCCCCTCTGCCCCGTAGCCTTAATGATTAAGCTGAGTTAAGGTCAATTAAGCCAATAATTTCCCCGCTTTTCGGCTTAAGCGCCCCTTTGCTTCTATGCTCCTTTGATCCTTTGCTCCTCACTAACCGCCCACTTGCCAATCTCATCGTCACGGGTTTATAATCCTTTTTGACCATCCTTTACGCCATGTCTGCCTTCACCCATCCTCCGCAGTTCGCTGCGACGACTCCCAGCGTTGTGCCGGATCGGGATACGCGCACGGTGCCGGCCCACGACCCGACGTGGAATGTCATCGTCCTCAATGATGATGTGAACTTGATGACATACGTCGTGCATGTTTTTCGCCAGGTTTTCGGTTACGACGCCGAGCGCGCCCGCCGCCACATGCTCGAAGTGCATCATCAGGGCCGCTCCATCGTCTGGACGGGCGCACGCGAAGCCGCCGAGCACTATGTCCACGTTTTGCAACAATGGCACCTCAAGGTGCAATTGGAGTCCCATGGCTGAGGATCCCCCACCGTATTTTGCCAAGGACACCATCCTCGCGCGGCTGCGTTTTTCGCCGGGCTTGCGGGAATTGCTGGCGTCCATCGTCCAGCGCGTTCACGCCGCGCCCTTCACCATTCCGCCAGCGCCGGTGATGGACGCCTCCGCGCCCCATGACCCCGACTGGCAGACGGCCTGGGGCGACAGCCTCCGCGAACGCACCGACCTCGACACCACCGCCCTCGATGCGCTGGTGGGCGATGCCCGCTTCGGCGCGGCGGATTTACCACTCACCCCCGTCGCGGCAGAGGCCATTATGCGCGCCAGCGTGCGCGTGCGTTTGCATTTGCGCGACACCATCCTGCGCGACCTGAAGACAGATCAGGTAGAGGGTCGCCTCGACATCTTTCGCTTGCCCGCGGCCGAGCAGCAAGGCTACTTGTGCTATCGTCTGCTCGCCTGGTTGGAGGAGGATTTGCTCCACCAACTCGATCCGGGGTTGCTCCGCTCTTGATCTCCGTCAGTTCGCCCGGTTGACTGGTCGCCGATGCTGCAATTTCTTCGCATCCTGAACCTCGCCTTGCTCGACCGCGCCGAACTCGAATTTGGCGCCGGCTTCACTGCGGTTACGGGCGAAACCGGTGCCGGCAAAAGCGTCTTGCTCGGCGCGCTGAGTCTGCTGGCCGGCAACCGCGCGGACAAGACGGTCATCCGCCAGGGCGCGGAAAATTGCGAAGTGGAAGGCGTGCTGTCCTTCTCCGGTGCAGCGCTCGCGCGGGTGAATGCATTGCTCGAACAGCTCGGCCTGCCCGGTTGCGACGACGGCACGCTGGTGTTGCGGCGCACGCTTTCGCAAACCAAGGCACCGCGCCTGCAGATCAACGGTGCGCTGGCCACACTTGGCGCGCTGCAAACTCTGGGCGAAACCTGGGTGGATTTCCACGGCCCCGGCGAACCCCAAAAGCTTTTCCAGGAAAAACACCAGCGTGAGATGCTTGACGCCTTTGGCAAACTTGATGGCGCGGTCACGAAATTCCGCGCGGACTACCAGGTTTGGCGTGCTGGTTTGCGCGAAGCCGAGGAACTGGCCGGCGCGGGCCGCCTTTCGCCGGATGAAATTGAATTCACCCGCCTGCAAATCGCCCGTATCGAGGAACTCGATCCCACGCCGGAAAATATCGCCGCGCTGGAACGCGATTTTAACCGGCAGAGCAAAGCGCAGGAGCTGGCAGAACTAGCCACCCAACTGGAAGGCGGCCTCATCGGCGAAGAAGGTCTCTCACCGAAATTTCCGCCGCTGGTGCGCGCGGCCCGCAAATTGGCGGAACTTGACCCCGCCGCTCTGCCGCTGGCGCAACGCTTTGAGGCCGCCATTGTGGAATTGCAGGAAGTCGGCGGTGACTTTGGCCGCCTGCTCGCGGAACTCGAATTCGACGAGGAAACGGCCAAGACGCTTCAGGAACGCATGAGCCGGTGGCTCGAACTCCAGCGCCGCTATGGAGCCGACCCCGCCGCCATCCGCGCCAAGCGCGACGAACTCGCGCGCAAGGTTGCGGCCCAGGCTGATATTGAAGGCACGCTGGCCAAACTTGCTACGGAATCAACAAAGCAGGAAAAAGCCCTGCGCCGCGAAGCCGCCAAGTTGAGCGCGGCCCGGGCTGAGGCCGCGCAGACGCTGCAGAAAAAGGCCTCCCGCTTGCTCAAAAGTTTGGGCTTCAAGCAAGCCGGGCTGGAAATTGCAGTCACCGCGACCTCCGAGTTGCATGAGCACGGCGACAGCCACGTGGAAATTCTTTTTGCGCCGAATCCCGGCCAGGGTGCGTTGCCCTTAAACAAGATTGCTTCGAGTGGTGAAACCGCGCGCTTGATGCTCGCTCTTAAGGCGGTGCTGGCGGAGGCCGATGCCACGCCCTTGCTCGTCTTTGACGAGGTGGACGCCAACGTGGGTGGCGAAATTGGCGCGGAAGTCGGACGCGAACTGGCGGCACTGGGCGTGCGTCATCAGGTCTTCTGTGTGACGCACCTGCCACAAGTGGCGGCGAGGGCGGCGCGTCACTTCGTCGTTGAGAAACACCAAACCGCCAAAGCAACCAACATTATCCTGCGAGAACTTCAAACCGACCCCGCGGCCCGGGTGGATGAACTGGCGCGGATGCTGGGTGACCGTTCCGCCAAGTCCGCCCAACAACACGCCAAGGCGCTGCTGGCAGTGGAGTAGGGCGGCGATTGCGAGCTTGCGCGTTCGTCGTTATTAGTGTGAAATAGGTGTCCCCAAATACCTTCCTATTATGCGACAACTCGGCATCGGCCTTACTTTGCTACTCTTGGTTGTGGCGATCCTGGTCGTGCTGCCCACGGTGGTGTTTTGGAATTTGTGGGGCCCCGAGGCGGTGATTCATCATTGGGCCTGGGTTGCCTATCTCGCATTTTTGACGACCTTGGGCACCGTCCTGGTTTTGACGGCCCGCATCCGTCCCGGCCAGCCCGAGAGTGTCAACCGCGGGCCGAAGCGCCGCCTGCGGCTGGGTTTCGCAGCCTTTGGCCTCGTCGCTGCGATTTTGATCATCGCCCCCACTGCGGCCTTTGGAAACATTTTTGGTTTGAACGCGGTGCTGGCATTTTGGGCCAGTGTCGCCCTGCTGGTGGTGATGACTTTCACCGGGCTCATTTTGATTTTCACCGCCAAGAACCGGACGCGTCAGAGTTCCTGACGCTTAGGTGTAAAACGCCCCGCCCAGCAGTCTTTCGCCGTCGTAAAACGCGACAACTTGCCCGGAGGCCAGCGCGCGTTGCGGTTGGGCAAAAACCAGTTTCGCCCGGGAAGAATCGTTTGCCGAAATGGCCAGTGTCACTGGCCCCAACGGATCGCGGTAACGCGGCCGCGAATGAAGTGACTGTAGTTCGGCATGAGTCGGCGGCTGGTTGATCCAGTGCAAATCGCGCAGGGAAAATTCCCGCCCCCACAAGCCCGGTGCGTCCGGTTCGTCGAAGGCGACAACGAGGGCATTGCGTTCCCGATCCTTCGCGACCACGACGTAAGCCTTGTGGTCGGTGTTTGACGGGACGCCGATGCCATGCCGTTGACCGAGAGTGTAGCGGTGCAGCCCGCGATGCGCGCCCAGCGGGTGGCCATCAGCGGCGACAATCGGCCCCGGCTGGTCGTGGATGTAGTTTTCGAGAAAGGCGTTGATGGGCACGCGCCCGAGAAAACAGATGCCCTGGCTGTCTTTGCGTTCGGCATTGGGCAGGCCCGCGCGGCGGGCGAGTTCGCGCACTTGCGGTTTATGCAGGTGGCCGACCGGAAACCACGCCCGGCGCAAATTGTCCTGCCGCACCAGCGCGAGAAAATACGACTGGTCTTTATTCGGGTCAGCCCCGGCGAGCACGTCCACGGAGCTGTCCGCGTTGTCGCGTCGGCGCACATAATGGCCGGTGGCGACAAACTCGCAGCCCAGCCGGGTGGCATGATCCTCCAGCACGCCGAACTTGATTTCGCGGTTGCACAGGCAGTCCGGGTTGGGCGTGCGGCCGGAGGCATAGCCAGCAACCAAATCTTCCACCACTCGCGCGCGATAGTCTTCAATCAAGTTGAGCGTGTGAAACGGGATGCCCAGCGTCGCGGCGGTAGCCTGCGCATCCTTCAGGTCCACTTCCCACGGGCAATCAGCAAAGACCGCGGCGCCTTCCTCATGCATCCAGGTCCGCATATACGCGCCGATGACCTCATGGCCCTGTTCGCGAAGCAAAAGCGCGGCCACGGCGCTGTCCACGCCGCCGGAAAGAGCTGCCAGTACCCGGGCCATGCCGCCAGCTTTGGGTTTCCCGTTTCCGGTTTCCAGTTAAATCCGTGCTTACAAACGGCGCGGCGCCTGCTATAACCATCTTTTTGCCCTTATTGCACCATGGCCGAGCGCCCTATTCTCGAAGCATTTTGGGAGACCCGCGACCGCGGGTTGGTGGTGTTAGCGCATGACTGGCGCAACATTGCCACCCCGCCGCCGTTGCGCCTCAACCCGGGCGGCCAGCCTTTGCGTTTGCTGCGGCAGTTGTCGCCGTTTATTTATGGGCGCCGCGCGGGTTATTTTGTCAATGGCCCCGATCTGGAATTTGTGCTCTGGCCGCCGTATTATCCGAACCTTGACTGGGAGGATGAGACACTGTTCGTCGCCGGTGACTTCAACGGCTGGCAAAAAGCGGTGGGCGATCCGACCTGGCAACTGCGCCGTGAGATTCGCGATGGGCAGGGCTACCTCGTTTTGCGCGTGCCGGTTAAAGACTGCCTGAAGGACGCGCCGGTCCGCTTCAAGTTTGCGACTGCCGAGGGGCGCTGGCAGGAACTGCCCCCCGAAGTCATTAACCGCCGGCGCGAGGGCGATTACGAAAATTACGTCATCGAGCCCGATCGCACCGGCTTGCATGTTTTTTATTTCTGGACGGATGAGCCGCACTATTTGCTCAAGCGCGCGGAATTGGTCTGGGCGGGGGATAATGAGCAGCAAACTTGCCCGATATCCAATGTGGATTATTTGCTCAGCCTGGGCTCGGATCGGCCGCTGGGCGCGCAATTGGAACCCGACTGCACCGTGTTTACCCTCTTTGCCCCGCGTGCCGCCCGCGTGAATGTGCGTCTCTATGAAGCGCCGGGTGGGCCCGTTTTTCTGCAAGTAAACCTGGCCCGGCACGGGGACGGTTGTTGGGAGGCAACGATTCCACAAAATCTGCATGGCCGTTATTACGATTTTCGCATCGAAGGCGACAATTATGACGGCACCCGTTTGTTCAATCCCGCTGCGCGTGTGCTCGACCCCTACGCGCTGGCCACGGTGGGCCGCACGGGCCCGGGCCTGATCTTTGATCCGGCGCAGTTCCCCGTGGCCCAAACCTGCTTCATTCCACCGCCCTGGCACGACCTCGTCATTGTGGAGACGCACGTGCGCGACCTGATTGCCAAAGCGGCCATAGATTTGCCGCCGGAAGAGCGCCGCGGCTTCAAGGGCTTGGCCAAATGGCTCCGCCAACCCGATTGCTACCTGCGTCAACTCGGGGTCAATGCCGTTGAGTTGCAACCGGTGCAGGAATTCGACAACGAGCGTCCGGAGGATTACCATTGGGGCTACATGCCGGTAAATTATTTTTCGCCGGCCAGCGCCTATGCGACCGATGCCGCGCATGGCTCGCAAATCGCCGAGTTTCACGATCTGGTCGAGGCCTTCCACGAGGCCGGATTGGCCGTCATCCTCGACGTGGTTTATAACCACGTTGGCGAGCCAAACCACCTCTTTTCCATAGACAAGTACTATTATTTTACCAGCGACCACGAAGGCCGACTGACCAATTGGAGCGGCTGCGGCAACGATTTGCGCACCAACACGCCGATGGGTCGCCGCCTTATTATTGACAGCCTTATTCATCTGGTGCGCGTTTACGATATTGATGGCTTCCGGTTCGATTTGGCAGATCTCGTCGGTGTCGCCACGTTGAAGGAAATTGAGGTCGCGCTCAAAGCCGTCAAGCCATCCATTATTCTCATCGCGGAGCCGTGGAGTTTCAAAGGCCACATCGGCCACGCCTTGCGCCACACCGGATGGTCGTCCTGGAATGACCATTACCGTGAATTCGCCACGCAGTACATTTTGGGCAACGGCAATCCGGAGGGGTTGTGCTTTTTCCTCTCCGGCTCGCCGGGGTCCATCGCCACCTGGCCGGCACAAACCGTCAACTATGTGCAGTCGCATGACGACCGCGCATGGGTGGACCGCATCACAGAAAATTCCGGCTACCGCGGCGACCATCCGACGCCCAATGACGTGCGCCGGCATCATTTGTTGGCGGCTATTCTGATGTCCTCGCTCGGTATTCCCCTGCTCGCCCAAGGGCAGGACTTTTTGCACTCGAAGCAAGGGGTCAATAACACTTATCTGCGGGGCGATTTGAACGCCCTCGACTACACGCGATTCGATAATTTCCGCGCGACCCACGACTATTTTTGCGCGTGGATCAGGTTCCGGCTTTCCTCGGAGGGCCGCCACTTTCGCCACGACGGTCATCCGCCGGCGGGTTATTTCAGGCATTTTTATGCAACGGGCAGCACGGCGGCGGCCTTGCTCTACAATGCCAACTTAAGCCAAGGCGCCGACCAGTTGTTTTTTGCCGCCAATCCACATCCGCACCCGGTTACGATAGAGACGTTTGAGTTGCCAGCGGAAAACTTCCGTCAGATTGCCCATCATGAGCAATTGTGCCCCGAGGGGCTTCCCAAGGCCGAGCAATTCCCGTGGTCAGCCGGTCGGCTCGAATTACCGGCGATGAGCGTGGGGTTGTGGCGTCTCGCTGAATAACCGGCCTATCACCACAGACGCCAGAGCAGAATCCAAAGCAGAATGCCGCCGCTGGCCAGGCCGACACTCAGCCACTTCATGCGCGCGGCGGTCACGGGTTGTCCCTGGCTGGCCAACTGGCTCGCAATCATCCAACTCCATCCCGCCAAAGGTGGAAGAACAAAACACAGCCCGCAAATGGTATACAGTCGAGCCGCTTTTTCCGGGTCGAGTGATTCGAGACCAGGGGAAGGTGGCGGTGGAACTTCCGGCATGGATGCGGGCATGACCACCGGCGCGGGTACCGGTGTGGGCGGCGGACCTAGCAGCCCGTATTCTGTTTTCGCCGGAACATACTCAGTTTTCGCCGGGCTGAAATCGGTCGGATTGATTGCCGGGAGCAAATCGCGCAACGGTACGAGGCCCGCGGTGGTTTCCACCCGGTGGAGCAGGCCAATTTCACCCCGCTCCAGCAATTCAGTCAGCTGTTCGAGTGAATACGGGCCGTCGCGGCGGCCTTTCCAAGTGATAAAATAAGTATCGGCCGCAGGCATGATATCCGGTAATTGAAGGGCCGTTTTAGGGCGTGCTGGCCGCATTCTCATCCGTATATACGAGCGGGGTCAAGCGCGCGGGCTCTGGCGCGCCGGAAATGCGGCCCGCTTGCCGGTCGTGGAGTGAATAGAGCGCGCTCCACTGGCCATCAGGGCCGCAGCCCCACAAGGTCGCATTCGCGGGGAGCCCATCGGGCAATTGCGGGGTTTGTTCAAGGTTGACATATCCGGCGAAACGCAAAGGGATGGCTTGTGTTTTGAGCAGCGCTTGTAGATTCGCTGTCGCCTCTTGATAATAATGAACTTTGGACGTCAGTTGGAAAAACGTTTTTAAGTCTTCCGCCAGTTGCGGGCTGGGCGGAAACATCCAGTCGGAGGGCAACAGACTGCCCCCGGTAATTTTTGCCAAGGCGAGCGCATCTGCTTTGGCGGTAGGGGAGAAAGCCAGTCCCCAGTCCTGCGGACGCATTTGCATGATTTTTAAAAGCTCCTGCTCGAGATAGGCTTTGAGGATGGGCGAGGCGTCCGGATTGGCGCGGACATCGTCCAGCAAGCGCAGCAAGGGTTCGCGGATGGCGCCGTTCAGCGAATCAAGGGCTGGCTTGATGCTTTCCATCAGTTTGGATTCGGGTGCCAAGCGAACGTTGTCAAATTTATCGCCATTGGCGGTCTGGCCGGTAAATCGTTTCCAGTTTGCCTCCAGGTTTTCCGTTGTGCCGTCTGGTTTGATCTTTTTGCCCATTTGGATGAGCTCTTCGCCCCCGTCCCAAATGCGGGGCGTCCCGTTCGGCGCACCGACCAGCATCACGGTGCTACGCGCGGTTTCCTTGTCATTTTTTATCGTCACCCAATCCGCGATGTAAGTGTTGCCAAGGATGTCGTTGCGCACCAGGCGAGTGAATGCGATGTCCTCTTTGGGGTCGTCGGTCATGGGTTGGAGACGGGCATCTCCGGCGGTTTTTAAAAACGCCCAAGTCGCCGGGTCGCCCGGCAGCAGAATATGCTGGGCCGCGCCGGCCCAATCAGGATTCTTTGAGGCCAGGGCGTGGGCGGCGGCCACGGTGGGGTCGCTGGTCAACGAGTTGGCCGCAAGTTTTTCAAATGACGAGTGGTAATCTTCCAGCGAACGAGCTTGCCCAAGCTGGGCGCGACTGGCGAGGGCCTCGTTGGCGGAGCTCGCCAAGGCGTCAACCTCCTTGGTCAAAACATCAAGCCGGGACCGTACCGTCTGCTCGGCGGGAGCAGCGAGGTCAGGACCGGCGGCCACACTGTTGGCCTCCGTTAAAATTTCCTGCGCTGAGGTAATGATGGGTTGGGCCGCGTCGGCGGCAAGCCCGGGGGAGATTTTTCCCATGATGATTTTACTGACGCGGTCGGCAATATCCGTCAAGCGGGCCACCCGTGCATCCTGGTCGCTGGCCAGTTGCTGGCTCAGGCGCACCCGCCAGGTCTGCACCGTGGCTTGGGCGCGCGGGGCATCATCGGTCGAAAGCTCGCTGGCTTCTTTGCTGAGGTCGTCCAGATTGGCCAGGAGACCGGGTAGCTGGCTGGCGGAAGATTTGTCCGCGACCTGGGTGACTTGGGTCAGCTCCCGTTCAAATCTTTCCTGGGCGTCAGCGCTCTTCTTCACAAAATCGCGGGCTTGACTGACCAGCGCCGTCACAGCCGGATCGCTGCCCATGCCGGCGTAATGGGCGTCAAAATCCTTCAGTGAATCGGCCAGGGCATGCGCTGCGCCATCATGAATATGTTGCTGGATGGCCGCGACGGCAGTTTGAAATTGCTGGCGGCGCCAGCTCGACCAGGAAAAGTACGAGGCGAGCACGACCACCACTACGGCCGCCACAGAAATGATGGTGAGCAGCGACTTTCTGCGCTTTTGCAAATTCTGGCGCAGCCGGGTCGTTTCATTTTCCAGCCGGTGGACCAGTTCCGGTGGCGGTGCGCTGCCGTTATTCTCGGCCAACTGTTTGGCCAGCGTGGTGGCATGGGTGGAAAGTTCCGCCAGTTCTTTCGCCAGAATTTTGCTCGATTTTTTTGCCGGGGCTTGCCCGCCCAATTCCGTCAGCCGCGTGGCCAGTTCACGCCAATGCCGGTGGCGTTCCGTTTCGCGTTCGGATTCGGCCAGTAGATTGGCCGTCCATTCGCGTACGCCGACCGCCGCAGCCTCGATTTCCGGTGGGAGCGAAAAATTAAACTGCCCACGCAACAAATCCCACTCGGCCAGCAGAGGCAGGGCATCCTGCCACTGGCCGGTATTGCGGGTTTGGCGCAGTTGGGTCGCGAGGTCGAGGCAGCGCTGTCGCGCGCTTTCCAGCTGGTGTTGTTCGCGAAAGCGCACGGCCTGCTGCCAGGTGTCATCCTGCTCACGGGCTGGTAAATCATTCAGTTCGACGGCCTCCATTACCCCCAGCGTGCGTGGCGTATCGTGGTGTTTCAGGGCTTCCGCCAGTTCGGCACGGCGGCGGCCAAAAATTTTGTGGGCCAGGCGGGAATACTCCGCGTGGGCGTTCGCATCGTCGGGGTTGACCCGCCGAATGGATTGCAGCACTTGCAGCGCCTGCTCTTCATGCCTGGTGCGGATGGCCTGGCGGTATTCGCGATAGAGCGGGTGCGTTTCGCTGATATTTTTTCCGTAGAGCTGGTTGACGAGGTCCACGCTGCGTTCGTCAAACGGCTGCGGGGTGGGCAGTCCGCGCTGGCGGCAGAACATCCGCCACTTTTCCGCTTCCGCAAAGGACAGCTGCCGCACCAAGTCGAGCACCGGCGGAGGAGATTCCGCAATTTGCAGCGCCGGAAAATCCTGCCCCTCGCGGATCAGCGGCACGACCTGCTCGAGACGCTGCGAAGCCTTCATACACCATTCGGTGTACTCGGCGGCCAACGCCCGTTGCTCGAACTCCGAGGCGTAATCCTGGAGTGCAGCACGAATGCGGCTAAGGAGTCGATCCAGTTTCATGGGGGGTGAATTGCAGAAAAATGAGCGAATCTTTGGACGCGAGGGTGTCGTAGAGCATCCAGGGCGCCGCTTGACGGGGCCAATCCTCGGTACTGACTTTTTGGACGGTCGCTTGTTCCAAGGCAATCGCGCTTTGGAGGTTTTTTACGGTTTCGGCGACTTGGTCAACCATCGCTTGCGCCGGGCGGCGGTCGGCGGGGCCGGTGGCGGCGGTTTGCAAGTCGGTCCATTGTTGCTGGGCCCGGGCGAGATCTGTTTGCTGGGTGCGAATTTTGTCATTCAACTGGCTCACCAGCGACGCGGTTGCATACTGTGCGGTTGCCGGGGTGGCGGCCACCCGGTCGTCGGTTTCCATCAAACCATTCAGCGAGGAATCGAGCAGGGTGGGCACCAGGTGAAAAGACTGGCCGGGCAACGCGTGCCAAGGCAGGTTGGCGGCCAGCCAGACCGGCAGGCTGACTTGCGCCGGTGCGCCGGCGGAATCCAGCCAGGCCAAGGGCAACGCGAGCGGCTTCCAAGGCATTAATTCCAGATTGTCCGGCCGTCGCAGCAAGAGATAAAAGGAGGCCAATGGCGGCCCGCCCGCAAAGTGCAGCCACATCACCCGGCTGGTCGGCGCCAACCGCGCATTGGCTGGATAGCGTTGAAAAAAATCACTTTGGGGCTGATAGAGCCGCCAGGTTAGCCGCGTCTTGCCTGGCCCGTCCGAAAGCAGTTGCAGAAAGCGCCCGCCCGCTTCGCCGCGCGATGCATCGGGCAGGATGAGAAAGTCGCCGCTGGCGAAGTCCGCCGCCTGCACGTCGAAGTCGAACCATTGCGCCAGGGGCGGCGGAATGATGGAAGTGGCGGCCGCGGCAGAGACACGAAATTGGCCCGCGCCCGCGTTCAGAATTGCGCTCAATTCCGGCAGGGCCAGCGACACGGTGGCGTCCTGATAGTCGGCGCCAGCGCCGGTGGTGGTGAATCCATCCACAATAAACACCGGGGCGTCGGGGAGCTGGTGGAGGGTTTTGAAAATTGTCGCGGTGGCATCCACCGCCGTGGACAAAACTTCCGGATTGGCGACTGGCCAGGTTTTGGGAAAATTACGCAGGGCTTCGAATTGCGCTTCCAGCTTGGCCCGCACTGCCGGGCCGGCCGCCAGTTGCGCAATCAACTGGTCAATCGCCGCCACCCACTCGGTTCTGGCGCCGGGCAGCAAGCGGCCTTTGAGCACGTCAATGTGCGCCTGGGCGAAATCCGGGGCATCAGTGGCAAATGTTTTCCAACGGGTTAATGCTTCGAGAAATTTTCCGTCGCCGGCCAGCCGCTCAATATCCATCAGCACTTGTTCGTTGGTGATGGCCGCATTGACCAGCGCCGTGGCGGGTGTGGGCGGTGTGATTTGCCTGAGTGCGGTGGTTGGCGCGGGCAGTGCGGGCCCGGGATTAAAGATGGGCATGGGCGCCGTTGGCGGCACGTTCGCTGTTGGAGCCACCGGCACGGAGTTGGACGGGCCGTGCAGCACATAGCCGACGATACCCATAATGATCATGGCAACGACGATGCCCGCGAAAATTGCCGTGGATTGTTTAAGAACGGGTTTGGAGGCGGATTTGGGAATCCCAGTGGCTGGCACATAAACGACGCTCGGCGAGGGGATGCTCTTTGGCGCACTCGGCTTGATCAATTGGATTTGTTGGCGCGGTGCCGCCACCAGCGGGGTTTTGGCTTGGAGGGGGCCTTCGCGTGCCAGGCGGGCGGCGGGGATTGTCGGCGCGGGGGGCAGATTGGCCGGCTGGGTCAAGTCGAGAAGAGCGCCGGTGCGAATCGCCCCGGTATCGGCTGGTGAACCCGCGCGCACCCCGGCCCAGCTATAGCTGGCGGCTGGCTCCGATGATTGCAAGCAGGTGGTAAATTCTGCGCGCCAGCTGGCCGCCGTGGTCAGCAACGCGGAAGATTCGCGCAAGAGGTGGATAACATCATTTTCCTGTTCGACTGAGCAGCGGAGTACGTGGTTGGCGGCCTGCAAGCCATCGGTTAACAACGCCGCACGGGCGGCATCGCCGGCCAAGCGGTTCCAGGTTTGGGCGGGCAGCGCGGGGGCGGCCGCCGGAGGCAAGCTCGCCACATCCACCAAGTCCTTTTCGTCCAGCCAGCGCGGCGGCCCATCCCAGTTGGTCAGCCAGCCGCGCCAGCGCAGGAAAATATCCGCCGGGGTCGGTGCGCCCGCCAGCTCCGCCGGGTCGAAAATGAGGTGGTGGGCGAGAAAATGACTGCGATGGGTGTAGTCATGGCCGGCGTCAATGAGCCGGCTCAACACGGGAACGCGCGTTCCGCCCACGTCCACCAAGCGGAAGGCGCAGATGATCGGCGTGGGTTGCCAGTCCGACGGGAACACGCTCAACCGTTCCAGCAAAGGGACGAGGCGCTCGCGCAAATCGGCGTGCCGCGCCACGGTGCCATAGCCCGTGCGCCCGGGGGTCAGCCCCTGCGGAGCGCTGGTGTACACGAGTTGGCGCGCCATGGCAAAAATAATTACCCGGCGGGCACCACTTGCGGCAGCAACCGCGACAGCGCCCACAACGTGGGGATTTCGAGAAAAATCGGCTCGATGCGTTTTGGGTCCGGCGCCAGCAGCCCGGCGCCGGTGCCGGTTTCCAGCTTGCTCGGCGAATGGCCGAACGCGCTGATGGGAAAGTAGCGCACCGTGCGCGCGAGGCCTTCAGCATGGGCGACGATGGTCGGGTCCACCTTGGTCATGAATTCCCGCAAACGCGCGGAGTTTTCATCCACGATCGCATGGATGATGCGGCCGTTTTGCAGCGGATTTTTAAATTCCTCCCAAGCCACCAGATGTTTCCAGACGTCGCATTTTCCGACCAGCACCACCAGGGGCACTTCGATTTTACGGCTGGGTTCAAGGGCGAGCAGGCGCTTCACGCGGATTTCCATCTCGGCCATGATGCTGTCCTGCTGGTCGAGCCGCGCGCTGGAGGCCAGTTGCGGGTCGTGGGAGCCGGTGAGGATTTTGCGGAAGCCAAAATTCGAAGTCGGGTCGAAGAGAAAAAAGATGGCCGCCGAGCTGGCGACGTGCAGCGCGCCGGTCGAGTCTTCGACATCCACGCCGGGCTCGAAGTGTTCGCCCGCGTTGTCGTAGAAAATAATCGAGCAATCGG
>CAZCMU010000050.1:0-13801 GCA_964499725.1 uncultured Opitutales bacterium
TGGAGCACCTTCGCAGCACCTTCCATCGTTTGCGCCAAAGCGGCATTGACGAGGAACTGTTCGACGTAATCTCCGGCTTTGAAGCACTGGCCAAGCAGAAGGTGCTGCACAACAGCCACTGTTTGAAATCAAATTCTGAAAGCTAAATTCAATTTTTCACAATGAAGATTCACTCCAAGAAATTCCGGGTCAGGCCTGGCGAAAAGGTTAAACTGAAAACGTGGCCGACGAAGCTGAAGCCGATTTGCAAGTCAAAGAAACAATATCGAAAGCTCCTGGAGGAACACGTTGAAGAATTAAGTTCGCTGCAACGCCTGCATTACGCGTCCAGCCGCTATGCGCTGCTGCTGATTTTTCAGGGTATGGACTCTGCCGGGAAGGACGGAGCCATCCGGCACGTTATGTCCGGGGTGAATCCGCAAGGCTGCGAGGTCTTTAGTTTCAAACAACCAAGCGAGGAGGAATTGAAGCACGATTTTCTTTGGCGTGAAACCCGTCGCCTGCCGGAACGCGGGCGCATTGGTATTTTCAACCGCTCCTATTACGAGGAAGTGCTCGTCGCACGCGTGCATCCGGAAATTCTCCGCGGGCAGGAACTGCCGGATAAAGTGCTCGACAAAAAGACCATTTGGGACAAGCGCTTTCGTTCCATTGTGGATTTGGAGCGGCACCTTCATGCCAATGGCACACGGATCATTAAATTTTTTCTCCACCTGTCAAAGGGCGAGCAGCGCAGGCGATTCCGCGAGCGCATTGATGAACCGGAAAAGAACTGGAAATTCAGCCTCGCGGATATTCACGAGCGAAAGTACTGGAGACATTATATGAAGGCTTACGAGGCTTGCCTGCATGCGACCAGCACCCATCACGCGCCTTGGTACGTCGTTCCCGCCGATGACAAAGAAAGCGCCCGGTTGATTGTCTCGAAAATTGTTCTTGATGCGCTCAAAGGGCTCAAGATGAGCTATCCCAGAACCACCGCAAAACGCCAACGGGAACTCAAAGTCATCCGGAAACAGCTCTGACAGGTTCATAACGAAGGTTTCTGACACTTTATCGGCAAAGCTACACCGACGGCTCAAACGGGTGCTCCCGCTGGGACTTGAACCCAGATCACCGGCTTCGGAGGCCAGTGTTCTATCCATTGAACTACGGAAGCATGACGCGTTGCTGCGCGAGCGGTAACGATGCCATGCCCCGCCCGCCCGGGTCAATGCGAATCCCTCCTTCGCTCCTCCGGAGCCATGGAGGGCAAGCCCATCCCATCACTTCTGCTCGCTCTCGGCCTTCGCCCAATCGGCCTGCAACTTGTCCCACCACGCGTGGAGCTTCGCCGGGTCGGTGCCCAGAGAGGTGATGTCGGCGCCATAGAATTTTGTCGAAATTTGCTGCAAACATTGCGCCGCCGGGTCGCGCACATTGGACGGCCCTTTCTCAATGGCCTTGATGAGCACCGGCACGGCAAAGGTGTTCCAACTGACGATGTCGTCCACCAGCGCCTGATGTTTTTCCGCCGTCAACGACCCATCGCCCAACTGCTGCACTTGCGCGGTGAGCTGCTGGTCCACCTTGCTCGGAAACAAGCCCCAGTGAAATTGCTGGTCCAGCGCCAGTACATACAGCGCGGCCACGTAGAGGCAGAAAATGACGAAGCCGACCATGGCCAGCTTGCGGCGCAATGGCGTGGTGGCGGCGGGCGGGGTGGGGAAAGTGGTACTGGAGTCCATGCTAAAATCGGTTCGGGTAACTGTATTAATAAACACAACCAGCCGGGATTGTCAAAGGTTCCGCCGGCCAATTTGCAGTTGTCACTACGCTGACCGCCCGCCAGTTTTATTACCGATACTTACGCCACCCCATTACCCCGCCATGCCCTCCACGACCAAACTGATTCGCCAACTCACTTCCTTGTTCGGCCTGCTTTCCCTCGCCGGCCCGGCGGCCCGCGCCGCGGACGCCACCCCCAACAACCTGCCTCCGCCCATGACGTTGACCGCGGAACAGGGGCACCAGATGATGATGGACTTGCTGCATATTACCACGCTCCGGCCGGGCGCCAATCAAAGCGACCCCAATTCGCCCAACAAAGTCAATTATGATGAGTCGAAGGCAAACCCCTACCCCAACCTGCCGGACGCGCTCGTCTTAAAAAACGGCCAGAAAGTCACCACGCCCGACCAGTGGTGGAACCAGCGCCGCCCGGAAATCGTCGAGGATTTTGACCGGGAGATTTATGGCCGCGTGCCTGCGCACACCCCGAAGGTGACGTGGGAAGTGGCCAGCACCACCCAGGGAGTGATGGGCAATTATCCCACCATCACAAAACAGCTTGTTGGCCACGTGGACAATTCCTCCTATCCGCTTGTTTCCGTTAATATCCAGGTGACGTTGACGACCCCGGCCAACGCCGCGGGTCCCGTGCCGGTGATCATGCAATTCAGCGGCGGTGGACCGCCCCGTGGAAACGCCGTGGCTGGTAGGGCTGGGCCGGGCGGAGGCACTGCACCAAGCGGCCCTGCGGGGGCAGCGCCATCCTGGCAGCAACAACTGTTGGCCAAAGGCTGGGGCGCGGCCACCATAAGCACCAGCAGTATCCAGGCCGACAACAGCGGGGGCCTTTCGCAAGGCATCATCGGCTTGATGAACAAAGGCCAACCCCGCCAGCCGGAGGATTGGGGCGTGTTGCGCGCCTGGGCATGGGGCGCGAGTCGCACCTTGGATTATTTTGAGTCCGACCCGGCCGTGGATGCCAAGCAAGTTGGTCTGGAGGGCCATTCTCGCTGGGGCAAGGCAACTATTATCGCCATGGCCTATGACCAGCGTTTCGCCATCGCGTACGCCAGCTCCTCGGGCGAAGGCGGCGTCAAACTGCACCGCCGCAATTGGGGCGAATTGGTGGAGAACCTGGCTGCAGGGGAATACTACTGGATGGCGGGCAATTTTATAAAGTACGCCGGCCCGCTGACCTGGAATGATTTGCCAGTGGATGCGCACGAATTGGTCGACCTGTGCGCTCCGCGGCCTGTGTTTGTTGGTGCCGGGGGTGGCGAAGGCGCGGGCAATAATGACAAATGGGCGGACCCGCGCGGCATGTTCGATGCGGTCGTAGCTGCCGGCCCGGTTTACAAACTGCTGGGCAAAAAGGACCTGGGCACGACCGAGTTTCCTGCCATCCAAGTCCCGCTAATTGACGGCGACCTCGGCTTTCGATTGCACGAACAGGGCCACACGGATGTCCCGAACTGGCCGACCTTCCTCGAGTTTGCGAGCAAGTTTCTTCACGCGCCGGTCGCGAAAAATTAAAATGTGGGTCAGGCCGGAGGATACGACCCAAACTCCGCTCTGGCATTTTGGGGTCAGGTCTGGCACAGTTGACCCCTTGCGCCCATGACCCAGCCCGACCACTTCTGGTTAAAAATCCGCGCCGATGCCGAGGCCGTCGCCGCGCGCGAGCCTGCCCTCGCGCCGTTGATTAACGACGTGTTCCTCAGCCGGTCGTCGCTGGAGGAAGCCCTGAGCGTGCGCCTGACCCGCAAGCTGGCCTACCATTCCACGCCGGAAAGCCATCTAGTCGAGGTTTTTAGCGATGCCTTGGCCAAAAACCCCAACATTATTCTCCAGGTGCAGGCCGACATCCTGGCCATCCGCGAACGCGACCCCGCCTGCCGCGACCTGCTCACCCCCATCCTCTATTTCAAGGGCTTTCATTCGCTGACGTGCTACCGTTTCGCCCACCATTTGTGGAATACCGGGCGTGCCGACCTTGCGCTCTACCTGCAAAGCCTCATCTCCGAAGTTTTCGCGGTGGACATCCATCCCGCCGCGCGCATCGGCGCGGGCATTTTGCTCGACCACGCCACCGGCTTCGTCGTTGGCGAAACCTCCGTCATCGCCGACAACGTGTCCATCCTGCACGGCGTGACCCTCGGCGGCACGGGCAAGGAATGTGGCGATCGGCACCCGAAAATCCGCTCCGGCGTGCTCATTGGCGCAGGCGCGAAAATTTTGGGCAACATCATCATCGGTCAAGGTGCGAAAATCGGCGCCAATTCCGTTGTGCTGCACGACGTGCCCCCGCACGCCACCGTGGCCGGCGTGCCTGCGAAGATTGTCGGCCGCGCCGAAGCCTCCGAACCCTCCCGTTCGATGAGCCACAACCTCGACAACCTCGAGGAATTCGTCAACCACGGGGATGGAATTTAGGTTGGGTCTTCCAGCCGACCGTCCCCGCGGCAGGGTTTGATTTCCCTTGCCAGATGAGGGAATGAATTGGTCGGGCGGCGAATGGCTGGCTGTTATCTCCTCGCCTGTTTTGGCCGGAAGAAAGAACTATCTGCGCGAAATTAACGGCCTCAGCCAGCCTCATTGCGCAGTTTTATTGGTAGGAGAACACCCCAGGCCAACCGACTCGATTGCGGTTCTGTTTTACCCGCGTCAATGACAGAATACCCCTCATTGAAAATATAACGCCAGCGGAAAGATTCCCTTCCATGCCTAATTCTCCTGCTTCAATCGAACAGAGAAATCGTTCGCTAAACGGTTTTCCTGAGGTCAAAACCCCACCCCCAACCGGACATGTGCTAATCGTGTACGACGAAGCACCCAACCGTATCTTGCTGGCGGACTGGCTCGGCTCCTATGGGCATCAAGTCACCACCGCCACCAATGGATTGGAAGCCCTGCGGGTCGCGGAGTTGGAATTGCCCGATGCCATCGTGCTCGATGTCAAGATGCCCGGGATGGATGGGTTTGCCGTGTGCGAGAAACTCAAAAGTAATCCCCAGACGGCCATGATTCCCGTGCTGTTGCTGACTTCGCTGCACGAACGGGAAGACCGCCTGCGGGGCATGCGGGCTGGGGCCAATGACTTTTTATTCAAACCCGTGGATTTGCCGGATTTGCTTTTGCGCGTGCGCAACGCCGTCCGCCTCCGCCAGTTGTACAGCGAGGTCGAGGCGAAACTGCGGGAAATCACCCGCCAGGAGCATCTTAAGGAAAGTCTCCTGCACATGATTGTCCATGACCTGCGCACTCCGCTTTCGGCCCTCGAGGGCTACCTGCAACTATTGCGCATGCAGGCGGGTGAAAAACTGGAGCAACGGCCCGCCCATTGCCTGCATCAGGCGCTCCAGGCCGCCCTCAAACTCGGCCTGCAAATTGATTTGTTGCTCGATATCCACCGTTTGGAGGCAGGTCACATGCCTGTACATGCCGTCGCCCACGATTTATCGCAAGTGGTGGACAACGCGGTGTCGCCACTCCGGCCGCTGTTTGGTGAACGCCGCTTGCAAATGGAAAGCGCGCCCATTCCGCTCGCCGCCCTGGGCGACCCCGGCCTGCTGGGTCGGGTCGTTTCCAACCTGGTGGGGAATGCCATCGCCTTCACCTCGCCGCAAAATGGGCAAATCTCCGTGCGTGTGCTGCCCCGCCCAGGCCGGGCCCGAGTCGAGGTCGCCGACAATGGCCCGGGCATTGACCCCGCCAAGCAACAGGCCATCTTTGATAAATTTTTCCAAGCCACCGCGGAAGCCAACAGCCGCTCGAGCGGCCTCGGATTGACCTTCTGCAAACTGGCGATGGACGCCCAGCACGGTAGCATCGGCGTGATTTCCGAACCCGGCGCCGGCTCCCAATTCTGGTTCGAAGTGCCCGTGCCGGTGGAGTAATGTTGCTGGACGGATTGTGAAACACCGTATTGAGGATTTAACTTAAATCCACCGGATCCACGTCAATCGTTTCCAGAACTTCCTTGTCCAGCGGAAATTCCTCGCGCAGTTGTCGCAGGAGCGGCGCAATGCGGGTGATGCTGTCCACAAAATACCACAACTGATAGCGATGGTAGGTTTTGATTTTTTCCAGCGGCGGTGGCGCGGGGCCGCGCAGTTCGGCGGCGTCTTTTAATAAGATCTCGGCGCGTTTGGCCCATTGCTCGGCGTAAAACTTCACCTTCTCCGCATTGTGCCCGCGAAAAAGATGGCGGATGAGCCGCCGTGCCGGGGGATAATGAAATTCACGGCGCTGCGCCAACTCGGCCTCGAGAAAGCCGTCGAAATCCGCGCGCTTGGCAAACTGGATGGACGGCGAGCTGGGCGTGTACGTCTGCACAAAAACCTCGCCCGCCTTGTCCCCGCGCCCCGCGCGGCCCGACACCTGCACCAGCAATTGAAACGTCCGCTCATGCGCGCGAAAATCCGCCTGGTGCAGCGACAGGTCCGCATTGACGAGACCCACCAGCGTCACGTTGGGGAAGTCGAGGCCCTTCGCAATCATCTGCGTGCCGACGAGCACGTCAATTTTCCCCTTGCGGAAGTCGCTCAAGATTTGCCGAAACAGCGTGCGCTTCGCCATCGTGTCGGCGTCGAGCCGCACAATTTTCGCCCGCGGCAGCACCCGCTGGGCCGAGTCCTCCACGCGCTGGGTGCCAAAACCTTTCCAGCGAATATCCTCCGCTTTGCACTGTGGGCAGCGGCGCGGCGCGGGCTCCTGGTGGCCGCACCAATGGCAGCGCAGCTTCTCGTCCGTGCGGTGGTAGGTGAGCGTGACACTGCAATTTTTGCAATTCGCCACAAACCCGCACGTCGGGCATTGCAAACTCGCCGAATAACCGCGGCGGTTGAGGAATAAAATACTCTGTTCTTTTTTCTCGAAGCGCTCGCGCATGGCCTCGGCCAGCTCGCGCGAAATCACCGCCGGGCCGTGGCCCTTGGTGCTTTGGTGGCGCAGGTCCACCAGGCGCATAATCGGCATCGCGCGGCCATCCACGCGCTCCGGCAAGCGGTTGAGTTTATAGCGGCCTTGTTTGGCATTGAGCAGCGACTCCAGCGACGGCGTCGCCGAGCCGAGCACACACACAGCCTGCGCCAATTTCGCGCGATAAACTGCCGCATCGCGCCCGTGATAACGGGGCGACTCTTCCTGCTTGTACGCCGGCTCGTGCTCCTCATCCACCACGACGAGCCGCAAATTTGCCACCGGAGCAAACACCGCCGAGCGCGCGCCCACCACCACCCTCGCCTCGCCCCGCGCCACCGCCATCCAGGAATCGAACCGCTCGCCCGCTGACAAATGGCTATGCCAGACAACGACTTTTGTGCCGCTGTCCGCCAGCGCCGAGCGCAACCGGCCCACCGTTTGCGGCGTCAGCGCCACCTCGGGCACCAAATAAATCACTCCCCCGCCCTCCGCCAGTGCCGTGCGAATCGAGCGCAGGTACACCTCCGTCTTGCCCGAACCGGTGACGCCGTGCAACAAATGCGTTTGGAACTTTCCCTTCGCCAGACTCGCGCCAATGTCGGCGATCGCCGCGCGCTGGGCTTCGTTGATTTCAAAAGCGCCGACTGCACTGGCGGCGGCCATTTCGGCATCGGAAATTTCATCGGCATACGCCACGCGGGGATTCTCCTGGCGGCCTTCCTCAGCGATTCCCTTTGCCACCATCGCATCCAGCGTCGCGGGAGAAATTTTCAATCGCCCCATCACCAACCCGCGCGCAACGGGTTTTGTTTGTTGGCGCAGAAATTTATACACCGCTGCCTGCTTCTTGGCCCGGCGTTCGAGTCCGGCCAGCTCTTCGTCGGTCAGCGTCAATCGGCCCACCCGTAACAGCCGCTCCATTTTCATCGCCATCCCCGCGCGTACCGGCACTGGGATCATTGTCTCGAACACCGTTTCCATCGCCGCGAGGTAATAACCGGAAATCCATTTCGCCAGCGCCAGCAAATCAGACGTCAAAATGGGCTCAGGAAAGAGTAATTCAAAAATGTTTTTGACCTTCGCTTCCGGCACATCCTGGCCGGTGCCCAGACGCTCGACAATGCCCAGCACCAATCCATTGCGCAATGGAACGCGCACCAAACACCCCGGCTTCACCTGCCCGGCCAGATGCGGCGGAATCCGGTAGGCCAGTGCGTGGTCCACCCCCGCCAACGGGAGAACCTCAACCAAATCCGGGCGACTCTCCCCGCCCCTTCCTGCTGCCCCGCCACCCTTTTTTCCCGTGCGCGGGCCCGCCCCTACTTCGGGGAACAGATCGAGTTCGGCTTCGTGCGGCATGGTGTCTGACGTTGACCTGCCGGACCTTTAGTGTCAATTTTGTCTCAATAACGAAATCGCCAATTCCACCCACCGCCATGCCGGTCCCCGCCTCCCCCGCCACGACCTCAGGCACGCAGCACCGCGCGCCTGAAGCGGAGCCTTCGATGGCCATTGCCAACCCGCGCGAGGGATTTAAGGAATTCCTCGTCAGCAAGGGCCTGCGCGTGACCAACCAGCGCCTGGCCATCTTCGACGCCGCCTTCAACCACCCCGACCACTTTACCGCCGAAGACCTGCTTGAACGCGCCCGCGCGCTGGACGACTCCATTTCCCGCGCCACCGTTTACCGCAGCCTGCCCATTTTGACCGAGAGTGGCCTCGTGCGCGAAGTGGACGTGGGCCGCGATTACAAATACTACATGGCGAACGCCCGCGCCCGCACCTTCCAAGCCCAGCTCATCTGCGTGGATTGCGACAAGATTTTTGAAGTGGATGCGCCGTTCATGGAATGGTATGGCAAGACCGTCTGCGACAAACGTGACATGGAGCCCGAGTCCCAGCGCCTGCAAGTCACCGCCCGCTGCCGCGCCCTCCAGCGCGGGGTGCGCTGCCCGCACGCCGGCACGGCGACCGGCACCTCGACCCGTCAGAAATAATTCCCTCATGGCCCAACCCAACCACGATTTCGAAATCCAGTTTTTTGAAGGAGTGCTCAAGCACAACCCCGCCGACACGGAGGTCATCGAATTGCTCGGCGGTTTATACACCAAGGAAGGCCGGATTGACGAAGGATTGCGGATGGACCGGCGGCTGGTGCGCCTCGCGCCAAATAACCCGACCGCGCATTACAACCTCGCCTGCTCGCTCGCGCTCAAGCGCCGCAAGGCCGACGCGGTCCGCGCTCTGCGCCGCGCCGTCGAAGTCGGCTACGTTGATTTAAAATGGCTGCGCGAAGACCCCGACCTGGCCTCGCTGCGTAATTACCCGGCTTTTCTTGAGATTGAGGCGGATATCGCCCTGCGTCAGAAGTCGGATAAGGGAAAACTGGAGCGGTCGTGAGATGAATGCCGCCCTGCCCGAACTCAACTACGAGCCGCACGTCATCCCTCCGCTGCGGGGCGCGCCCGCGCCGTTGTCAGCCATCCAGCAGGATATCCTCCGCCTGAAAAAGGAACGCAAGGCCGTCATCCTCGCGCATAATTACCAGGTTGAGGCCATCCAGCGCGTGGCTGATTTCGTGGGCGACTCGCTGGGGCTCTCCTACGAAGCCGCCAAGGCCGACGCCGAGGTCATCGCTTTCTGCGGTGTGCACTTCATGGCCGAGACGGCAAAGATTGTGAACCCCAACAAAATCGTGCTGCTCCCGGATTTGGCCGCAGGTTGCTCCCTCTCCGATTCATGCCCGGCAGAGCGTCTGGCTGCGTACAAGGCGGCGAATCCCGGACTCTATGTCGTCGCGTACATCAACTGCTCGGCGGCGGTAAAGGCGCTCAGCGATGTCATCGTCACCAGCGGCAACGCCGTCAAAATTGTTAAGCGTGTGCCGGCCGACCGCGAGATTTTGTTCGTGCCCGACCAAAACCTCGGCCAATGGGTTTCGCAAAAGACGGGCCGCAACATGCGCCTGTGGCCGGGCAGTTGTTATGCGCATGTACTCTTCACCGCGCGCGCCATTGAGAAAATAAAAATGCGCTTCCCCGGCGCCCTCGTCGTGGCGCATCCGGAGTGCGTGGAGTCCGTCCGCAACCTGGCTGACGAAGTCTGCAGCACCGAAAAGATGGTGTCTTTCTGCAAAAACAACCCCGCGCCCGCCTTTATCGTGGTAACTGAGTCCGGCATGCTCCACCGGCTGCATCGGGAAGTGCCGGACAAGACCTTCATCGCCGGGCCGACGGATAAGTGCGCGTGCAACGATTGCCGCTTCATGAAAATGAACACCATCGAAAAGCTGCGCGACTGCCTGCAAAATTTGGAGCCGCGCGTCGAACTACCCGCCGACATCATCGAGCGCGCCCGCCTGCCCATCCAGCGCATGCTGGACTGGAGTCGGTGAAAGCGTCCGTGGAATTAGGTTGGCGGCGGGCGGCCAGATGTGCTCTATGTCTCATCACGAATTTATGACTAGGCCCACCTCCCTGCCCTCCGCACCCCAGCCACTCCGGCCCGCTTTGCTGCTGGCGCTGTTGACGGCGCTCTTCGTCACCGGTTGCGCGGACCAGCCCAACGCGGTTTTTGAAGAAACCGTCACGTTCAATTCCACGCCGGCCAAGGCGACCGTCTCGATTGACGGCACCGCTATCGGCACCACGCCCACGCAGGCGGTTATGGCCAAGCAAAATGATGTGCACATTATCATTGCCAAGCCGGGTTTTGTGTCCTCGGATTTATATGTCCACGGGGTGGATGGGCACTTGCAGCCCAATCCGGTGGAGGTCGCGCTGAAGACCGATTTACTGCCGGACAAACCGGGCGCGAACCCGCAGGCCGAGATGGCCACCTGTCTGGAGAATTTGAAGAAATACGTCGCCATTGGCACCGTGGCGCCGGAGGACGAAGCCTACGTCGAGCAGCAGATTCGGAACTTTTATAAATAGACGCGCCGGTGGCATGGTCGCAAAACGGGAAAATGGAGCCGGCAGTCGGACTCGAACCGACGACCTACGGTTTACAAAACCGTAGCTCTACCAACTGAGCTATACCGGCAAATTGTTTAATTACAATGAGTTACAAAATTGATTTTTGACCTCAAAATAGTGATTGTCACCCGTTTGTGTAACCCGGTAGTATGTGGGCATGAAAATGACGCAAACAAACCCCGGCCCAAAACATGGGCGGACATATTCAAAGGTAGCTGAGTGCCTTTATCGAAGTGACGCATCGGGTGGCTATTATGCCCTGCTCAAGAAGAGCGGCAAGCAAATCCGCCGTTCGCTTAAAACGTCAGACCGTAAATTGGCAGAGCGTCGCCTAGCAGAATTTCGGGACAAGGTTGACCGGCTAGACCTCGGCGAAGGCAAGATTCGCCTGACATTTGATGAGGTTGCCACACGCTGGCTTGATTCCCTGCGGTCGCACCTCAAGCCCTCCTCTGCTTTGCGTAGGGAAACGAGCCTAAAGCAACTGCGGCCAACTTTCGGCGCTCTCCCTGTGCGCGGCATAACCCGCCTCCAATGTGAAGAATGGGCCAAGCGTCGTAGCCCCGATGTCGCTGCCTCAACTTTCAATAACGAGCGCGAAACCATGCGCTCGGTGTTGGATTACGCACAGCGCGAAGGGTTGATCATGGACAACCCGGCCAAAGTCATTGGACGGCGGAAGCTCGGCAAGGCAACTGTCCTTATTCCCAGCCGTGAGCAATTTGAAAAGCTGGTCACTACCCTTCGCGGTCTAGACATTCGCTACCAGGACGCCGCCGATTTTATCGAACTCCTTGCCTATTCTGGGATGCGTAAAGCAGAGGCCAACTCCTTCCGGCTAGCCGACGTGGATTTGCAACGCGGTTCTTTCACAGTCACCGGGGGCGAACTCGGAACGAAAAACCATGAAGCGCGGGTCGTCCCTCTATTTCCTGTTTTCCGAGCCCTCATTGAGCGGCTTCAACAGAATTCCGCTCGCCCAGCTAATCAACCTCTTGTCCCGATTCTCGACGGCAAGAATGCTCTGGATACAGCTTGCAAGCTCAACGGCTTCCCCCACTTTACCAATCACTGCATGAGACATTTTTTTGTCAGCAATGCACTTGAAAAAGGTGTGGATTTCAAGACGATAGCCGCTTGGGTCGGCCATAAAGACGGCGGTTTACTCGTCGCCAAAACTTACGGACACCTACGCGACACACACTCTTACGAGATGGCAAAACGGATAACACTATGACACCAGAACAAGAAACTGTGCGGAAGAAAAGATTTGAGGAAATAAAGCAACATTTACAGAGACCGGAACACTTTCGGGAGTTTTACCTGCAATTACAATACGACATCTACTATACCCTAAACATCAACCTAGACACGCTCGCACTTTCCCTAAAAGGAGTGAAGGAGGCATTAAGCCCGTTTAAACCATCCACTGGCTGGAAAAGGGAAATTCACGAAATATTCAAAAAGACACTATTTAAGAAAATACGATTAGGCCAAGTTAAGCCCGAAGACGCTATTCTATCCTATGCCAATGACTTGGGCTTCTTATCTAGCGTAAAGTATGCTTCTGAAAAAATTGTGGCGGAATGGGATTCTACAGATGAATTTCTTGCGCAAGCCGTGACTCCGCTTTCGCCAATAGACTTGTCCACTCTGAAATCCGGCAACGAATTGATGGATAACTGGCGTAGAGCACCGGCTGAGGCATTGGCCAAATTATTAAATAATTCCCCACTGTCGAAGCAAAAAGACTTGGCGGAAGAATTCGGGAAGGGGACAAAAAATCTTTTCGCCGATGATTTAAGCTCTCCCTACGAGACTAGTGCTACGTTTGTCTACCAAGACCTTCTCTTTCTCGGTGACTACGTTGAGGTTTTTAACACGGTGGAGGAACTGCATGCCTTCCTTTCACAGTTTTTGACGCCGGAAGAGGTCGGTGGATTAACTGCTTTTCGCCAGCTATGCACACGCATCAAGTTGAAAAGCTCTTGATTGTCAGCAAGTAAATCGTGCGACATGCCCAATTTCGCATGTCGAATGACGATGTTAGAATATAGGTGTTTATTATGGGCGTATGAACACGCCCACATCTACTGCTAATAGCCGCACTCGACTTTCCTATGGCAGAGTCGAGGCCGCAGAAATCCTCGGCGTTGACCCTGCAACGGTTGACCGCCTCGCCAAACGGGGGCTGCTGCGGCCCTCCCGCGCCACCCGTCGCCCGCTGTATCCGCTCTGGGAGCTTGAACGCTTCCTGCGCGAAACCTCCCAGCCCATCCAGCCATGAGCGCACCTGCCCCAAACAACGGCGGCACGCGCCACACTTCGCCCAGGTCTGCCCGCAAACCTGTCATGCCCTCCATAGCTGCGGACGCCACCGGCCCGCTGTCAACGGTGGAGCACAGCCCTGGCGAGCAATACCTTGACAGCTCACAGGCCGGTAAAAATGCGCCGCAACAGGGGCATGGCCGGACTCTGGAAAAGTCGAACAGCACTAAGCCGCATTCTGCAACCTTGGCTGCCAAGGTAAAGAGGGCGGCACCACTTTTCTCCGGCTCACGACTACCCGCACCCCTCACCCAAACGCTCAAGGCAGGCCCGCTGCAAAGGCCAGAGCCTGCGTTCAGCGGGCGGGCCGGTCGCGCCCGAGAGACACCCCCGCTCCTTGGACTTCTATGCGAATTCAGTCCCATCTCCTGGCACCATGAAAAAGGCATTTACAAAGTCGTCCGCCGTCTCCGGCCCCGGCTGCCCGATGTTTCCGGCATGATCTTCATAACTTACACCTTTGACCGAAATCTCTTTAGCAGTCCAGCGACAGCCTTTGAATTCGCCCGTCCGAAAATTCGCAAAATGTTTTCTCGGTTGAGAAAAGGCATCAAGTGGGATGGCAAACTGTACCAGATTGACGCGGCCTACTGTGTGAAAGTGGAATTCCACGCGGATGAAGACGGCTGGCCTCATATCCATGTCATCCTGCTGACTCGCCGATACATCCCCAGCGACCTGCTCGACCATCTTTGGGGCCTCGGGCGGGTCAACGTCAAACGGATTACCAATGATGATTTTCTCTATATGCTCAAGTACGCCACCAAAGGCGTCGGTTATCCCACCTGGGTGCTGACTCGTTG
>CAZCMU010000051.1:0-13758 GCA_964499725.1 uncultured Opitutales bacterium
AACAAACATAGACCAACCACACCCAGCATCAGTAAATGGCGCGGGCGGATGAGCTTCGAGGGGTGGCGAAGACCAAACATCCGGGTTTATCAATAACCGGAGTGCGCGGACCTTGGCAAGAACGGGTTTGTCAGGATGTTTGAAGCAACTTCCACCTCAAGCCGGCAAAGCGCCCAAAATCCCGATCGAAGGTGACCAGTTCCGCGCCGTTTTCGATGGCCAGCGCGGCGAGGTGGGCGTCGGTGACTAAATTACCAGCGGTGCCGGCGGCAGCAAGAAGTCGCCTGAGTTTAAGCGCATGGTCGCGGCTTGGGTGAATGATTTCTACCGTGGGCAAAGCCAACAGTTTATCAACCGCATCAAATGCCGAGTCGACAGGCATTGGCTGCCGGGATAACCCACTCTTGGTCGTTACACGCAGAAAGGCCAGCAACACCAACCACGCGAGACCAACCCGTTCGCTGCCGCCGAGCGCTTTTTCCAGCCAGGTTTTGGCCAAAGTGTGCTGTGGGGCACCAATGTCTGCGGCGTAAATAAAAATATTGGCGTCCGGCACGATCATTTGCCCAACTCCATCTTCCGGATAATTTCCTGATCTTCCAGTTCGGCGGCCAATGCGAGCGCTTTAGTTAAATTCACTTCGGGCGTGAACCCAAAATTCCATGTTGGAAACTCGACCGGCTGTTTGGATTGGGGAGGCTGGCGCGTTAGTAAACCAACTCGCACGACTTCATCAACAATGGTTTTGAAGGGGCGGTTTTCCTCGTGCGCAGTATCGCGCAATCGCTTGAGGACATCAGGAGCCAAGTCTATGGTTGTTCTCATGAATGCATCATAGCATCAACCTGAATGATGTCAACGCATCATCCAGTATTGTAAAGCAAACAATGGAGCAAGGGAGTCTTTCTCTTTTCTGTCTGGCAATTTTCCTGTTGCAGCCCAGAATGGCCCGTTTCCCTCCCATGATTGATCTCAAGCTACTGCGTGAAGAGCCCGACCGCGTGCGCCAGGCTGTGGGCCGCAAGAAATTCACCGTGGACTTCGACGCCATCTTTGCCGCCGACGCCAGGCGCCGTGCCGCCGTGGCGGAGGCCGAGAACGCCCGCGCCAAGCAAAAGGCCGCCAACGCCGACATGGCGAAGCTCCCCAAAGGCACGCCGGAATTTTTGGCCAAAGTCGCCGAGATGAAGCAAATCTCCGCGCATGTTAAAGAACTCGAAGCCGCCGCCAAAGTGACTGACGAAGAATGGGAGAAAATTTTCCTGACGCTGCCCAACCTACCGCACCCCAGTGTGCCCGAGGGCCGCACCGAGGCGGACAACGTGGTTGCCTCCACTTGGGGCGATGTCGCCAAGCTTTCGCCGCACGCCAAGCCGCATTTCGACATCCCGTGGTTTTCCAAATACGTGGACTTCGAGCGCGGTGTGAAAGTCACCGGCGCGGGCTTTCCGTTTTACGTCGGCGACATGTCGCGCCTCGTGCGCGCGTTGGTGAGTTTCTTTCTCGAGGAAGCGCGCCTTGCGGGCTACACCGAAGTCTGGGCGCCGCTGATGGTCAACCCCGCCAGTGCCACGGCCACCGGTCAGTTGCCCGACAAGGAAGGCCAGATGTACCACGTCGGCGTGGACAATCTTTACCTTATCCCGACCGCCGAGGTGCCGGTCACAAATTTTTTCCGCGACGAAATTATCGCGGAAAAAGACCTGCCGCTTTACCGCTGCGGCTACACGCCGTGCTTCCGTCGCGAGGCGGGGAGCTGGGGTGCGCATGTGCGCGGGCTCAACCGCCTGCACCAATTCGACAAGGTCGAGCTGGTCAAATGGGTGAAGCCGGAGTCGAGCTTTGAAGAACTGGACAAACTTCGCCTCGATGCCGAGCGACTGTTGCAAAAACTCGGCCTGCCGTATCGCGTGCTGCTGATTTGCGCGGGCGACATCGGTTTCCCGCACGCCAAGCAGTACGACTTGGAAGTCTGGGCTGCCGGGCAAAAACGCTGGCTCGAAGTTTCAAGTTGCTCGAATTTCACCGACTTTCAAGCCCGCCGCGCGGGCATTCGCTATCGCCCGGCCGATGGCGGCAAGACGGAGGTCGTCCACACCCTCAACGGTTCCGGCCTCGCCGTGCCGCGGGTGCTGGCGGCGATTCTGGAAAACAACCTCGGGGCCGACGGCCGCGTCCGCGTGCCCGAGGTATTGCATCGGTGGTATGGCGGCGAGTATATTGGCGAGGCTTGAAAAAACCTGCCGCGAAATCCTGGAAGCAAATCGCCGAGATGGCCGGCGAAGCGATTCCCATCGCCCGTTTGCATCCGCGAGCGCAGGCGTGGATTGAGCATTATGCCAATGAGAAGGAATCTTGGGCTGTGGCGGTTTCGGGTGGTTCAGATTCCGTCGCGTTACTTCTTTTAATCTGGGCGCATTTTCCTAAAAAACGAAAAATGCTGAGGGTATTTCATTTTGACCACGCAACCCGGGCCGACTCAGCCGCTGACGCACAATTTGTCGAAGCCCTGGCCAGACAACTTGGCATTGCTTTTGTTGCTGCGCGTCGCGCACCGGGTGGCGCCTTAAGTGAAGCCGCGTTGCGTGAGTCGCGCTGGAATTTTTTCCGCGAGCAATTGAAAGCCGGTAACGGGCGGATTATTTTCCTCGGCCACCAACGCGACGATATTGCGGAAACGATGCTGATGCGTTTGGCTCGCGGCAGCGGGGCGAGTGGCCTGTGCGCGCCGCGTCCGGTGCGAGAATTCCCCGATGGCGTCGTCGCGTTGCGCCCGTTGCTTGATTTGTCCCGCGACGAATTGCTTAAGACGTTAAAATCCGCCGGGGCCACCTGGCGCGAAGATTTGAGCAACGCCAAAGGCCATTTTCTACGCAACCGCATCCGGCACGATGTCATCCCGGTCTGGCAAAAGGCGATTGGTACGCGGGATTTGGACGCCGGGGTGGCCCGTGCCCGGGCCATGCTCGAAGACGATGGCGACGCGTTGGAAACCTTGACTGTCGCCGTGATGCGCCATTTGCCGGCGGGCGAGTCCTTGCTGTTTGCCCGATTATCAAACCAACCGCGGGCGGTCGTCCGACGCTGCCTCTGGTGGTGGCTGCGGCAAAACCAAGTGGATACAAATTTAAATGCCCACGCTTTTGACACCTTGCTCGACGCCTTGGTCCATTTGCAGCCCGGCCGGTGGAGCGCCGGGCCGGGCCGCTGGCTGGTGGTGGACGCCCATGGCTTGTCCCTCAGCGGTGGCGCCGGCCCATTCCCGCCGGTCTCCTGGGGGCCGTTGGAATTAAAATCGGGTCAAACTCTGATTTTGCCCAATGGAACGAAGTTGGTCGCGCGCACCATGGCCGTGAACGCAAAATTTTTAAACGAACTAAAGACCGGCGAAATTAATCCGGCGAAAAAGGCCTTCTTTGCCTTGCCCGCCAAACCCGCCGATTTGGTGTTGCGTGTGCGCTCCTGGCAACCGGGTGACCGCTATCGTCCGCTCGGCGCACCGGGCCGCCGAAAATTGCAGGATTTGTTCATGGATAAAAAGATTCCGCTGAAGGAACGTCACCGGCTTCCCGTTGTCTGTAGTCATGACGATGAGCCTCTGTGGGTACCGGGTTTGCCGCCAGCCCACGCTTTGCGCGTCGGGGCCGCGACCCGGGCTGCTCTAGAGTTGACTTACCGTTCCTAAAGCGACAGAATGACCAATCCCGTGACCAATGAGTGACACTCCCAATCCACGCAAGAAAACGCCGCTACCGGGCGGCCAACCCGACCGTTTCCAGCCCAAAGTCCTCCTGATCTGGCTGGGCCTCTTTGTTTTGCTCATTGCCTTGTGGTCCGCGGTTTCGACGACATCCGCCGCGCCTCGGCAAACCTTGACCATGCAGGAAATGGTCCAGAAGTTTTACGACAAGAGCCATCCCATCACCAGCATGACATTGAAGAGCGACCCCACCAGTGGTGGGGGCGACGAGTGGTACGTCATCAACGGTGAAATGGATAATCCGAACCGCGCCAAGGAGGGCGAGGCGCCCACCATCAAGTTCACCGCCAGTGGTCGCGTGACGGAGCAACTCTACAACTCGCTGACCGCGCCCGACAGCGGCGTCAAAGTTGAGGAGACGGCCGGCAACAACATTTTCATCAACATTCTGATTAACCTGCTCCCGTGGTTCATCATCGTCCTGGTGCTGTACTATGTGCTGATGCGCCAGTTCAAAATCGCCGGCCGCGGCGCGATGGCCTTTGGCAAAAGCCGCGCCCGCATGTTGACGCGCGACCGCGAACGCATGACCTTTGCCGACGTGGCCGGTTGCGACGAGGCCAAGGAGGAAGTGCAGGAAGTCGTCGAATTTCTCAAGGACCCGAAAAAATTCCAACGCATTGGCGGTCGCATCCCCAAGGGCGTGCTGATGGTCGGCCCCCCCGGCACGGGCAAGACCCTGCTGGCCAAAGCCGTCGCGGGTGAGGCCGAAGTGCCCTTCTTCAGCATTTCCGGTTCCGACTTTGTTGAAATGTTCGTGGGTGTCGGCGCCGCCCGCGTGCGCGACATGTTTGAGCAAGGCCGCAAAAACGCCCCTTGCATCATCTTTATTGACGAAATTGACGCCGTGGGCCGCCAGCGTGGCGCCGGCTGGGGTGGGGGCAACGACGAACGCGAGCAGACTCTCAATTCCCTCCTGGTGGAAATGGACGGCTTCGACGGCCACGAAGGCGTCATTATTATTGCCGCAACGAATCGTCCCGACGTGCTCGACAGCGCGTTGTTGCGCCCCGGCCGCTTTGACCGCCAGATTATCATTGATTTGCCCGACCTCAACGGCCGCGCCGAAATCCTGCGCGTCCACGCCAAGAAAATCAAATTGGATAAAGCGGTGGACATGCAGATTGTAGCCCGCAACACGCCCGGCTTCTCCGGCGCGGATCTGGCCAATTTGCTGAACGAAGCCGCCCTCATCGCCGCCCGCTACAACAAGGGCGAAGTGCATATGACGGACATTGACGAGGCGCGCGAAAAAATTTCCTACGGTCGCGAACGCCGCAAACTCATGGATGACGAGGATAAAAAAATCGTCGCCTATCACGAAGCCGGCCATGCCATCGTCCAGGCCGTCATTGACGACGGCAAACTGCCCTTACACAAAGTCACCATTATTCCGCGCGGCCAGAGCCTCGGCAGCACGATGTTTGCGCCGACCAAGGACATTCTCAATCATGGCTTCCGGCAGCTCCTCACCCGTTTATGCACGCTGATGGGCGGGCGCGTGGCGGAGGAATTACAGTTTGGCAATATCACCAGCGGCGCAGCTGGCGACATCAAGATGGCCACCAAAATCGCCCGCCAGATGGTCTGTGACTGGGGCATGAGCCCGCTCGGCCCGGTGGCTTTGGGCGACACCCAGGATCAAATCTTTCTCGCCAAGGAAATCAGCCGCTCCCACAGCTACAGCGAGGAGACGGCCCGCCGCATTGACTTTGAAATCCACCGCATCGTGGAGGAGCAATACCAGCGCGCGAAGGAGATTTTGATTAAACACCGTGTGGGCCTGGATCAGGTGGCGTCTGCGCTCCTCGAATACGAGACCATTGACGGCAAGCACGTCCACGAAATTTTGGAGACTGGCGCCATCACTTCGCCGGTGGTCAGCAATCCGCCGCGCAAACCCGTGGTGCCGCCGGTAGTCGAGCCGACGCCGGACAAGGCCAAACGCAAAGGCGAGGAGCTCGGGCCGGGGCCGCAACCCGCCGGTATGCCGGCGTAAGGGAAACAGGCCTTTGGGGCCTAGACTTCGACGCGAGTCTTGGGCAGGCCGACCACCCGGCGGCCTTCTTTCCAGACGCCGCGCTTCTTCATCAATTCGATGCGTTCAAAGCGCTTGAGCACGTTGCGCTTCTTGCCGGTGGAGCCGGCGCCGAGACGGAAACTGGGATGTTGCGACATGGCAAAATAGTAGGGTTAAACGATGACTCTAACCAAACCGCCGCACCCCGTGCAACTGTAAAATCCAGCCTTTTGCCCGTCCCGGCCGGCCAGCCATCCCCGGCTTGCCCCAGGCCGCTTAATTTGATTGAGTGACCGTTTCCCCAGGTTCGGGAAGAGACTGCCATGAAGCAATTTTTCATCACCACCGCGATTGACTACGCCAATGGGTCGCCCCACCTCGGCCACGCCTACGAAAAGGTGCTGGCCGACGTGATTGCGCGCACCCAGCGTCTGCGCGGCACGTCGGTGCATTTCCTGACCGGGTTGGACGAGCACGGCCAGAAAGTCCAGCAATCCGCCCAGGCCCGCCAGATTCCTCCGCAATTGTTATGCGACCAAATCGCGGTCGAATTCAAGACCCTGCTGCAAACCCTGCATATTTCCAACGACGACTACCTGCGCACCACCGAGCCCCGCCACCAGCAGGCCGTCCGCACCGTGCTGCAAAAGCTGTATGACCAGGGCGACATCTACCCGGGCGAATACCGCGGCTTCTATAGTGCCCGCCAGGAACAGTTTTTACTGGAGAAGGACCAGGTCAACGGCCAATGGCCGGAGATTTATGGCGAGGTCGTCGAGGTGGTGGAGAAAAATTACTTCTTCAAGCTAGCCCGGCATCAAGCATGGCTGAGTGATTTCCTGCATGATAACCCCAACTGGATTTTCCCCGCTTACCGCCAGAAACAGGTGGTCGAATTTCTCAAGGAGCCACTGAATGATCTCTGCATTTCGCGCCCGATTGAACGTCTGGCTTGGGGCATTCCGCTGCCGTTTGACGAAAATTTTGTCACCTACGTCTGGTTCGACGCGCTCGTGAATTATATTTCCGCCGTCGGCTACGGGACGCCGGAGTTTGAAAAAAACTGGCCGGCGGATGTCCAGGTCATTGGCAAAGACATCCTCGTCCCCGCCCACGCCGTGTATTGGCCGATTATGCTCAAGGCCCTCGGCTTGCCACTGCCGCGCCAGTTGCTCGTGCATGGCTTTGTGCTCATTGGTGGAAAAAAGGAATCCAAGACCGACATCGAAAAGGCCAAGGCGCTCGGCCAGCCGGTTGAAAGTTCGCTCGATCTGCTTTCGCGTCAGGGACCGGAGCCGCTGCGTTATTTCCTGACGCGGGAAGTGACGGTCGGCCAGGATCGGGATTTTTCGGTCGAGCAGTTTACCGCCCGCTACAACAGCGAGTTGGCGGACGACCTCGGCAACTGCGTCGCCCGCTTGCTCAATATGGCCTCGCGCTACAGCAGCGGCAAAGTGCCCGTCGCCACCATCGCCGAAGAGCCGGAGCGCACCCTCCGCGCCGAGTGGCAGACCTTTGCCCCGGAAATCATCCCGCTGGCCGATGGCTACCAATTCCATTTATTGCTCGAAAAACTGAACACCTTTGTCAAGGCCATCAACCGCTACCTCGATGTGCGTTCACCCTGGAAACTGGCCAAGTCCGCTGACCCGGCTGATCAGGCCCGGGTGCAGTCCTCGCTCGCGCATCTTGCCGAAGGTGTGCGCCTGGCTGCCGTGACGCTCACCCCCGTCATGCCTGAAATTTCGGCCAAAATTCTCGGCCTATTGGGTCAGCCGCCTGTCGAAAAGTGGGACGGTAATCTGGTCTGGGACGAACGGCTGGCCGGTGCGTCATTGAGTGAGAAAATCATCCTTTTCCCAAAAATCGAGCCGCCCAAGGCAGGCTAGGGCAGTCCTTTTATGCTCCGAGTGCCGGAAGAGCGTTTTCCCCGTTGCGACCCGGCCGCTCTGGCCGGTTTCCTGGAATTTTGCCGCAGCGAGGCTCAGCGCGATGGCCGCGCGCGGCTGGGCAGCATCTCGCTCGAGGTGACGCACATTGACCCGCTCGCTGTGCTCCAATCCATTTACGAGCAGCACGAACTGCATTTCTATTTGGAAAAGCCGTCGCAGGAAGAAGCCATGGCCGGGGCCGACGCCATCGAGTCAGCAACCTTTACCGGACCGGGTCGTTTCGCTGCCATGCGCGATTGGGCGGCGGAAGCAAGCTCGCGCCTGATTGCCATCGGCGACCTCGACGCCCCGCGCGCCGGGCCGCATTTTTTTGCCGGATTTACTTTTAATGACGCCGCTGCACCGGATACCGTGTTTGCTCCCGCCACGGTCTTTCTGCCCCGCTGGCAGGTGGCCGCCAGCCATGGCCGCTACGTCGCGGTCGCGAATGTACGGGTGACGCCCGACACCGATATCGCCGCACTGGCCAAGCGCGTACAAGCCGCCCACGCTAAGTTTTCCGCCTTTCCCTACCCCGCACCGGTAGCACGCTCGCCCATCGCCCCCAGTCAAGTCTCCGAAACCGGTGGCACGGGCTGGTTCGAGGCCGCCGTGGCCGAGGCGCTGGCCCGCATTCGCGCCGGGGCGTACCGCAAAATTGTTTTAGCCCGCGCGCTTGACCTCCAACAGTCGTCACCGTTTCTACCCCTCGACGCCTTGAATCTTCTGCGCGAGCGTTTTCCGGCGTGTTATGGTTTTTCGCTGGCGAATGGCCGTGGGCAAAGTTTCATCGGCGCCACTCCCGAACGACTGGCCAAAGTCCACGGTCGGCAATTATCCACCGAAGCCCTGGCCGCTTCTGCGCCCCGCGGCACAACCGCGACTGACGACGCGCGCCTTGGCCGCGATTTTCTTGAGCGGAGCAAGGAGGTCCACGAACACCAGGTGGTGCTCGAAACCATCCTGCGGCGGCTGAATAATCTGGGCCTGGCTTCTGTTTCCGCCGAACGGGCGCGCCTGCTTTTGCTGCCCAACGTGCAGCACCTGTGCTCGCCCGTGACCGCAACCATGCCACCCGGAATGCACTTGCTTGATGTACTGGCGACGTTGCATCCGACACCGGCAGTTGGCGGCCAGCCCCGCGACGCCGTGGTGCCGGATATTGCCCGCTTGGAACCATTTGACCGTGGCCTCTATGCCGGCACGGTGGGGTGGTTCGATGTAGCGGGTGACGGAGAATTTGTGGTTGCCATTCGCTCCGCGCTGATGGACGGCGCCAAGGCGCGCTTGTTTGCCGGGGCGGGCATCGTCGAGGGCTCCGTGCCCACCGATGAAAAGGCTGAGACGGATCTGAAACTGGCGGCCCTTTTGCACGCACTGAGGTAACTTGTTTATCTTGCGTAGCTTGCGCGAGTTGCGGTAAATCTTAATCACCCCGATGGCCGCAACGTCCATTCCTAATGTCAACTGCCTGTGGGGCGAAATTGCCGCAGGCACTTTGGCACGACTGGGCCTGCGGTATGCAGTGATTGCCCCTGGTTCGCGTTCGGCTCCCTTGGTTTGGGGACTGACCCGGCAGAAGGAAATCGCCTGCATCTCCGTACTCGATGAACGCTCAGCGGCATTTTACGCGCTTGGCTTGGCCCGCGCCTCAGGAATTCCAGTGGCGTTGGTTTGCACTTCCGGCACCGCGGTGGCGAATTTTTTGCCCGCGATTATCGAGGCCAGTTACAGTGCCGTCCCGTTGCTGGTGTTAACCGCCGACCGCCCGCCTGAATTGCGCGATTGCCAAGCCGGTCAGGCGATTGACCAAGTAAAAATTTACGGCCATTACCCGCGCTGGCAGCACGAGGTCTCCTTGCCGGAAAATCGTCCGGAAATGCTGCGCTACCTCCGGCAAACGATACTCCATGCCTGGGAGCGCGCCATCCTGCCTTGGTCCGGCCCGGTGCATTTGAATTTCCCCTTCCGCGAACCACTGGCGCCCACGCCCCAAGCTGGTTTCGCCGCACCTGCGCAGATTGATCTGAATCAAATTCTTAATGGGGATCAGTCTTTTTTCGGTGCAGTACCGTTTCCAGGCTATGGCATCTCACTGTGCCCCAAAGAAATTTTGCAGGCGCGCGATGGCGTCATCATCGCCGGGCCCGCGCAACCCGCCATCTATCCCGGCTACCTGGACCTTGTTGGCCGCTGGGCGCGCAAAACCGGCTGGCCGATTCTGGCCGACGCGCTCAGCCCCCTGCGTCATGACCCTAAATTGTCCGGCCAAATCATCAGCCACTACGACCTCATCCTGCGTTCGCAAAAGCAACTGACCAATTTGACCCCCGAGGCGGTTATTCATCTCGGCCCGTTGCCCACGAGCAAGGTCTTGCGCACCTGGCTGGGAAATTTACATGTGCCGACGCTGATGATTCACGACGGTCCCGACAATGTGGACCCGCTGCACCGGCCCGTCTATAATTGGCGGGCCGGGGTCGGGCATTTGCACGAGTTGGGCTCCCGACTGGTCACCAGCAACAAGGCTTACCTCGCGCGCTGGAAAAAACTGGAAACCACCGCCACTGGAAGTTGCGCGAAAAGTCTTGGCTCCCTCGCTATTCTTTTTGAAGGCAAGGCCGCCTGGCTGCTCTCGAAAAAGTTGCCCGCCGGCACGCCGGTCTTCGCCGCCAGCTCCATGCCCGTGCGCGACTGCGAATTTTTCTGGGAAACCGGACGTGGGCAGCGCTTTTTCTTTAACCGCGGCGCGAACGGCATTGACGGCACGACCTCGACCGCGCTGGGCATTGCTCATGCCACGAAGCGGCCTACTGTGCTCTACACTGGCGATCTGGCCCTGCTCCACGATCAGAACGGCTTGCTCGCCGCCCGCGAATTGCCAGATGGCGCCAGCCTGACCATCGTGCTCATCAACAACGATGGCGGCGGCATTTTCGAGCACCTGCCCATCGCGCAATTCGACCCGCCCTTTGAACGCCTTTTTGCCACCCCGCAAGGCGTTGATTTCAAAAAGTTCGCCGCCTTGTACAATCTCGACTACCATTGTCCGAGAAATTGGAAGGGTTTTGAAAAAGCCCTCCTGCCGCTGCCCAAAAAAGGCCTGCGTCTCATCGAACTGCGCACCGACCGCAAGCGCGATGCCGCGCTCCGCACGAAATTATTCCAGGAAATCTCCCACGCTCTTTAAACCATGAAATGGCAAAAAATTCGCGACTACGAGGACATCCTCTACCACAAGTGCGACGGCATCGCGAAGGTGACCATCAATCGCCCGGCGAAGCGCAATGCGTTCCGCCCGGAGACTATTTTTGAGATGATTGACGCCTTTACCGACGCGCGGGAGGATCCCGCCATCGGCGTGGTACTGCTCACCGGCGCGGGCCCGCACAAGGACGGCAAGTACGCCTTTTGCTCCGGCGGCGACCAAAGCATCCGCGGCGCGGCAGGCTACCTGGATAAGCGTGGAACACCCCGCCTCAACGTGCTCGATTTGCAGAAGCTCATTCGTTCCATGCCCAAGGTCGTCATTGCGCTCGTCGCGGGCTACGCCATCGGCGGCGGCCATGTACTGCATGTCATTTGCGACCTTACCGTCGCCGCCGACAACGCCATTTTTGGCCAAACCGGCCCCAAGGTCGGCAGTTTCGACGGCGGCTTTGGTGCCAGTTACCTCGCCCGCATCGTCGGCCAGAAAAAGGCGCGTGAACTCTGGTACCTTTGCCGCCAATATAGCGCTGCTGACGCGCTCGCGATGGGACTCGTCAATGCCGTGGTGCCGGTCGCCCAACTCGAAACGGAGGGCGTGCAGTGGGCGCAGGAAATATTGACCAAAAGCCCGCTGGCCATTCGTTGCCTCAAGTCGGCCTTCAATGCCGACCTCGACGGCCAGGCCGGCCTCCAAGAGCTGGCCGGCAATGCGACGTTGCTGTATTACCTCAGCGAGGAAGGCGCCGAGGGCAAAAAGGCTTTTCTGGAAAAGCGCCCGCCCAACTTTCGCCAGTATCCCTGGCTGCCGTGAGCGCGAAAAAGGTTGCCGGGGCCTGCTGGACACAAATTGTATCTATCTTATGCATATGTTCCGCCATAAATTTGCCCTCATGGCTTTGGTTTGCGCCGGGCTCGTGGGTTTGGCCGGGTGCAACTCGCCAGATGTGGATGACCAACCCAGCGATTTTGCCCAAAAGCAGTTGGAGAAACACCACGAGAATGGGGAAATCAACGACTATCAGTACCAGCAAAGTCTGAAGCAATTCACGCCGAGCGACCCTAATGCGCAAAAACCTGCTCCTCCGCCCAATAGCGCGCCGCCCGCCAGCACGACGACAACCAACTGATTTTTCAGGCCGGATTCCGCCGTTTGATGAGTGCGCGGGTCGAGCCCGCCAGCAAAACGAGCACCGTCAACAGAATGGCCACCGCCCATTTCAAAGAAAACGGCGGGTGCACGAGCGGCGTAAAGCACTGGATGGCGTCATAGGCCGCATGCAACACGACTACGCAGGCCAGGCTGTTGGTGCGGTGGTAAATCAGGCCGAGAATGGCGCCGGCCGTGAAAAATTGAAACACATTATACGGCGTGAACGGGATGGCGCCAAAATGGTAGAAAATAAAAAACCCGTTGGAAACCAGCAGCGCCATGAGCAATCCCCAACGATCGGTGAGAATGCGTTGCAGCACTCCGCGATAGACCATCTCCTCGCGCAAGCCCACGGCCACGCTCGTCACGGCATAAACCACATTGGCCGGGTAGGTCATGCGAAAACTCTGCGTCAATGCCGGTGCCGCCACAAAGGCCGCGCCACTCGCGATGACCAGCCAATCAATTCCTGGGCGTCGTTGTTCTCCCTTGGGCCAAATGACTCTTCTAAAACAAAAGTAAACCGCCAAGGCCGACGCCAGCCGGATTCCCGTCCAGATAAGCTCCTTGGCAATCGCATCGCCCGGATAGTAATGCACCAACAGCCGGGCCGGCACCCAATAGGCCAGTTCAAGCCCCAGCAGCACAAGCAGCGGCTTTTTCATGCAGTAATTGCTTATTTGGCTGGCGCGGGCGGGAAACCGGCGCAACTCGGGGCTGGCACCGGGACGGGTGTGCCAACCGGCGTGAGTTTGCCTGTTTTGTCATCCACGCGGAATACCATGGCGGTGTTCGAGTCCTGGTTTCCTGCGATGATCCACTTGTCCGTGGGGTCGAAGGACAACACACGCGGGGTCTTGCCCTGCGTGGAAATATCCTGGATGGGCGTGAGCTTGAACGTGACTGGATCAATGGAGAAGACGGCGATGCTGTCGCGCCCGCGGTTGGTGGCGTAGAGAAATTGGCCGTCGGCGCGCACTAAAATTTCCGCGGAATTATTCTCCCCTTTGAAATCAACGGGAAGGGTGGAGATGCTTTGAAATTGGGTGAGCGCGCCTTGGTCTGCATCCCACTGGAAGGCCACCAAGGCGCTGCCCATTTCGTTAAGCAGGTAAACAATTTTGCCGTTAGGGTGGAAAGCCAGATGGCGTGCGCCAAAACCCGGCGTGACGGAAACACTCGGGAGATTATTGGGCGCAATTTTGCCGCTCGCGGCGTCGAATTTATAAAGATAAACTTTATCGGTGCCGAGGTCGGCGGAAAGGAGAAAACGGTTCGTTGGATCTGGGATAATGCAATGGGCATAGGGCGTGGTCTGGCGGCTGGAGTTGGGACCGTGGCCAGTATGCTGGTCAAAGCCGGTGCGCTCGCCGATGGAGCCATCTGGTTTAAGCGCGAAGACGTCAACACTGCCGCCTTTCCCATTCGCGCCGAGGAGGTAGCGTCCGGTTTGGTCAAGGCTCACATAACTCGCCCCGGCGCCAGCGGGCGCGGAGTTCAGGAATTTGAGTTCGCCGGTCTTGGCCTCGATTGCAAAAGCACTGACGTTGCCAGAACTGTAGTTGGTGCTGTAGAGATGCTTGCCGTCGGCACTGATGGTAAATGCGCTGGGCGAATTAGCCTGGATTGCGAGCACCGCCGCAGTCAATGCGCCGGTATCGGTATCGAAGTGCGCGACCGACAAGCC
>CAZCMU010000052.1:0-13725 GCA_964499725.1 uncultured Opitutales bacterium
GTGCGCACCTGGGGCGATTGCTTTGGCTACCTGCTGGTGGCGACGGGCCGGGCCGACATCATGTGCGACGGTGTGGCGCACAACGCGTGGGACGTGCTGCCATTGGTGCCGATTATTCGCGGCGCGGGCGGCGTTATTACGGACTGGTCGGGCGGGGAAGTCGGCGACCAGAAGTCGTGCATTGCCGCCAGCCCGCGCCTGCATCGCATGGCGCTGGATTTGCTGCTGACGTAAAAAAGGTTTGCGGTGACTGTTTGCAGTGCCATGGCTTCGCGAATACTAACGAAATCTCGCACGTCGAGGCGGGCAACCAAAACATTATTGTGGCCAACCAAATCAGCTTCTTTGGCGGGCGTGCGCATCGTCGCGATGACGTTCCAGCCCTGGCTGGCGAAAAATTTGGCGGTGGCTTGGCCAATGCCGGAGGACGCGCCAGTGATAAGAATGGTTTTCTTCACGGCCACAAGTTTTCCCTATTAACGATGCCGGCCACGATCCAAATTTTCACTCCGGTCTCGGCAAATGGCGGATTTCGATGCGGGCGGCCGCGAGGGTATTGGGCGGAAGGTAGCCGGCAAAGGCAATCGTGGGCAACACTGCAGACCTTTTGCCCAAAATCGCGCCGGGTTGGAGCACGGCGTTGCAGCCGGCCTCGGCGTCGTCGCCCATCAATGCGCCGAGTTTGCGCAGGCCGGAATCGGCTTTGCCGGCGAGGGTGGTGACGGACACATTTTTTTTATCGAGCCGCAGGTTGGCGCACGTCGCCCCTGCACCGAGGTGCGCGCGGTTGCCCAGCACGGAGTCGCCAACATAATTATAATGTGGAGTCTGCACGCCATCGAGCAGCAGGCAGTTTTTGTATTCGCAACTGTTGCCGAGAACGCATTTTTCGCCGACGATGACAGGGCCGCGAATAAACGCGCCGGGGCGGATTTCTGTGTGCGCGCCAATCCAGGCCGGGCCTAGGATAACGCCGTAGGGCGGCAGTTTCACGGTTGGATGCAAATAAACTTGGCCTTCAATTTGCAGGTCTGGAGGCAAATCCCCGCGCCGGGGAAAATCCTTCCATGGGACGGATTCAAGGGCGGCGGTGATTTTGGCGACCCACATCCACGGCAGGGCGTCAGACGCGAAAAACGGCGCGAATCGTGAGAGCGACGGCGGCAGGGTAAAAAGTTCGTCAGCGCGCATGGGGAAAAGTTGAAATGGCGTTTGCCCGCTTGCCAGGATGGCCGGAACGGGCCATTTTTACACACATGGCGATGGAATTTAAAGACTATTACAAGGTGCTGGGGGTTCCCCGCGAGGCGACGCCGGATGAGCTCAAGAAGGCTTTCCGCAAGCTCGCGCGGCAATTTCACCCCGACACCGCGACGGACAAGAAGCGCGCGGAGGAGAAGTTTAAGGAAATCAATGAGGCCTACGAGGTGCTGAGCGACAAGGACAAGCGCAAGCGCTACGACGAGCTGGGCCCCGACTGGGAGCATGGCGCGCAATTCCGCCCACCGCCGGGTGCGGGTGGTGGCAGATGGCAGCCGGCCGGCGCGCCGGGCGGTGCGAACCCGGATTTTGAGTTCGGTGGCACCGGTTTCAGCGATTTCTTTGAGCACTATTTCGGCTCCCAGGGTAGGCGCGGCTTCGGGGGCGCGGGCGGCTTTCCCGGCGGCATGGAGTACGGCGGCGAGGACGTCGGGCCGGTGCGCGGGCAGGATTGGGAGTCGGACCTGCTGGTCACGCTTGAGGAAGCGGCCCATGGTGCGGAGCGGATGCTAAGCCTGAAACGGCGCGGCCGGGGCAAGGGTGCGACGGAGACCTTGAAGGTACGCATTCCGCCGGGCGTGAGCGACGGCCAGCGGATTCGCGTGCCCGGCAAAGGTGAAGCTCCGGCTGGGGGAGGCGAGCAGGGCGATTTGTATTTGAATGTGCGTCTGCAAAAGCACCCGGATTTTCGGGTCGAGGGCGCGGACTTGTATTATGAACTGGAGTTGGCGCCATGGGAGGCGGCACTGGGCGGGAAGAAAACGGTGCCGACGCTGGCCAAAGCAGTGTCAGTCAACGTGCCGGCGGGCTCGGCCTCCGGTCAGCAGTTACGGCTCAAGGGGTTGGGTTTGCCCAAGCGCGATGGCACCCATGGGGATTTATACGCCGTACTCGTGGTCAAAGTGCCGGTGGCGGCCACGGCGGCGCAAAAGAAATTATGGGAGCAATTGCGTGAAGCGCACGGTGGGTGAATTATATCAGGCGGTCTTTCGCGGGCTTGCCATGGTCGGCGGCCTGGGATAAAACGCCCGTATGAATGTGCGCGGGCGATTCTTCATGGTTCTGGCCACCGCGGCACTGCTGACCAGTTGCGGCGACAGCGGCGGGCACAAGGACGGCGTTTACCAGGGCTATCTGGAAGGACGGTTCCTCGGTGTGGCGTCGCCGCAGGAGGGGCAATTGGTGGAACTCAACGTGCGCCGGGGCGACTGGGTGGAGGCGGGTGCGCCCTTGTTTGCGTTGGACCCCAAGCCCGAAGTGGACCAATTGCACGAAGAGGAACAGCGTGTGGCCTCCGCGCAGGCGAAGGTGGACGATTTACGCAAAGGGTTGCGCGACACCGAGCTGCAGGCGCTCGACGACCAATTGCAGTCCGATCGCGCCCAGCTCGCGCAAGCCAAGGCCGAATGGGAGCGCAACCAAAAGCTGCAAGAAGGCAATTTTGTCTCACAAAACGATCTCGATCGGCTGCGTTACCTGACCGAGCAGCACACCGCCGAGGCCGAACGCGATGCCAACCAACTGGCCACTGGCAAACTGGGCGCGCGTGAAGACCAGATTCACCAGGCGGCGGCCGACCTAGCTGCTGAGGAAGCGTTGCGCGACCAGATTAAGTGGATGTTGGATGAAAAGACGCAGAACGCGCCGCAGGCGGGTTATGTGCAGGACACTTTGTACCGCATGGGTGAACGCGTGGAGGCCCGGCAGGCGGTGGTCGTGCTGCTGCCCGTGGCCGAACTGCGCGCGCGGTTTTATGTGCCGGAAACGGAAATTAACCGGGTGAAGCTGGGGCAGGAGGTCACGGTAAAGCTCGATGGCCGGGACCCGGTGAAGGCCAAGGTCAGCTTTATTTCGACGCAGGTGGAATTCACGCCGCCGGTCATTTATAGCGACAGTCAAAATTATAAATATGTATTTCTGGCCGAGGCGGATTTTGATCCGGCGGTGGCCAGGGAACTCCATGTCGGCCAGCCGGCCGAGGTGAGCTTGCAACCATGAGTGCCGGAATTGCCGCGCCCGTGCCGGAAACGCCGGAAGGAGCCGCCACCGGTCCGGCCATTGATGTGCATGGCCTGACGAAGTGTTACAACGGCCGGGCGGTGGTGGATCATTTGGATTTTCAGGTCCAGCGCGGCGAGGTGTGCGGATTCCTCGGCCCGAACGGCAGCGGCAAAACGACGTTCATGCGGCTTCTCTGCGGCCTCCTCACGCCGGATGAGGGCGAGGGCACCTGTCTCGGATACAATCTGCGCACGGAGGCCGACAAAATCCGGCTCGAAGTCGGCTACATGACGCAGAAATTCAGTTATTACGAGGATCTTTCGATTGAGGAGAATCTCGATTTTGTGGCCCGCATCTACGCGCTGCCAGATCGGAAGGCGGCGGTGACAGCGACCCTCGAACAGTTGGGGTTGACGGCGCGCCGCAAGCAACTGGCGGGCGTGTTATCCGGCGGTTGGAAGCAACGGCTGGCGCTTGCGGCGTGCATGATTCACCGTCCGCGCCTATTGTTGCTCGACGAGCCAACGGCCGGAGTGGATCCGAAGGCGCGGCGGGATTTTTGGGAGGAAATCCACGGCCTGGCCGCCAAGGGCTTGAGTGTGCTCATCGCGACCCACTACATGGATGAGGCGGAGCGGTGCCACCGTGTAGCCTATCTGGCCTACGGCAAGATACTCACGCGTGGAACGGTGAAGGAAGTGGTGGAGCGCGCCGGACTCACCGTGTGGCGCTTGGAGAGCGCAAATCCCAGCGAATTGGTGGTGGCGCTGCATGGGCGGCCGGGCGTTTCGGTGGTGCCGTTTGGCAGCGCGTTGCACGTCTGCGGCGCGGACGCCGCGGCAGTGCATGCGGCGGTGGATGCCGTGGCCGGCCCAGGGGTGACCGCCACTGAGACCAAGCCGTCGCTGGAGGATGTATTCATCAACCTGCAGGGCGTCTCGAAGGACAATTTTTCCTGAACAATCATGCTGAACGGTTTTTCATTCCGGCGGTTTCAGGCCATGGCGCTGAAGGAGTTCATCCAAATGCGCCGGGACCGGCTTACGTTTGGCATGATGTTTGGCATCCCGTTGATGCAGTTGATTGTCTTTGGCTACGCCATCAACACCGACCCCAAACATCTGCCCACGGTGGTGGTCTCCGGTGACACTGGGCCGGTGCCTGAGGCAATGGTCCAGGCTCTGCGCACCACGGGTTATTTCGACCTTGCGCCCATGCCCGTGAGCGAGGCGGATGCGGCGGAAATGTTGGCGACCGGGGACGCTCAATTTGTGATCACATTTCCGGTGAACTTCACCCGTGACTTGCTGCGCAATGCCCACCCCCAGATTTTGCTCCAAGCGGATGCCACCGACCCCGTGGCGGTGGGTAATGCGCTCGGCGCGATGGAAAGCGTGGTCCAGCAATCGGCCGCCCGCGAATTGCAGGGTTCTTTTCCCGCGGCCCAGTTGCCCGTGCCGCCGGTGGATTTGGTGGTGCACCCGATGTATAACCCCGAACGCCGCTCGCAACTTAACATCGTGCCCGCGCTGCTGGGGCTGGTGCTAACTATGACCATGGTAAACATCACCGCGATGGCGATTGTGCGCGAGAAAGAGCGCGGCACCATGGAAAATTTGCTGTCCACCCCAGCGCGGCCGGCGGAGGTGATGCTGGGCAAAATTCTACCGTACATTTTTGTCGGGTATGTGCAGGCGTGCGTGATTCTGGCGGCGGCGCGGTTTCTGTTCGACGTGCCGGAACTGGGCAGCTACGCCCTGCTTGGCGGGTGCATGCTCTTGTTTATCATGGCGAACCTGGGCATGGGCATCTTATTGTCCACCCTGGCGACCAGTCAGTTGCAGGCGATGCAGATGGCATTTTTCTTTTTCCTGCCGTCCATGATGTTGTCGGGTTTTTTCTTTCCATTTCGCGGGATGCCGCAGTGGGCGCAAACCCTGGGCTCGGTATTGCCGTTGTCCCACTTTTTGCGCATTGTGCGCGGAATTGTCCTCAAGGGTGACGGCTACCTGGAAGTTTGGCCGCAGATCTGGCCCATTGGCTTGTTTTTTCTGGTGGTGATGTCGCTGGCGGTGGTGCGCTTCCGCCGCACTCTTGACTAAAGGGTTTTCTTTCGCCTGGAAATTTGCTAAGCTGGAACAGCGTTAGCCCTGCTCATGAAATATCTTTTTGCGCATCGGTCGTTTCTCCTGCTGCTGGGCGGGCTGGGGGCCTCAGTGGTGGCGGCCCAGATCCCTGCTCCACCCGCGGCAGGCAGTGCGGCACCGACCCCTGTTTCCGCAGCGACGACCGACATTATCCCCGAGCTGCATGTTGGCACGGACGTTTATTACGATGTGCGGGTAACAGACGTGACACCCGTCTCGATTGTGTTTGTCCACCGTCACGGTATCGCTTCGGTGGCACTCGCGGATTTGTCGTCGGATTTGCAAAAACGGTTTGGGTACGACCCGGCCAAGGCCGCAGCAGAGACGGCGCGCCGGCAGGCCGAGAACGGCGTGCACAAGGTGGAGGCCAATGCCGCACCTGGGGACAAGGGCCCGCCTGCGCTCAACGCCCAGCAAATCCTGGATCGCTTTGGCCAGCCACCGAAAATTTTTGCCGAGGTCAACATGCAGCCACGGTTCGACCAGCTCGGTGTCGGCGTCAAAAACCAGGGTCCGCGGCCCAGTTGCGCAGTCTTTGCGATCGTCAGCGCGCTGGAATATCAATGCGCGCCGCCGGAGGGGCCCGCGCCCGAGTTTTCGGAGGAGTATTTGATCTGGGCCACGCTGAAATCGCTCGGCAAAATCGGCTTGGCGGTGCCCAAGAACCAGGCGGCCACACTTGATATTGGTTTTGAGCTGACGGAGGTCGCCGAGGCCCTGCGCGGTTACGGCATCGCACTGGCGGGTGAGCTGCCCTATCATTTTAACATCACCGATCCGCGCGTCCTGGAGCCGGCTCCGGATGTCATTGAACGGGCAAAAAAGCGTACGCCCGTGGATGGTTACTATATCACCGGACGCGAGCCCAAGGCGCAGATTTCCAACATCGTGCAGGTGCTCAACGCCGGGGTGCCGGTGATTGTCGGGATAGACTGGCCCGAGCAGAAATTATACACTGATAACGTCAAACTTGACGAGCAGCCCGGACTCGCCAAATCGGGTCACGCGGTGCTGTTGGTCAGCTATCGCGCCAAATCAGCCAAGCTGGAGGATATGGAATTTTTGTTCAAAAACTCCTATGGCGACGAATGGGGCGACCACGGCTACGGGATCGTTACTTACCGCTACTTGGTCAATAACCTGCACGACGCGCTGTTTTTGGTGGCGCACTGAAAAACTTGGCCATGCCCACATGGAACAGCGAGCAGTATTTGAAGTTTGCGGGCGAGCGCACGCGGCCAGCGCACGATTTGGCCGCCCGGGTCGCGCTGGAAAGTCCGCGGCGGGTGATTGACCTCGGGTGCGGACCGGGTAACAGCACCGCTGTGTTGGCGCAACGCTGGCCGGGCGCGCAACTCACGGGGTTGGACAGCTCGCCTGCGATGCTCGCTACGGCGCGCAAAGATTATCCGCAATGGTACTGGATGGAGAGCGATATTGCCACCTGGGCGACTGATCAGCCGTTCGACGTGGTTTTTTCCAATGCCGCCATGCAATGGGTGGCGGATCACGACAACGTGGTGCCCCGCCAGTTTGCACAAGTTGCGCCGGGTGGCGCGTGGGCAATGCAAATCCCGGCCAATTTGGGCGCGCCGCCGCACCGGATCATCCGCGAGCTGGCCTCGTCAGCCGCTTGGCGGGATAAATTTCACTTTCCCGCGCGGGAGTGGCGGCCCGAAGCGCCGCCGTTTTATTACAATGTGCTCGCGCCGCTGGCTGCTCGCGTGGATATTTGGGAAACGGAATACCTGCATGTGCTGCCCAATGTGGACGCCATCATCGAGTGGTATCGCGGAACGGGCCTGCGGCCCTGGCTCGAAGCGCTGGCGGATGACCAGGCGCGGGTGCGGTTTCTCGAGGATTACCGCGCGGCGCTTGCCCCGGAATTTCCACCGCAGCGAGATGGCAAGATATTGTTTCCGTTCCGTCGGCTATTTGTCATTGCGTACCGCGACTGACACGGCAGGAGTGCGCGGAAAAGCCCGCGCCGAAGGAGGTCAGCCATAAATTCTCCGCGTCATTTTTCCCCGTGGTTGTAGAACCATTGCGCAGGTGTTCGCCGAGCGCAAAGAGCACGGAAGGGCTGCTCATATTGCCGTAACGGCGCAGGACGTCCGTGCTTTCGACGAGTGGAAAGCGTCCGTCAAGGCCTGCGCCCACGGCTTCAATGACTTTTTTTCCGCCGGCATGCGAAAGCACCTTGCCGATTTTTTCCGCAGTGCCATTTTGCCGGTCAAATAATGCGCGCACCGCCACGGCGGCGCGCTCGGGCACGGTTTTATCGAGTTTATTGCGCAACTTGCCGCCGCAATTTTCAAAGCGGATGCTTTCGCGATCGGCGGGAATATGCAGAGTGTCAAAACCGTCGCAGCGCAATTGTGTGGGGCCGGGATGGCCGTTCCAAATGCTGGCCGATGCGCCATCGGCAAACAGACAAAGCGAGATGAGCACGCCGGGGTCGTCATCGAGGTAAAATGCCGCCGAACATATTTCGACGGCGACGACCGCGACCCGCGCGTTGGGCCTTGCGGCGAGGAGGTGGCTCACACTGCGCAGGGAGGGGATGGCCGCGCCGCAGCCCTGGCCCACAATGTCCTGCAAGAAAATATCCGGACGCAGGCCCACGCGTTCGGCCACAAAACTGGAAAGCCCCGGGCACAAATAGCCGGTGCAGGTGCAGATGACGAGCGCATCCAAATCGCCTGATGTAAGCTTCGCTTCCGCCAGAGCGGCGCGCAGGGCGCGTTCACTGAGGGCAGGGGCCTCGCGCTCGAAGGCGTGGTTGAGCGACTCGGCATCGAGGTCAAAGATGCGGTCGAGGTCGCCCACGGCAAAGTGGCGGGTGTCAATGCCGCTGTCATGCGTGAGGATTTTTTCCAGCAAAGCACGGGAACCCGGGCGCAATTTGCGCAGCGAAGGTGAGTGGCGCAGAATTTCCCAACACTCACGCTGGGTGAGGCGCTGCTCGGGGACGACATTAGCAAGGGCGTGGAGAAACATGAAAAAATAAAACAGGCGATGAGAAAAAGCTACGCGGCGGTGGCGATGGGCCCATGTGTCGCGGTGTAGAAGAAGCGGAAGGGGAGCAGGCGCGTGTCGGCCAGCGCCAGCAGGAGCGATTGCCGGCGGGGATACAAAAGCCAGGGATGCAGGCGACGCGCCCAGCGCAGACGGGAATTCTGTTGCGCGGTGACGGCGTGGCGCACCACTTGTGCAGTTCGTGGCCATTCCATTGCGCCGTGCGCATACGCCAGTAAAGGATCGAGCGCGGCGGCGGCATTTTCCAGTGCAAGCGCCATGCCGTGGCCAGTGTAAGGTGGGATGGCGGCGAGATGGTCGCCAAGAGAGACGCGGCCGTCGTCGGACCAATTACTCGTGAAATCAAGACCTGAAATGGCCGCAGCGCTGGCGGAATCAAGGTCGCCGGCTGCGATGCGTCCAGCGAGTTTTTCGAGACCGCAAGCGGCAACATAGGCCGGGAGCAATGTTTCACGCGGGCCGCGCAGATCGGGGCGGGTGCGAAACAGCCCGCAGACGTTCACGCGGCCATCCTCAATGCGCGCGACGCCGACATAACCGCCGCGACCGAGGTGAACTTCCAAATCGTGCCCCATGGGAAAATTACGGCAATGAATTTTTAAACCAATCCACGGGCTGGCGGCGTCAGGCCGGCGCCCGGCGGCCCAGATATAACCCGCAGCGTTTTTACTATCCTCGGTTGGCACAACGCGCGTGTTGAGGCGCAAGTCGCCATCACGCGCAACAAAATCTTCCAGCAATCGCGCCTCGAGCACAGGCCGCGACAGACCCAGCACCGGTTCGGGCAAGCTCGCGGACCAGCGCAATCGCCCGCCCGCATGCCAGCCCGTGGTGCGGTTGATGGTTGCGCCACGAAGGTGCGCGGGCAGCCCTAGTTTGGCAATGGTGTCAGGCTTCAGTCCGCTGATAAATTCACCGCACACTCGCGGGCGCGGCAACAGTCCCGCTTCGCAAAGCGTCACTTGCGCTCCCGCGCGAATCAGGGCCACGCCGAGGGAGAGCCCGGCGAGACCGCCGCCGACAATGGTGATGGGACGCGAAAATGACACGGGATTGAAATAGAACTGTCAGAATCGTTTTGCGGGGCAATGGCGTGGCCATCAGGCAACATCGCGCACGGCAATCATCCGGTACGCGCCGAGAAAAGTGTGTTGCAGGGTGACGCGCCACGGCAGATGGTCCACGCCGAGCAGGCGGGGCAGGTCGCGCTCGCGGAAACCACCTTCGATGCTCACGCGGGCATCGTGGCGGCTGACGTAGTTGATGCCCGCCAGACGCGCGAGGGGCAATTGGCGCAGGTGGAGGGTTTCGCGCGCGGGCTCGCAAAACACAAGCAAGCGCGCGTGCTCGCGCCACTGGCGGCCGAGGTTTGCCAGCACGTCGTCCTCAAATTGATGGAGAATGAGGTTGCCGAGGATCACGTTGTAATGGGCGTAGTCGGGGAAGCTGCTCAAGTCCTTGCAGAGCCACGACCATTTTTCAGGCCACTCTGCGGGTCGCGGCCACAAATCGAGTCCGGTGTAGGAAAAAGAAGATTGCGCCAGTGCACTGCGCAAATGGCGGCCAAGGTCGCCTTCGCCCGCGCCGAGTTCGAGTAGGAGGTCGCCCTCGTGAAAATGCGTGCGCAGCGTCTGCGCGAACCAGCGGAAGTTGCCCATCAGGGCGTTGAAGAACCGCAAATCGCGCCGGTTGTCCAGCGCGTCGGGGTGGTCCGCGGGCAGAGTGTCGAGTATCTCGGGTTGCACGCGGCGCTGAAGCATTCCGCGAGGATGCGCGCGAAGAAGTGGATTGTCAAACGGCGCGTCCGAGGAGGCCAGTGCAATTAGCGAAATCACGCCTCCTAATCACTGGAAATCCTCTTTGTGGGTTCAGTTTAGACAAACCAGCGTGGGCAGTCCTTGTTATAAAAATGGGTTTATGCCTTTGACGATTTTGAGACCATAACGGATTTTGCCGGGTAATGAAAAGGCCCTCAACTCATTGAAATTGAGGGCCTTTTGAAATGGCGTCCCCTTGGGGATTCGAACCCCAGTCGCCAGGATGAAAACCTGGTGTCCTAGGCCGGGCTAGACGAAGGGGACGGGAAAGCGTGCGGGAAAAGGGTTGATAAAATACAAACCAAGCTTCCGGGGCAAGGCAAAAGGACGGCACGTTGACGAGAAGGCACCGGCGATTACTAACGCCGGCCACATTACAGCTGCTTCCATTGCATCCTTGCATCATTGGGGCGAATTTGTTTGGCTGGCAAAATCCCCCTTGGATTAAATATCCAGACTGGTTTTATTACCCCGTTATCCTGAAAGGTTGTCGCATGAATACCCCCCTGACCCGCGGCTTTGGCCGTTTGTTTGCTGTTGTTTCAATTTCCATGGTACTTGCCGTCCCCATGTTGCGCGCCGCGGATGCCGTGCCTGTGGTCGAGAAGCCCTCAGCCTTGGCACCGGTTACTGTCACGGATGATGGCACGACCTGGACGCTCGACAACGGCATTGTCAAGGCGGTGATTTTGAAACGGTCCGGCAATCTTGCGTCGTTGATTTACAAGGGCATCGAGACCATGGGCAACGGCGCGGCACGCGCTTCGGGCATTTGGGAGCAAGACCCTTCCGCCGCGGCGCAAGTTGACGGCTTGTCGGACGCTATCACCATTGACCCGGCGAAAAACGGTGGTGAGCGCGCCGAAGTCTCGGTCAAGGGTGTCACTGGCGGCCAGGTCATGCTCGGGGCGGGCGCGGCCGGCGGCGGAACGTATTGCGACATGGAAATCCGCTACGCCTTGGGGCGCGGCGAAAGCGGTTTCTACACCTACGCGATTTTTTCCCACCCTGCATCTTATGGAGCGTCGAGCGTGGGCGCGGAGAGCCGCTTTATCGTGGAGATGAACCGGGATTACGACTGGATCTCCGTGGACCAGGATCGCAACATGCTGGAATGCGCGCCGACGGACTGGGGCACCGGTGTTGTCGTCCACGCCAAGGAGCAGCGCATCATGAGCGTGGGCGTTTACAAAAATTCCGTCGAACACAAGTATAGCTACTCCGGCGTGCAGTACAAGACCCCCGCTTACGGCTGGTCGAGCACCAAGAACCACATGGGCATTTGGTTTATCAACCCCACCATCGAATATTTGAGCGGTGGCGCCACAAAGCAGGAATTGGACGCCCACTTCGGCGACAACGGCAATCCGACGCCGATCATTCTCGATTACTGGAAAGGCAGCCATTACGGACGGAACACGACCTGCAACATTGCCGAAGGTGAAGCGTGGAGCAAAGTCGTCGGACCGATTTTTGTTTATGTCAACGCACTGGCCAGCTACCAGACGCCCTCGCCGGCCGACTTGGACACTTTGGCCGCAACCGCAGGCAATCCGATTGTGCCCGCAGCCTGGAAGGCCAACGCGGATGCTTTGTTTAACGACGCCCTCGCCCAGGCGAAGAAGGAAAACAATGCGTGGCCCTACGACTGGGTCAACGGCGTGGATTACCCGCATTTAAATGAGCGCGGAAACGTGACGGGCCAGCTCGTTCTCAACGACCCGCTCGCACCCAAGAACGCCAGCACCAAGCTGCCTCACCTGACGGTCGGACTGTCCTTCCCGGATACCACTGCTCCAGCTGGCGGCGGCGGTGGGCGTGGCGGCTTTGGCGGCGGCACAACTTGGGTGACGGACGGCAAGCATTACGAATTTTGGAACGATGGCACCGAGGACGGCAAATTTACGATTACGAAAGTCCGCCCCGGCAACTATACGCTCCATGCGTTTGCCGACGGCGTGCTGGGGGAATTCGCGCAGACGAACATCACGGTTGAACCCGGCAAGACGCTGGACCTGGGCAAGCTGGTGTGGAAGCCCGTGCGCTACGGCACGCAACTCTGGGACATCGGCTACCCCGACCGCAGCGCCGACAAATTCTTCAAGGGCGACGGCGCCAACTACTGGCTGTGGGGCTGGAACCTGCGCTACGCGTTGCTCTTCCCGAACGACCTGACTTACACCGTGGGCCAGAGCGATTACCACAAGGACTGGTTCTTTGAGGAAGTGCCCCACGCGGATGCGGATCCCAAACTCTGGCTGAATCCGGACGCGAAAGATCCCGCCAACCAGCGCTTCGGCTGGGTCAAGGCCGAGTCCCTCGACCAATACCCGCAAACCAATCAACGGGGACCCTGGGCCATCTATGGCCACGGCAAGGCGACGACCTGGACCATCAAATTCAACCTGGCCAAGCCAGCCCAGGGCTACGCGGCCTTCCGGGTGGCCCTGGCAGGTGCGGATGGCAACGGCGGTGTCGCGGTAACAGTGAATGGCCACGATGCCGGCGCGCTTCGCGTCATGCCGACCAACGCGATTCGCTATAATACCGATCACGGCGTTTGGCAGGAATGCCCGCCGTTGACCTTCGACGCCGCGCTGCTCCAGCCGGGCGAAAATGTCATGACGCTCACTGTTCCCGCCGGCGACCTTCAAAGCGGCGTCGTGTGGGACTACCTGCGCCTAGAGTTGAACAACGCTTACAAACTTGACGGCACGCCGATTGCCCAACCCAAGACGTAAACCATCTTCAACTCACTTCGGCACCAGTTCGCTGACGAGCGAAATCTCTTCCTGCAATTCCGCGACGCTGGCGGCAATTTTCCCTTTGGAGAATTCGTTGACCGGCACGCCCGGGACGACGGACCATTTCTTGCCGTCGCTGCGGATGGGCATTGAGGCGATGATGCCTTTTGGAATCCCATAGGAACCGTCGGAGCAAATCGCCACGCTGAACCAGTCGCCCGCCTGAGTTGGCGTGACGAGTGAGCGCACCGTGTCAATTGCGGCATTGGCGGCGGAGGCGGCCGATGACGCGCCCCGGGCCTTGATGATGGCCGCGCCGCGCTGCTGCACGGTGGGGATGAAGGTGCCCTTGAGCCATTCCTCGTGGCCGATGACGTCCGTCGCGGGCTGGCCGTTGATCTTCGTGTTGTAGAAATCCGGATACTGGGTCGAGGAATGGTTGCCCCAGATGCACAGGTTCGTCACGCGGCTGGAGTGGACGCTCGCTTTTTGCGCGAGCTGGCTCTTGGCGCGGTTTTCGTCGAGGCGCGTCATCGCAAACCAGCGGTCGGCGGGAACGCCCGACGCGTTGCGCATGGCGATGTAGCAATTGGTGTTGCACGGGTTGCCGACGACGAGGATGCGCACATCCGCAGCGGCGTTCTTGGCGATGGCCTGGCCCTGGCCGGTGAAAATTTTGCCGTTGATGCCGAGGAGTTCCTTGCGCTCCATGCCGGC
>CAZCMU010000053.1:0-13525 GCA_964499725.1 uncultured Opitutales bacterium
GTTAAGGCATCCAGTTCCTTGTGTGCCGGGACGAAATCGGGGTGCTGGCGCAAGACCTCGATAAATTGACGGCGGGCTTCCGCGGTGTGGCCCAAATCAATTAAAACCTCGCCGAGGCTGTAGCGCGCAAAATAGTCCGTCGGGTCGAGTTGCAGGGCAATTTCATACTCGTGCGCAGCATCGGCCCAATGACCGAGCAGAGCCCAAGTGTTGGCGAGGCCCATATGGGCTTGTTCAAGCATCGGTTTTCGGGCCACCGCCGATTGGAAATAGGCCAGGGCAGCGTCCTGCCGGCCCACGGCGTTATAAACCCGCCCGAGGCTGACGCGCAGTTCAGCAGAGTCGGGAGCATCGCGCAAAGCGATGAGGTATTCCGCAATGGCCTCCGGAGCGCGACCCAATTGGGCCAGCAGATTGCCCAGGTTTACGTGCGCTTCCACGTAGTCGGGCTGCAAGGCCACGGCACGCCGGTAGTGGCGGATGGCCTCGCCAGTCTGACCGGCGGCAGAGAGCGCGTAGGCCAGGTAATGTTCGGTTTTCGCGTTGGAAGGGTCAACCATCAGGGACAATTCGTAGTCTTGGATGCCTTCGGGCAGCCGGTGCAAAAGACACAGGCCGGTCGCCAGATTGTTATAGGCTCGCGCCGTAAGCGGATTTGCGGCGACGTTGCTCCGCCAGAGGCCAGTTACGGTAAGGTAATCCTGGTTGCGTTGAAAGGTCAGCCAGCCCGCGGCGAGCGCGAGAACGGCCACAACGGCAAACGCACGACGCCCGACCCAGGAAAATAATCCAACGACCGCGAGCGCGATAGGCGCCACCAACGGCAAGTACATCCGATGCTCGGACATAGGCTCCGTCACCACTGGCACCACACTCGAGGTCGGCGCGAGGATGATAAAAAACCACGCACCCAGAAAGCCGAGTTTGGGCCTGCGCCACAAGGCATAAACAGTGCCACCAACGAGAACCGCCAAGGCCACGGCATAGGGCAAAACCGGGGTTTGTTCGTGAAGCATCCCGACACCGTTATCCAACACCAAGGGGTGCGGCCAGGCGGACAATCCCAGATAAGCAAAAACCGTCCGAAATTGCACGCGGGCGTAGGCCCACCAACCCACTCCAAGCCCAAACCCGGCCGAGCCGCCACGGGTGCCGACGGACCAGACTTCCAACGCCAAAGGCACCCAAGTGCAGGCGAGCGCGAGGTACCAACGCCAGCGACGACGCCAGGCTTCCGCAAAGCTGCCCGCCAGAAAAGTTCGGTCATAGAGCAAAACCATGACCGGGATGGTCACGGCCACCTCCTTGCTCAAACCACCCAGCACGCAAAACAGCACCGCGAGTGAAAACCACACGCCTGAACGGCTGGATTGCGCACCACGCAAAAAGCAATACAGCGTCAGCAAATAAAACAAGCCCAGCAAAGCCTCAGCCCGCTGAACAATGTGGGTAACGGACTCGGTTTGCAGCGGATGCACCGTCCACAACAACGCCACGGCCAGCGCTACAGATAGTGGGCAGCGGGGGGGGGGATTTCTACGCATACTGGGCAATTCGAGGCTTCGTCGCACCAAACCAAACAGGATCAGCCCAGCGAGCAAATGAATGACTAAATTGGTCGCATGATAACTTTCCACGGACAAACCGCCCAGATGATAGTCAAAAGCAAGGGAGAGATTCACGACCGGACGACCCGCCACAGTTTCGTCCATGGCCGGCGGGTGGAGCGCCGCCAGCCAACCATGTTGGATGGTCGCATTTGACACTATGGAGGACAAGTCATCCCCTTGAAACGGCCCATGAAAACTATTGCGATACGCGGCGAGCCCAGAGAGGACAATGACTAGCACGGCAAGGACGATATTTCCACGTGCAGCCGGGGCGAATATCGGCGGCGAGGGTGGTGAAGCGGCCTTTGGTAAGGCGAGGGTCGGCATACGACTTACTCCTGTAGCTAACCACCACTTAACCCCTTCGCCTCAGATCGAGCAACCCCCGAGTGAGCAAATCTCGAGTCGTTCAGTTCCGGCTTGGCGGGGAGGGGATGGATGCGTTTACTGGCGGCGAATGAACGTGACCATTCTGGGAGCCGGCGGCTGGGGAACGGCGCTGGCGTTGCACTGCGGGCGCGCGGGCCATGTGGTCACCTTGGTGCCGCGGCGGTTGGAGCAGGCGTTGCAACTGGCGGCCGAACGCGAGAATCGCGACTATCTGCCGGGGTTCAAGCTGCCCGCCAGTTTGCAAATTGGCCTGGAATTGAAACCGGCCTTGATGGAGGCGGAGATAGTGTTGCTGGCCTGCCCGATGCGCGGCTTGCGCGACTTGGCGGCGGCGGTTAAACGCGAACTTGATGCGACGATTGCGCCGCCGATGTTAATTTCCCTGTGCAAGGGGTTGGAGGCGCAAACTTTGTTGCTGTCCCATGCGGTGTTGGCGGAAACGCTGCCCGGTACGCCAACCGGGGTGTTGTCCGGCCCGAGTTATGCCGGGGAGGTCGCCGGGGGCCAGCCGACGGCGGTGGTACTGGCGACGCAGGCCGACGAACCGCACGCCCGCCGGGTGCAGCAGGCGTTGAGCGGGCCGACGTTGCGGGTTTACCGCTCGCGGGATGTGGCGGGGGTGGAACTGGCGGGCGCGCTGAAGAATATTTATGCGATTGGCGCGGGCCTTTGCGACGGACTCAAGCTGGGTGACAATGCCAAGGCGGCGTACCTCACTCGCGCGTTGCACGAAATGACGCTACTGGGCGCGCGCCTGGGTGGCCAGACGGCGACGTTTTACGGCTTGGGCGGCTTTGGCGATCTCGTGGCCACCTGCAATGGCCGCTGGAGCCGCAACCGTTCGTTTGGCGAGGAGATGGCGCACGGTAGAACGCCGGAAGAATTGCTGCGCGGGCGGCACACGGTGGTGGAGGGTTACGCGGCCACGGCGGCTTTCACCGAATTATGCCGGCGGGAGAAAATCGAGGCGCCGATTCTGGCCGAAGTACACGCGCTGCTTTACGCCGGCCGCCAGCCGCGCGAAGCAATCCAGCGGCTGATGGGCCGGGAATTGAAGGCAGAATAGCCCAAATTTTTCCGCAAATTCACAAAAAATCCGTCAAAATCCTGGTAGCGTTAGTCCCCATATTTTTTCTGCTCCATTTAGGTTATTGTCACCCTATGAATAAAATCTCCCGAGTCCCTTTGACTGACGCGCAAGTTGACGCTGTGCTGCCGGAACTTTCCGGCTGGGCCTACAATGGCCATAAACTGCTTAAGACATTTCAATTCAAGACATTCCGCGACGCACTGGCGTTTATGGTCCGACTGGGTTTCGAAGCCGAGGGGCTCGACCACCATCCCGAAATCAAAAATGTTTACAACAAGGTTGAACTGGCGCTGAACACGCATGACGCGGGCGGGCATGTCACGGGGATGGATGTGGAACTGGCCCGGCGGATTGAGACACTTCCGGCGGCACAAAAATAAGGGCCAAGCCAGTTTACATATCGTAAGTCACCGTGGTTCCATCGGGCGCCACAACCATCACCTCGGTGTCGGTCTGTGAAACAAAAATGCCGGTGTAGTCTTCGCCCATGACGGGAGTAACGGAGCGGATGTAGCTATCGGTCCCGTCGCCGACGATGTCGTAATAGCTGGCGGAGCGGACCCCTTTGTCGAGCATGTATTGCGAAGCCGCGGTGGCCAGCTGGCGCAAATTATTTCTCATGGCTTTGACGCGCGATTGCTGGCGGAGTTGGTCCATCGAAGCCAGTTGGGCATCCGTGGCGGCGCTGCCCGGGGCGGTTGGTGTGAGTGGCGTGGATTGCGAGGCCGGCACGGGCGGCAGCAGGGGGGCGGCCACGGCCATGTGCGCGTTAATGGTCGTGATTTGGGTAGAAATAAAGGGATTGGCCGGGGGCTTGGCCATCGCTGGCTGGGCGGCCGGTTCCGCGGGATGATTAAACAGACCCAATAACCACGCGGCGAGGAGACCGAGGATGATTCCCGCCACGATGGCGGAGACATTTTTCTGGTTCATGGCGCAGGAATCCAATCGCGGGGTAATCCCTGCGGATATTTTGCGACCGCGCCCGAGGGGGTGTCGAGCCCAATAGCGGGGAGATTTCCCGCTTAGTGGGTCTTGAGCAGGGTTTGGCTCATGCCCAGCACGCTCATGACGATGCTGATGGCCAGGATGGCGACGAGGATAAAGGCCGTGCCGAGGGCTCCGCCGGTGATGACCATGGTGAGGAGGTTGAACTGCTCGCCCAATTGCTGGCTGTGCACTTTGTAGATTTCGCGGAAACTTTTGGAAATGTTGCCGGTATTTTCGCCGACGGAAAGCAGGTCCAAATCCAAATCCGGCAACACGGTGTAGCGGCGGAAAGCGTTGGAGAAGGAGGCGCCGTCGTTAATGAGGACGCGGGCGGCATTGAAGCGCGACTGGATGACGGTGTTGGTCACACTGCGTTCCGTCATGCGCAAAGTTTCGGTGGTGTTGAGGCCGCTTTCCAAGAGGGTGGCGCAGAGATTGGAAATATGGCAGATGTCAATATTGAGAAAAATGGCCTTGAGGAAGGGGATTTTGAGACACCAGCCGTCGGTGGCCGCGCGGCCTTCGGGCGTCAGGCGCCAGCGGTAGAGGGCGACGACGCCTACGCCCACGAAAATCATGACCAGCCAGCCCCAGTGGGCAGCGAAGGTCGAAGAGCCAATCAGCATTTCGGTCAACCAGGGCAATTTTCCGCCCATGCTCTTCATCATCGCCTCAATGCGCGGCAGGAGGAAATAAAGGAAAAGCAGCATGACGGCAAAGGCCAGGCTGCAGATGAAGATGGGGTAGGCCAGGCCGCCCATGATTTTTTTGCGGAGGGCGGCTTGTTCCTCCAAGTGATCAATGACATTGTTGAGGACGGGCACCAGGTTGCCGGTGGTTTCACCCGCTTCGACGAGCGAGATGGTCGCCACGTCAAAGGTCTTGGGATAATTGCGGAGGGCATTGGCAAAGGTGCGGCCTTCGCTGATGTCTTTCCAGATGCGGGTGGCGACGGAGGCCTGCTTGGGGTCGCTGACGCGGACGCTCAACAGGCGGATGGAATCGCCCAGCGGCATGCCGCCGGAATTGAGTTGATAAAGTTTTTTGAGGAAGGCGAGGGCCGTTTTTTCGCCTTTGAACTCTTCCGGCTCCAAAATTTTAATCGGGCCGAGGGGCTTGGCGGCGTTGGATTCGGGGACCTGGGATTGCTTGGCCTGGGAAACGGCGGCCGCGGCCTGGGCGCCGCCTTTGGCGGTGATGTCAATCGGGCGCATGCCAGTGGTGCGCAACCGCTGCATGACCTCGCGCCGATCCCGTGCTTCCATGACGCCGTTATGAGGCTCGCCTTTGGCGTTTACTGCGCGGTAACTAAAGGTCGGCATGGGGAAAAGATGAAGGGGAGTGAGGCAAAGTTGAAGTAAAAAAACAGGCGGTCAACCGGCCGGCCAGCCGGCCGAAGACAAGGGCGAAGGAAGTGGTTGAACCACCGCCATTCACGCAGGAGTGCCCGCCGCGGCCGGCTTGGCTTCGGTGGGCGGAGTGCTTTCGCTCTCCATCATTTCCGCGTATTCCATGACTTCGGTGAGTGACGTCAGGCCGCGTTTGGCCAATTCCCAGCCGCAGGTTTGCAAGGTGCGCATGCCGTGGAGGACGGCGTAATTGCGGATTTCGTGGGCCGAGGCGCGCTTGAGAATCAGGTCATGCACGCCTTCGCCGACCTGGAGGATTTCCGCCATGGCGATACGACCGCGATAACCGAGGCCGCGGCAGGCTTCGCAACCCACAGGCTTGCGCAAATCGCCGATGTGGGAGATTTCCGAGGCGGGGAGCTTCAAAGTCATCAGCGAGCCGCTGACAAAAGCCGGAGCATCATCCGAGGGTGCTTTGCAAATCTGGCAGAGGCGGCGGACGAGGCGCTGGGCGAGAATCATCTCCACCGAGGAGGCGATAAGGAAAGGCTCCAAGCCCATGTCAATGAGGCGGGTGAGGGCGCCAGCGGCGTCATTGGTGTGCAAGGTACTGAGCACCAAGTGACCGGTCAGGGAGGCGCGGATGGCGATGTCCGCGGTTTCGCGGTCGCGAATTTCACCGACCATGACGACGTCCGGGTCCTGGCGAAGCACGGAGCGCAGGGCGGTGGCAAAGGTGAGACCGATTTCGGAGTGGACCTGGGTCTGGTTGATGCCGGGGACTTCGTATTCGACCGGGTCTTCGACCGTGATGATGCGCAGTTCCGGAGTGCGGATTTGGCGGATAAAGGCGGTGAGGGTGGTGCTCTTGCCGGAACCGGTCGGGCCGGTGACCAGGATAATGCCGTGCGGCCGCTTGAGCGCCGGGGTCATTTTCAGCACGTCTTCGGGCAGGAAGCCCAGTTCCTCAATGGAGAGGGGTTGGGACTTTTGCGAGAGGAGGCGCAGACTCACGCTTTCGCCGTAGAGCGTGGGCAGGGTGGAAACACGAATATCAATTTCGTCCTGGCCGGAGGAAAAGGCGATGCGACCGTCCTGCGGGCGGCGGCGCTCGGAAATGTTCAGGCGCGCCATGATTTTGATGCGCGCGATGATGGCGCTTTGCACGCGGACCAAGTTGTCCGGCACGCGGATGGGCACCAGATTGCCGTCAATGCGGTAACGGATGACGAGCACGTCCTTGCCGGGCTCAAAATGGATGTCCGTGGCGCGGTCCTGAACGGCCTTGGAGACGACTTCGTTGACGAATTTGATGATGGCGGCATTCTCGTCTTCCTCTTCCTCGTCCTTTTCGTCCTCAATGCCGGAGAGGTCGGAGTCGTCGAGGCTGCCGGAACCGACACCAAAGTTTTCGGTAATCATTTTGGCAATAATCTCCGACGGCCCAAGGGACCAGCGGGGATATTTGCCGGTGACGGCGCGAATCCAGTTGTCCCAATGGGGTTCCGGCGGCCAAATCGTCACGAGGGCGATTTCATCCGGGGCCAGTTGGTCGCTCTCGATGGGCAGCGTCTGGTACTCGTGGATGATGCGCAAGGGGAGGGTCTTGGTCGGCTCGGCGATGACTTTGATCTCTGCCTGATAGGGCAACTTGGTCAATTCACACAGGCGCTTAAGCACCTCAGCCGGAGTGGTTGACGTGAGGTCGGCGAGCCGCCGGACGCGATCGGCCAAAGGCGTGTCGCGCAAGGAAGCCTGTTTCTCATCATCGAGCTGGCCAAGCCAGTCAGCCAGGGCGGAGGAAGCGGAAGTAGAGACAGGCATGGGACGAGATAAAGTAGACAAAAAAGGACGACGCCAAATGAGCGCCGCAAAAAATAATTAGCCGCCAGTGGGGGCGACAATGTTGCGCCGGGTACCGCCGCCGCCGCCACCTGCGGTGGTCGTGCCAGCACCAAAGCCCGTTGCGCCGGTGCCAAAGCCAGTAGCCGTGCCACCACCGCCAAAGCCACCACCACCGCCGCCAGCACCAGCACCACCAAAGCCGCCACCGCCGCCGCCGCCAAAACCACCACCACCGCCACCAGCGCCGCCAAAGCCACCACCACCACCACCGGCGCCACGACCACCGCCACCGCCGCCGCCGAGACCATTACCGCCACCACCACCGCCGCGACGACCGCCACCACCGCCACCGCCACCGCCGCCACCGCCCAAGCCACCACGACCTCCTAAACCGCCGCCGAGGCCGCCGCCCAAGCCGCCGCCCAAACCACCACCGCCCAAGCCACCGCCACCGCGACGACCACCTCGGCCACCTCCGGTATCAGTCGAAAGAACGACGATGGGGTTGGTAGCCGTGGTCGGCAATGGGATGGGTTTGTTGGCATCCTTGTACATATCAATGCTGACGCCCTGGCGGCTCGCCGTGTCCACCGTAATGCTTTGGCCGCTCGGAGGAACTGACGAAAGGGTCACGTAACCGCCATTGTTGGGGATGTTCCAAGTATCGCCCGCTTTCAGCCAGTGGCTGGACCCGCTGCGCGTGTCGGCCACTATGTAGTAGGTGACGTCGCCTTCCTGAGAATAACCTTTGTACTGGAGATTGGGCACGGGAGAAATTGCACTCTTGGTCGTCAACTGGTTTTGAACGGGATCCTGATAGCCAGCCGGAACATAGGGGGAATTGTCCAACACGCTGTTCAGCGGGCTGTTGGCGGCGGGGGCCGGCGCAATGGTTGGCGCGGGGGTCGCCGGGGCGGGCGCGGTATCAGCCGGCGCAGGCGCGGGAGCGGCTGCGGCGGTAACGGGGGCAGGCACATCGGCTGCAAATACCGCCATAGGAGCCAGCACAGCACACAGGCCAGCCAGCGCACCCACCGCGTTGCGGCGGTGGGAAGAGCAGGAACGATGGATGATATTCATAGGATGGATGATAACAGTGGAGAGGGGCCGGTGCAAGGTGGCAAAAGGCGAATAAAGAGAACCGTCCTACTTATCATAACCCCTCTCAGGCGGGTTTGGTTGCGCGGCAGCGGCAGGCGTGGCTGGAGCTGGCTCGGTAGAAATTGGCGCAGGAGAGGCCGGCCCAGGGGGGACGGGCTCGGCCGAGATGGGCAAACCCGTGGCTGGCCCCGGAGGCGTTGGCTCGGCAGAAACCGGCGGAATCGCCATGGTAGAAGCTACCGGCGGCGCCACGAAGGGAGCGGTTCCAGCAGGTGTTGACATGGAATTATCCGTGGATACCGGCTGGGGGGCATGCTCAGGCGAGGGGCCGGGGGTGGCGTCTGGTTTAAATTTCGGGTTGGGCACGTCCATCCCACTATTTTGGAGGGAGTGGGTGCGCAAATACTCCTTGGTGATTTCACTGGCCGGAGAATTTTGCGACATCTCGTAGTTGACGGCCTCGGCATCGTTCGAAGTCTTCACGATGGTGGGTTTGAGGAAAACTATCAGCTCATCGGTGGCTTCGCCAGAGGAGTCGGGTTGGAAGAGGGGGCCGATGATGGGGACTTCACCGAGGAGGAACATGACGCCGTGGTTGGAGGTGACCTGGCGCTGGCGCAAACCGCCGAGCACGAGCACATCGCCATCATGGACGGTGACGAAGGAGCTGACTTCGCGGCTGCCGATGATGGGTTGGTTGTTGCCATTCACTGGAACTTCACCGGCAACGTCATCCACTTGCTGGTCAATTTGCATGTATACACTGCCGTCTTTGCCGATGGTCGGCTTGACCTGCAATTGGATGGCCACATTGGTGTAGGAAACCGTACTGGTGACGTTGTTGGCGGCGGAGACGCTGCCCAAGGTGGTGGTCGAACTGGTGATGGTAGGAATGCGCTGGCCGACGGAGATCAGGCCGGTTTGCGCGTGCGTGATAGTCACCGAAGGATTGGAGAGAATACGGACATTATTGTCCTGCCGCGCGACATTTAAGACGGTGTTCAGATTCCAGTTGGTCAGGATGCCGTTAACGGAAAAGGCGGGCGCGGTGATGAGATTTTCCGAGCCGGAAGAAAGCGTCGAAGTGCTGTAAGTCTTGGGGCCGTTGGTCGCGGCCGGGGTTGTGCCGCTGGCGGCAGTGAAGCCATAGTTGATGCCAAAACTGGAGAGGCCGCTGACCTGGTCCTTGGTCAACTGGACTTCGGTGACAATCACGTCAATGTGCACCTGGGGCAGGACAACGTCCACTTGGTCAATGAGGCTGCCGATTTGACGCAAGTCGGAAGGCGTGCCATAGGCGACGACCGAATTGGTGCGCGTGTCGGCGGCAATGGTCACATACTGGCTGAATTGCTGGTCGCGCGAGGCGGTAGTTCCACCTGCGGCGGCGGCCGCGGCGGCGGCAGCGCCACCACCAACGAGGACACCACCGGCCGGGGCACCCGCGCGGCCACCGGTTGCGGTGGTGGCGGCGGTCTGCACGCCGGTGACAATGGCTTTAAGCAAGGTCACCATGTCCGTGGAAGTAGCTTGCTTCATGAAATAAACCTGGGTCTTGGTCGTGGGGTCCACGTCGGTGTCAAATTGATCAATCAAGTTTTTGACAATGGCGTGGTTGGCTTTGCTGGTCACCACGATGACCGAGTTGGTGCGGGAGTAGGAGGTAAAGGTCGTGGTGCTGCCCGAGGCGGGGCCAAAGTATTTGGCCAGCGCACCCGTTTGCAGGGCTTGCAAGCCGGTGACCACATCGGCGGCATTCGCGTTCTTCAGCGGCTCGTCAATAATTTCCTCCGCCGGGGTAATGGGCACGTCGTAGTGTTTGAGGATTTCGGCCACTTGCTGGAGATTGGCGAGCGAGTCGGTGACAAAGAGGGTGTTTTCGTGCGCGAGGGAAATGACGGCGGAGGTGGTGGTGAGGAATTGGGCAACGCGCTGGGCGGCGTCGTCCGAGGAGATATTCTCCAGGTGGAAGAACCGGCCGTACACCATTTCGGTGGGCGGGCTGCTCATGGTGGCGTCGTCGAGGTAGGGAACTGCCTTGGTGGGGTTGGTGCCCGCGACTTCGGCGCGGAGCACATGATCGCCCATGGGCACAACAGTGATGCCGTTCATTTGCAGCATGCTTTCCACGGCCATGACCACTTCGCTGCGGGGCAGCGCGGTGTTGGTTCCGGCATTGGTGTTAAAGATGATATTCACCGTGGGCAGCGCCTGCGACCGGAGGATAATTTTGCCGGTGTTGCGTTGCAGCCAGTCGAGGACTTCCGAGGCGGAATTGCCGGGCATGATGACCGAAATGAGCTGGGCTTGGTCGGGAACGGCATCAATCGTGGTGGGTAGAGGACCACCGGGACCGCCAGCGCCACCAGGACCAGGTGCGCCCGCGACGTTGGGGTTGGGCCCGCCCGCGGCGCCGGCCAGGGTAGCAGGGGTTGTCGTAATGCCCGAAGCGTCGGCAGCACCCGCGGGGTTGAAACCACCACCACGGCGACCGCCACCGCCGCCGCCACCACCACGGCGACCACCACCACGGCGACCGCCACCACCGCCGCCAGGGCCAAAACCACCGCCACCGCCGCCCGCGCCGATCGGATTGCCGTTGGCATCAACCGGATTGCCGTTGGCATCAGTCGCCGCAGCCGCGGGAGCCGCGGCAGTGGCAGCTTGCGCGTGGACCAAGGGGGGAATGGCCAAGGAAAGCAAGAGAGAGAGCCGTACGCCGCCGACGAGTCGGCGGTGCAAGGACAGGAGGGAGGGGCGCAGGAACGTGGACATGAGAAGGTTAAATAAGATGATTAATCGGCGGGGCAGTCTTAGAGTTTCGTCGAAGAAGAGGAGAGGGTGGAAGATGGGGTGGAGTTAACATCAAGGGCACCGGGTTTGAGTTCGAGAGACTTGACGCGCATTTCCCCGTCCATCAATCGGGGATTGAGCAACTCGGCATTAATATCAACTTCATCAATGACGAGATAAGGGTGGTCGTTGAGCACCCGCTCGGCAAAGTCCACCAGGTCGCGCAACGGAGTTTTGGTAAAATGAACGGTCACGGAATTGACGTTAAAAATGCTGTCCTTCTTTGATTCGATGGCGCCGGAACTGATGGTGGGCGCGGGAATGTTGGCGGCGACCGCATAATTGCGCACGCGGGGAACCAATGCGGTCGAGTCAATGGTGGTTTTGAAAACCTGCTGGTAGTTTTTGATTTTCGCTTCGACCGCCAGCTTTTTATTCAAAGAATCCTGCTGTTTTTTTAAGAGGGATTGGGTGATGGTGATGTCGGTGCGCAGTTTTTTGACGGAGTTGCTGAGCATGCTACCCCAGATGATGACTGCGGTCCACGCGAAAGCCAGGAGCATGAAGCGCTCGCGCGGCGACATTTTTTCATACCAGGAACGTAGGGGGCGAAGCGTCATGACGAAAGTTTGGCGGGTAAGGCAGGAAAAAAGGGAAAGGGTTTACTGGGCAGGTTGGGCTTGATCCACGGGCGCCGGGGCGGGGGCCGGGGCGGCCGTGGTATCCGCTGCCGGGGCAGGAGCCGGCGGCTGGCTATTTAGATAAACGGTGGGCCCGGTGGGGGCCGCTGGCGTATTATCCACCGGCTGGGTGTTATCAACCACGCCATTGGGGCCGCCCTGAAATCCATTGGGGCCACCCTGGCCTTGGAACTGACCGCCACCTCCGCCGAAACCATTCGGGCCGCCTTGAAATCCGTTGGGGCCGTTTTGGGAATTATCCACAGCGTTGGCGTCCGCCGCGGTGAGATCATCGAGCGTCGGCGGCGGCGCGGGCGGGGGCTTGGGGGCGGGGAGGGGCTCGGCCTCGGGGACTTTATTGAAAGTGAGATTAAGCTGGAATTTAGCGCGGTTGACGCCGACGACGCTGATATTGAGTTTGTTCGAGTCCACGGCGACGAGGCCGGAGTTCTGGAGTGCTTCCAGGAAAGTATGCACGGCATTGACATCCGTGGCGGTCACATCGCTGATGCTGAGTTTGTTGTTTTCGTAGGCCCGGGTTTTGCCATAGGTGATTTCCTTCGGGCGGTATTCGTTGATTTCGCCGAGCATTTCGAACGGATGCAACTGGTGGTCGGTGAAGTCCGAGATTTTGGACAGCAACGCGGCGCGCTGATCCACGAGGTCAACATCGGGTTTTTGTTTGGTGATGACGGAATTTTTCTGGCTGATCCAAATACGACCGGAAAAAACCACCATTTGCCCGATAAACAACAACAGGGCCGCCGCGCCCGCCAATTGCAGGATGCGCGTGGCCTGTTTGGTGGCCTGGCGGCGTTTTTGCTCGGCGGCACGGAAAAAACCGCCGCGCAAATCGGCGGTCCAGCGATCCGCGGAACTGCCCGGCGGATGGCCCTCGACTTTGGCCGGCTCGGCCTCCGGCGTGGTGTACTGGAGAAAAGAGAAATTCAGTCGGTCACGGGATGCGCGGGTGGCTTCGGGGCTGGCCAGGAGTCCATTGGCCGCCTCAGCGCGGGCATGGGTGCTCAGGCGCTTGAGCAGATTTTCGCGCGCGGCAAATGCTTCCGCGACGGTATTATCCTTGAGCCGTTCAATTTCGATGCGGGAAGGAATCACTTCACCCGCCAAATAATGAATGGCGGCGACATGGCCGGCTTCCCAGAGGAAGACCCAGTGGGCGGCGCCGTCCGCCGGGGCGGCGGCAAAAAAGGAGGGAAGGACGTGGAAATAAGAGTCGTCCGGCGAAATGCTTTCCCCTCTCAAGCGGTCTTGAAAAGCGCCGAAGAGCAGCAAGTGGCGGCTTTTCTCATGGGCGAGGTAGCCCCAGGCCAGCTGGTCAATGGGCAGCGGGGACAAGCCTTCGAGGGTCACTCCGGCAAAACCTTCCAATTCGGAGGCCTGCATGCCGTCGGGCAGCGGTTCGGCTTGCACGAACAAGTAAGCTGTGGGCACAAACAAGACGGCCGGGGGAAGCGCGGAAGCGTCAGTTTTGAGAGCGGCGAGGAGATTGCTGATTGCGGAAGTGGCCACGGTGAGAGGGGTGGGGAAGGGAGGGCCGAAGGACGGCGCAGCAGAATGGGGTGAAAGAGGGAGTGTTGGTGGAAATTGTGCTGGTGACAACCAAGAACGTCAGGCGACTAAACGCAAACCCGTCCGGGGGCCAGAAGTTTCACAACG
>CAZCMU010000054.1:0-13468 GCA_964499725.1 uncultured Opitutales bacterium
GTGCCCTATTATCGTTCAGGGTGGGTCTTCTGGGTTTTTTTGGGCATGATGCTCGTAGCTTTACCAAAAAGTTATTCAATAACAATAGGAGTGGTTGCCACGCTCCTTTTTGTACCATTCCAAGTGGGCTGGCGCAATGTGGGCACCGAGTTGGCTGGGAACTGGTCCAATCTCCTTTACCCGCTGGCTTTCCCCTGGGCTCTGGGGCTGCTTATTCGCCGCCTGGTTGACACCAACAGCGAACGCGCTGTGCTAATTGATGATTTGCAAACGGCCAAAACTGCGCTGGAAGCGGCGAGGGACCGCGAAGGCGAAATGGCGACTTTGCGCGAGCGCGAACGCCTGGCGCGTGATTTGCATGACACCTTGGGCCACCAACTGGTCACGCTCACAGTCCAATTGGAGGCCGCGCAGCGGTTGCTGCCGGTAGACCCGGATCGAGCGGTGGCGATGATGGACGACATGCAGAAGCTTTCTCGCTCCAGCATGGAGGATTTGCGCCGCGCGCTGGATAACTTGCGCGTCTCAGGACTCGGCGACCAGCCGTTGACGACGGCGCTGCAATCCTTGTGCATAGAGGCAGGTAAGCGTTTTTCACTGGCCGTGAATTGCCAAGTGGCAAAAGAGGCCGACTCCGTAACTCCGGTTGTCGCCGAGGTCCTCTGGCGCGTCGCCCAGGAAGGATTAACCAACGCCGGCCGCCATGCCCACGCTCACCACGTTCTGGTGAACCTGGCCCTGCTCCCCAAAGAGATTTTCCTGCGGGTGGCTGACGACGGCGTGGGCCTGCCCAGCGGTGCGGAAAACAAGCCCGGGCATTATGGCTTGCGGGGCTTGCGCGAACGCGTGGAAGGACTGGGCGGGACATTCAAGCTGGCCATCCCTACTGGCTGCGGTACGGTGATAGAGGCCCGCTTGCCGCTGATTGCCTGATGAAACCCATTCGAATTCTGCTGGCCGAAGACCAGACGCTGATGCGACAGGGGCTGAAGACCATCCTGGATCTTGAGCCCGACTTCCGCGTGGCCGGCGAAGCCGAAGACGGGCCGACCGCGGTCAAACTGGCCCTGCAATTGCGTCCAGACATCATCCTCATGGACGTGCAGATGCCACACTTGAACGGAGTGGAGGCCACTGTCGCCATTTGCCGGGTGTGGCGCGAAGCGAAAATCATCATCCTGACTACTTTCGACCGCGACGATTATGTCTTCCAAGGCGTGCGCGCCGGCGCCATGGGCTATTTATTGAAAGACGTTCCAGCCGCCAAATTGATCGAAACCATCCGCCGCGTGCAATCCGGCGAAACCTTTATCCAACCGGAGATTGCCTCGCGAGCGCTGCGCTCAGCGCTGCACTCGCCCGGCGAATTTGCGGAACCGCTATCGGAACGCGAACGCGAGATTCTGGTGCTGCTGGCCCAAGGCGTGCCGAACAAGGAAATGGCGGACAAGCTGCATCTCGCCGAAGGCACGGTCAAAAATCATGTTTCCAACATCCTGGGCAAACTGCAGGTGCAGAACCGCACGCAAGCCGCCGACCTGGCGCGCAAGCGGGGGTTAATTTAAGCAATGTCCGGCGACAAGCGAAAGTACAGGCACCGCAAATTTCTGTTTGTGCGGAAATGTTTTCGGTCCAAAAAAATTGGCAGGGAATTAATTTGAGGTAGACTTACCCCGCATTTGTAGGGTTAGCTAAGGGTCCCCCGGTCGCGAAGTCCGTTTGGCGGCGCGCGGCACCACCCCACCCCATTTCTGCGCTAGCAGACCGAAAGCTTTTCATGAACGGCATCCATCTTATTGATATTTTAATTGTGCTGGGGTACCTGGTGTTTGTGATTGTGCTGGGGAAGATAGCGTCAAAAACGTCCAAGAATGAGGAGGGGTTTTTCCTCGCAGGGCGGAAGATGGGCAAGCTCTACCAGTTCTTCATGAACTTCGGGAATTCGACGGAGCCGCAGGGCGCGGTGACGACCGCGAGCCTGGTTTACGCGAATGGCGCCTCCAAATCCTGGTTGACGTTTCAAACGATCTTCATCAGCCCGTTTTACTGGTTTGTCTATGTGTGGTTCCGGCGCGTGCGGCTGACGACGGTGGCGGATTTGTTCGAAGACCGCTTCAACAGCAAATGGCTGGCGCGGGTGTATGCGATGTATCAAATCGGCGTCGCGGTGCTGCTGATTGCGGTCGGCAACCTGACGGCGTACTCCACCACGGCGTCGCTGGTGCTGAAGCCGGAAGCGAACTGGACGGCGACGGAAAAGACTTCGGTGGATGGATACTACAACTTGGTCAAACTGGAAAAGCAGGCGGCGACGGCGCCGTTGGCAGGCGGCGACAAAATCCAGCACGACACGCTGGTGGACTTGCGCAACACCCACCAACTGCACCGGTATATTTCGTACCTCGACCCGGTGTGGGCGCAATGGGCGTTTTATTTTGTATTCACGACGGTGGTCGGCGCGTACATGGTGCTGGGCGGCATGAAAGGCGCGGCGATGAACAACGCACTGCAAGGGTTGCTGGTGGTGGCCTTTTCCGTGCTGCTCATACCCGTGGGGCTGCACGCCATCGGTGGCTGGCATCAGTTGGCGGTCAAGGTTCCGCAGAACATGTTTCCCTTGCTCGGGTCGAGTACGAGCGGGCAATACGGTTTTTGGTTCATCGTGGCGTTTACGTGGGCGAGCCTCGTGCAAATCCTCGGCTTGAGCGCGAACATGGGCATCCTCGGCTCGGCCACGAACGAATACGCGGCGCGCTTCGGCGGGGCGTCGGGCACTTATGCCAAACGGCTGTTGATTATTTTGTGGGCCTTTACGGGCTTGATTGGCGCGGCGCTGTTTGCCGGGCGCGACGCGTTGTCGGAGCCCGACATGCTGTGGGGTGCGATGTCGAATAAATTGCTCGGCGGGGCGGACGCAGTGCCGGGATTAATCGGGTTGATGCTCGCGGGCGTGCTGGCGGGCACGATGGGGATTCTCGCAGCGAAAGCGGTGGCGATTTCCTCGTTGTTTGTGCGGAACATTTACCGGCATATCTGGCCGGATGTGCCGGAGGCGCAAGCGGTGCGCACCGCGCGCTGGGCGATTGTCGGCGTGCTGGTGCTCGGGCTGGGCGCCGCGCGGTTGCTGACGAATTTGGAGCAGGGCGTGAAGCTGATCATTGACGTGAATATTCCGTTTGGCGCAGCGGTGATGTTGATTTATACTTGGCGGCGGTTGACGCCCGCAGCGGTGTGGACGGCGGTGGCCCTGGCCGTTTTCATGAACTTGGCGGTGCCTAACTGTAATATGATCGCGCCGCCGACCTTTCCGGTTGTGTCGCAAATCGTTCACGCCCCCTCCCTGACGGTCAAAGATGCGCATGGCGATGGCGTATATTTCGACGCGGTGGTCCATACCGACCCGAGTGACCTGGCGAGCCCGCTGGTGGGCACGGGACGATTCAATCTCGAGTGTTACATATTGAGCAAATTTGGCCTCCAGCCGGAAAATTTAAATAAGACTGGACGCGACACGGCGCGGTATTTCTTTGATGGTATTTTTCCGTTTGTCGTGCTGATTTTGGTGAGCTATTTGACCAAGGGCACTGATAAAGAGCGCGTGGATTTATTTTACGGGAAAATGAAAACGCCCGTGGCGGGCAACCCGGCCCTGGATATCGCCGCCATGGAGGAAACACGCAAAAACCCCGGGCGGTTTGACCACCTGAAACTCCTGCCCTGGACCCAATGGGAGTTTCTGAAATGGGACAGGGTGGACACCATCGGCTTTCTTTGCTGCCTGGCCACGTCGGGCGCAATTATCGGGCTGTTTGTGCTGCTCTTAAAACTGGCCGCCGCCGGCTAAAACCTTATATTGACGCCATGATTCGCAAAGCCTTTGTGATGAGTGTGAACCCCGGCGAGGAGGCCGAATACGAGCGCCGCCACCGGCCCATCTGGGACGAATTGGCCGCGGTGCTCAAGTCCCACGGCGCGCACAATTACTCCATCTTCCTGCATCCGCAGACGCTGCAGTTGTTCGCCTACGTCGAAATCGAGGACGAGGCGCGCTGGGCCGCGATTGCCAAGACGCCCATCTGCCAAAAGTGGTGGAAACATATGGGCGATGTCATGCCCAGCAACGCGGACACCAGCCCCGTCGCGCAGGGCTTGAAAGAAGTGTTTCATTTGGATTAAATTTTTTACCCATGAATCGTTCCTCCCTCGACACCGCCCTCAAGGCCCTTAACTCCTTCCGCATCGAAACCCCGAGTTGGGGTTACGCCGACACCGGCACGCGCTTCGGAAAATTTTTCCAGGAGGCCGCGGCCATTGACTTGAACGACAAACTGGCCGACGCCGGGCAGGTCAACGCGCTGACCGGTTGCTGCCCGACGGTCGCGGTCCACGTCATGTGGGACTTTAAGAAGGGCGAAGACCCGGTCGCCGTCGCAAAAATGGCGCGCAAATACGGCGTGAAGATTGGCTCCATCAACCCGAATCTTTTCCAGGACCAGTGCTACAAGTGGGGCTCGTTTGGCAATCCGGATCCCTCGGTGCGCCGGCGAGCGTTGAAGCATTGCGTGGATTCCATCGCCATCGCGAAAGCGGTGGACAGCGAATACCTGTCGCTCTGGTTTGCGGACGGCACGAATTATCCGGGGCAGGACAGCATCCGCGCGCGCAAGGAGCGCTTTGAAGCGGGCCTAAAGGCGTGCCATAAAAAACTCGGGCGCGGGATGACGATGCTCGTCGAATACAAACCCTTTGAGCCGGCGTTTTACCAGACGGACATCGGCGACTGGGGCATGGCGTACCTGCTGGCGAAAAAAGCCGGGCCGCATGCGAAGGTGCTGGTGGACACGGGGCACCACTATCTGGCGCAGAACATCGAGCAAATCGTCGCCTTCCTCCTGGACGAGGACATGCTCGGCGGCTTCCACTTCAACGACCGACGCTATTCGGACGACGACCTGACGCTGGGCTCGATTGACCCCTACCAGGTTTTCCGGATTTTCCACGAGATTCATTTCTTTGCGGCAGACAATGGCAAGATGCCGAACATTGCGTACATGATTGACCAGTCGCACAATGAGAAGCCGAAGATTGAGGCGACCATCCAAACCGTGGTGATGGCGCAGGAACTGTTTGTGAAGGCGGCGCTCGTGGACCACGAGGCCCTGCGCGCGGCGCAGGCGCGGAACGACGTGGTGTCTGCCGAACTGGAATTGAAGAAGGCGTTTTTCACGGATGTATCCCCCGCCCTGCTGGCGTGGCGGAAGAAGAACGATTTGCCGGAAGATCCGTTGAAAGAACACCGCCGCAGCGGCTACGAACGCAAGGCGGCCAAAGAACGCAAGGCGCGGAGGGTTGCACTGGGGATCAGTCAGGGCGGAAGTTATGCGTGAGGTAAGGCAGTTGTTGATTGGGAATTCATTTTCTACCCAATAAAATGGTTCCCATACTTGCAGACGCCGGCGTGCCGATGTTGTTCGTTCAGCTTCCAATGATGCTGTGCGCATTGGTGCCGGTTATTGCTGTCGAGGTTTTTGTTGCTCGAAAAATGCTTAAAGTTGGTCTGGCCTCGAATATTAAAGCCGTAACCATCGCCAATGTTGTGTCCACCCTGGTCGGGTTTCCTCTGGCTTGGATCTTACTCGTGGCACTTGAGCTTTTGTGTGGTGGTGGATATGCTTATGGTTTGGACACCTTTTGGCAGCGGGTCTATGCAGTTACAATTCAAGCCCCATGGCTAATACCCTATGAAAACGATTTAAACTGGATGATGCCCATAGCAGCAGCCTATCTATTGATACCCGCATTCTTCGTTTCGGTTTTTCTTGAGCGTCGGATTTGTCGTTTTTTCTGGCGCAATGAGGAGAAAGAGCAAGTGCGTAAATTCTCATGGGTAGCTCATTTTGCCTCGTATGCCGTGCTCCTTATCGTTGCCGCAATTTTCTACGGATTTTGGATCTCAAAGTGGGGATAACGAATTCCTATATCAAACTATACCCGATAAACTCCTGCGCCCTGACAGGGCGCGAATATTATTAGGGAATTGATACCCAGGGTTTCGCGGACTTCACCCTGGGCTTTATTCCTTCGCCCCGTTGGGGCGAAAAGGCAAATGGGCCGTCGCAAGCGACGCACCCTACAAAAAGTCATCGAGCAAGCCCGAGCGAGTATTTTGGAGTGCGGCGGCACGACGCCGCTTTCAGTGGATATTGAGCAGACACGTCGGCGGGGTTCCGCGCGACAGGTCGCGCGGAGGGAAAGCGGCGTCGTGCCGCCGCACTCCAAAGCTACCGCCAACTCAAGTCGCTTATAGGCAACTTCTAAGGATTCTAAAAAATCCCAGGCCTTGACAACTCCTCCCGTCCCGCCATGTTGCGGGGTTTACCGTGAGCTACAAACTATTCATTCCCGGCCCGACGGAGGTGTCGCCTGCGATGTTCGCGGCGATGTCGAAACCGATGGTCGGCCACCGCAGCAAGGATTTCGTCGCCCTTTACCAGGGCCTGCAGCCGGATTTGCAGGCATTGTTTTACACCAGCGACCCCGTGTACATCAGCACGAGCAGTTCGTGGGGCGTGATGGAGGGTTCCATCCGCAATCTCGTGCTCAAGGGCGTGCTCAACTGCATGAACGGCGCGTTTTCGGACAAGTGGAATGATGTGTCGAAACGCTGCGGCAAGGAAGCCGGAGCGCTGCAATTTGACTGGGGCCAGCCGGTGGACCCCGCGGCGGTGCGCAAGGAACTGGCGACGGGCAAATATGATGTTATCACGTTGATTCACAACGAGACCTCGACGGGCACGATGAGTGACCTCGCGGCCATCATGGCTGTAGTGAAGGAATTTCCCGACGTGATTTCAGTGGTGGACTGCGTGAGCTCGTTTTCGGTGGTGCCAATCAAGAAGGATGCACTGGGCATTGACGTGCTGTTGAGCGGCTCGCAAAAGGCGTTGTCGCTGCCGCCGGGGCTGTCGCTGATTTCCGTGTCGGAAAAGGCGCGGCAGCGAGCGGCCAAGGTGCCGGGGCGCGGGTATTATTTCGACTTTTTGGAATTTCACGCCAACCACGAAAAAGGCATGACACCGAGCACGCCGTGCATCTCGCTCATCAACGGCTTGCGCGCGAAGGTGGACGAGATCAAGGCGGAAGGCATTGAGGCCCGGCACGCGCGGCACGCGAAGACCAACGCGATGGTGCATGCCTGGGCGGAAAAGCACGGCTTCAAACTCCTGCCCGCGAAGCCGTATGCGTCGAAGGCGCTGTCGTGCATCGTCAACACGCGCAACGTGGATTTGGAGGCGTTGAACAAGGCGCTAAAGAGCCGGTTCAAGTGCGTGATTGACGGCGGCTATGGAAAGTTGAAGGGCAAAACCTTCCGCATTTCCAACATGGGCGACGAGACGGAGGCGACGATTGGGCTGCTGCTCAGCCAGTTGGATACGCTGCTGGCGGAACTGCCTCCGGCCTGATTTTCAAGCCAAAGTTATTGCCGTGATTTTTTCACGGTGCGATTTTTTTTGCCAAGCGTTAGTTTTTCTGCTAGGTAGTAGAAGCTCCCCCGGTTAGTAGCTGCTATTTTATTAATGTCAAAAACCCTGATTATAGCTGAAAAGCCGAGCGTAGCCGCGGACATTGCCAAAGCGCTTGGCGGATTCAAAAAGAACGGTGATTTCTTCGAAAGCGAGGACTACGTGCTGAGTTCAGCCGTGGGCCACGTGGCGGAGTTGTGCATGCCGGAAGACTATGACAAGAAATTGAAGTTCTGGACTTTAAAGGCGCTGCCCATCATCCCGGAAAAATTCCAGTTGAAGGCCAGCGAGCGCACGGCCGACCGTTTTGGCACACTAAAGAAGCTGATGAAGCGCAAGGACGTGACGAGCCTCCTGAATGCCTGCGACGCGGGCCGCGAGGGCGAGTTGATTTTCACCTACCTGTATGAACTGGCTGAGTGCAAAAAGCCATTCCAGCGCCTGTGGTGGTCCTCGATGACGAAGGAAGCCATCAAGGATGCCTTCAAGCATCCCCGCGAAGCCGCGGGCATGAAACGCTTGCAGGACGCCGCGCGCTGCCGCTCGGAGTCGGACTGGCTGGTAGGCATCAACGGCACCCGCGCGCTGACCACGCGCATGTATGGCCGGCGCGGAGGCTCGGTAGCCACGGTGGGGCGGGTGCAAACGCCGACGCTGTCCATGGTGATGGACCGCGAGCTGGAAATCCGCAACTTTGTCCCGCGCAATTATTGGCGGATTCTGAGCAACTTCGACATCGCGCTGGGCCCGTACGAAGGTGTTTATCAGCGGCCGGAATTCAAGAAGGCCGATGACGACGACCGCGCCGACCGCATCTGGGATGAAAAACTGGCCAACAAAATTTTTGCTGAAGTGACGGCCAGCGCCAAGGCGCTAGTGACGGAGGAAAAGCGGCATAGCACGCAAATTTCCCCGCGCCTCTATGATTTGACGACGTTGCAACGCGAGGCCAACAGCCGCTACGGTCTGCCGGCAGGGCGGACACTGGGCATCGCGCAGGCCCTGTATGAGCGGCACAAGGCCATCACCTATCCGCGCACCGACGCGAAGGCGCTGCCGGAGGATTATGCCTCGACCGTGCAACGCGTGCTGAACAACCTCGGCGGTGACCTCGGCGTGCACGCGGCGAAGGTCGTCGAAAACCGCTGGGTGAACCCGAATTCCAAGCGCATTTTCAACAACGCGGAAATTTCGGACCACTTTGCGATTATCCCGACGGAGGAGCGGCCAGACAAGTTGACAGCCGACGAGGCGAAAATTTTTGACATGATTGCGCGCCGGTTTGTGGCGGCGTTTTACCCGGTGGCGGAATTCGATATCACGACGCGCACGAGCACCGCCGCGGGCCATCCCTTTAAGACCGAGGGCAAAGTACTGGTCGTGCCCGGCTGGCTGGCGGTTTACGGCAAGGAAATTTCCACAGATGGCACCCTGCCCGCCTTGAGCACGCCGGATGGTCAGCCCCCGCAGGCAACGGTGCGCGAACCGATGCTGAGCGCGGAAACCACCAAACCGCCGCCACGGTATTCGGAAGCGACGCTGCTGGCCGCGATGGAAGGCGCGGGAAAATTTGTCGAGGACGAAGATCTGGCTGACGCCATGAAGGAAAAAGGCCTGGGCACGCCGGCGACGCGGGCGTCCATCATTGACCACCTGATTGCGCTGCACTACATGGAACGCGCACAGGGCGAGCTTATCCCGACACCGAAGGCCGAGAGCCTGATGCAATTTTTAAAACTCGTTAAAATCGAGGAACTGACGAGCCCGGACCTCACCGGCGAATGGGAATACCAGTTGCGCAAACTCGAAGCCGGCAAATTGACGCGCGAGAAGTTCATGGACGGGATCACCGACCTGACGAAAAAAATAGTCGATCGCACCAAAAAGTTTGATGAAGACAAAGTCGCCGCCCAGGCCACCGACATCATCAATCCCGGTGACAACCTGCCGATGATGGAAACCTGGCGCGCTTACCGCTCGCAGGACACCAAAACGGTCATCTATAAAATTGTCGGCAACCGCAAGCTGGCCCCCGCCGAGGTGCGCGAACTGCTGGAAAAGCGCAAGATTGGGCCGCTGGACGGCTTCCGCTCGAAAAAGGGCCGGCCTTTCTCCGCCATGCTCAAGCTCGACGAGGAGAATAAAGTTAAATTTGTCTTTGAGAATTCCGGCTTTGGTGAAGGCGAAAACGGCGCACCGGTGGACCTGAGCCAGTTTCCCGTGATCGCCAAGTGCCCGGTGGACGGCGCACCCGTGCATGAAACGCCCAGCGGCTACGTCTGCGAAAATTATGGGCGCGGCGAAGGCGCCAAATGCACCTTCCGCCTCTCGCGCACCCTCCTCAACGCCACGCTGCCGCGCGAGCAGTTTCAAAAGCTGATTGACGTGCGCAAGACTGACCTGATCAAGGGCTTCAAATCCAAGCGCACGGGACGTTTTTTTGATGCGTTCCTGGTTCTGAAAGACGAGGGAAAAATTGGTTTTGAATTTCCGCCCCGCGCACCGAAGGGGGCTAAAGGCAAGGGCAGGAAAAAAGCGGGTGATGCCGCCAGCGACGGCACCCCGCCCCCGGCTAGTGAACCCGTGGCAGCACCGGCAGCGTAAAGGGTGTTTTTACTGGAAATTTTACCGCCGCACCATGGGGGGCGTTTTCCACGTTAGTGCCCGTTGGCAATCAGCGTAACGGCCAGTGCTTTCTCGCTTGCGTCTGTTCCTCGAGCAGTCTTGCCTTATAGGGTCGGATGCTCGGCGCAGCTTATCCCCAAGCGGCGCAGACGTGATTATTTATGAGCGTACGGCTGGCCATTAAGGTTGACGTAGACACCGACCGCGGCACGCGGGAGGACACGCTGCCATTGGCTGAGATGCTGCGGGCGGAGGGTTGTCCGGCGACATTTTTGTTTTCACTGGGCCCTGACAACACCGGCAAGGCCATCCGGCGAGTTTTCCGGCGAGGCTTTCTGCAAAAAATCGGCCGCACCAATGTCGCGGGTAATTACGGACTGCGCACGCTGCTGAACGGCACTTTGCTGCCAGCCCCGATGATTGGTCAACGCAATGAAGGTGCTCTGCGCAAAGTCCGCGACTTGGGCTTCACCGTCGGGATTCATTGCTGGGATCACTTTGCCTGGCAGGACTATCTGGCAGGCTGGGATTTGGAGCGCACCCGGCGGGAATTTGGCCACGCCGAGAAGGAGTTCGAACGTATTTTCGGGCAAAAAACCAAGATGGCCGGATCGCCGGGCTGGCAGGCCAATGCAAACAGTTTTCGAATTTATGACGAAGCGGGCCTGCTCTACGGCAGCGACACTCGCGGGCCGCATCCGTTTCTTCCGCGAATGGGAGAAGAAACTTTTCATACCCTGCAAATTCCCACCACTCTGCCAACGCTCGACGAGCTGCTCGGCCGCCCGGAATATCCCCCAGAACGAATCGTCCGGCACTACCTTGACTTGCTCAAGGAAGCTCCCGACGAATACGTGCATGTTCTCACGGTTCATTCCGAATTGGAAGGTCGGCGCTACCTTCACCTGTTCCAAGAGATGATAACTGCGGCGAAGACCGCCGGAATTGAGTTCATCAAACTGGAAGAATACGCCGAATCGCTGCTGGGCAATCCTGCGGCAATTCCCGTGTGCGAGGTGCATGAGCGCTGTATCGAAGGGCGCTCGGGAACGCTGGCGGTGCAAGGCGCGCCGGCCTTTTGTGCCTAAGCATCAAAACCAGCCCAGTATCGTCTGCGCGGCAGTGCGCACCGGCCAGGGGTCGCGAAAGGCTTGGGCCTCGATAATGGCACCGCAAAAGAGGACGTAAGCCGCCAGGGCAAGCCGATCGGCCTCCAGGCGGCCCGGCAAAGCCGCGCGCACCAGATTGCGCAAGTAATCGCGTAAAAAACTTTTGTGCTGGTGGATAATCGCACGCAGGGCAGCCGGCGGATTGGGCTGCTCGGCGTTGGTATTTAGGAAAGGACAGCCGCGGTAATCGTTGTTGCGCAGCCAAACTTCGAGCAGATCAAACAACACCGCGACCCGCCGTCTGGAATCGGGTACTGGCGTGACGCGTTCCTGCAACCAGCTGACCCACGCCTCATGCTGCTGGCCCAGCCAGGCGGCACCGAGCACCTCCTTGGAGGGATAATGCGCATAGAAAGTGGCCTTGGCCACGCCTGCTTCAGCAATGATTTGATTGATGCCCGTGGCGTGATAACCTTGCTCATAGAACAGCCGGGCGGCGGTGCGCAGAATTCGGGCGGCGGGCGGCAGACTGGCTAGCGGGCTGCCCGCATGAGCCGTGGCTGGCTGGGCCGGCGCGGCGGCGGCGGCGTTGGTTTCAACCGGCAAGCAAAGGACGGACGGAAACATTACACAAAGAGGCGTTGGACAAATGCTAGTAAGGCATTTTCGACCCGGGCGCAAAGACGGAAATTATCTCGACGGATTCATTATGCGCTTGCGCGCAGAGTGCAAAACCGACAGGAAAGTCATATCTATTTTCACCCCACTGCCGGTTTCAGCAACAGTCACTTGTCTTCCGTCTTCCCCCATGCGCGGCCTTAACCATCACTCCAAAGATTCCGCCATCGTTCGTTTTGATTTTGTGAATCCAGGCTTTACGCTGGTCGAACTGCTGACGGTGATGGCCATCATTGGTATTTTGATGGGCATCTTGGTTCCAACCATCGGAACGGTGCGGAAGTCGGCCCGCAAAGCGAAGAGCACGAGCAACCTGCACAACATTGGCGGGGCGCTGGGGACCTATGTAAACGACAATAACGGGCTATTGCCGGCGCCTATTTTTGGGGATTCGACGGCACCGGCCAACGTGGTCGGCAGCGCCAACCCACGCGGCGGAACTTGGCTGGAAGAAATTGTTTACCCCTATTTGGAAGGTCAAATAGAACCATCGTCAGATGGCTCCAAGGTTACGGTTATCCAATGGCCCGATGTACTGACCGACCCGGAGTTTTTCATGGACAACAACGATGTGATATCCAATTCCGACGCTGACAAACGCGGCTACGGCATGAATATCTTCCCTTTCCTGGCCGACCGCAGCGAAACAAACCCAAAACGAACCCAATCTTTTCCCACTCAGCGCCAAAAGCTTAGCCTGTTACCCAACCTGGCCAACAACCTTGCGATTGCCACCAGTGATGGCACGACGGTGGAACCGAATCCCGACGGGACTTTTCCCAAAGCCGGTCACGACGAATATCCGGTGGGCAACCCTGTTCGTTATAACGGCCTCGGATTGTATCTTTTTTTGGATGGAAGCGTGCAGTCGTTACCCCCGGAGGATGTCGCTAAAATTCTTTCCAGTTCAGCGATGAACCCCTGAACGGGAGACAATCTCCGCTTCTTCGATGACGCGGTGGTTAATTGCCGGCCAACCGGCAGGCCTGAATGATTGCCTGCGGGCCCCAAGCCTCACGGACGGTCTGTTCAATGGCCAGGCGCGGGCTGTCAGCCTCGAGCAAGGCAAAGCAGGCGCTGCCGCTGCCGCTCATGCGACACCTTAAGCCGTAGCGCGCGCGCAATTCTTCCAGCAGCACGGGCAACGCGGCGTATTTTTGAAAGACGGGATATTCGAGGTTGTTGCCCAACGGCAGCGTCTCCCAAGTTGGCTTTGCCAACCATCGCGCAAGCAGTTCTTCGGTCAAAACCGATGTCACATACCATTTCTGCTCCTGTTCCCGCATTCGGCGGTAAGCCCACGCCGTCGGGACTCCAAAAGGTGGCTTAAAGACCAGCAATTGACGATTATACAATGCGTCACGGGCGGCAGTCGGCAATGGTTCATTGACTTCCCCCCGCCCTCGCATGATTACCACACCGCCTTCGAGAAACAACGGTACATCGGAGCCGGTCTCCGCTGCGCAGGCGCGCAAGGCCTCCCGACTGAGGGGGCAAGTCGCTAGCTGATTAAGTCCCCGCAAGGCCGCCGCG
>CAZCMU010000055.1:0-13430 GCA_964499725.1 uncultured Opitutales bacterium
AGGGATGGGCCGCTCCGGACGATGTTGGCGATCATAATTGGCGTCATGCCAGTCATTGAGAATAGTCCCGCCAACATAAAGCATCGTGGCCATTAGCAAAGCCCAGATCAACCAGCCAATTTCGGATGAAAAATTGCCCAAGCCAAAAATCCAGCCTGTAAACACATTGCTCCACACTGTTGGCACGTTGGGCAAGCGTGCCATGGATGCCCAGTCCCGGAATTTGGAAGTAGGGGTATTCACGCAAAGTGTTATGAGCAGTAAAACCCGTCAACCGGGTTGTTTGTTACTCGGCCAGTCTCCGTTTCTTCAACTCCCCCAGCGTCCAGGCATATTCCGCCGCGATTTGTTCTTCGAGTTTGACGGAACGCAGAGATTCAGGCAGCACGGCCCAAGTGTAGGTTTCCATTTCGAAGTGGGAGCAACTGGCCGCATCGCGGGCGAGGAAATCAAAAACGTCCGCGAGCTGCGCGCGGGTGTCGCCCAGCGGGGCTTCCGGCGCGGTGTGCAGGGGTACATGAAAATGCACGCGCCATTCCTCGCCACGAGAAGAAGCGGGAACGCTCTCCATCTCTTTAAGCGCCTCCGGCAAATCGCGCCAGCGGCGGAGATTTCCAGCCGAATCCCGCGCCACCATTTGATGCAAATACACTGGCTCGTCAAAGCGGCGAAGGGCGGCGAGCGATTCATCGTTTGGAATCAGGCTCAGCGCTGAGCTGAGATGGATTTTGGCGATTCTGATTCCGGCATCGCGCAGCATCGTGAGATTCTCACCAGCGTCCTCAAACTCGACGGCGTGGTGGCAGACGTCGTAGGTGACGCCGATGACCTCGCGCGCGCAGCGCGGGGTGGCGGGCCGGGCCAGGAATCTTTTGAAAAAGGCCAGCGTTTCCGGAATCGTTTCCAACCAACACAAGGGCTCAGGTTCGAGGCCGAGGACAAAGTCGCGCCCGTGTTTATCGCGCAGGCGGTCGAGGTGCGTGGCGCATTCGGCCAAATGGTGGAACATTTGCTCCTCGGCGGAATCGTCGAGTCCAAAGCTCTTAAACGTACCCGGCATAGTGCTGACGGTGCCAAGGGAACCATCCGTCGGCAACAACTCCGCCAGCAAGTCGAACAGACGGTTGGTATGGTTGAGCCTTTCGCGCGTCGTCCAATCCGGGCGGTAAACATTTTCCTTCACCGGTGAGTCATGAAATTTCCCATAGGGAAAGCCATTCAATGTAAAAACATAGAAACCATTTGCGGCAAGTAGCTGCTTGAGCTCCTCCAGCGCGGCGGGATTTAACAAGTCATTGGCCGTGTCGGCGCCCAGCCACAATCCGAGTCCAAAGGGTTCCTTTCCAGGAGAGACGCGCTTGCGCACTGTTTGAATTGGTCCAGCGAGTAGCGCGCGCAACTCGGACCATGACGATGCAGCGTGGACATTCGTACAATAGCCCAGATGCCGGCCGTGCAAAAGTCGCATGGCTTAGTCCTCGACCGCGAACTTGCCGCCCTGCGCGAGAAATTCGAGGGGGTTTTTAAACAGGATGCGGTCAATCGCGACATGGGATTGCCCTCGCGCGCGTAATTCGAGGCCCAACTTCGGCGGCGCGAGCGGGTCGCTCACGCCCCAGTCGCACGCGGAATTCACCCACAGGCGCTCCGCGCCGTAAATCTCCAAAATATCGGCGGCGCGCGGCACGCTGCATTTCGAAACCGGATAAAGCGTAAGGCCGGCCCAGTGCCCGCGCGCCAGCACTTCGCGCACAGTGTGCTCCTCGACATGGTCAATGATAACGCGCTCCGGGGCAATTTCGGGGAAATTCTTCAGTGCATCGAGAATCAAGCGCGTGCCTTTTAGTTTGTCCTCGAGGTGCGGGGTATGAACGAGAACCAGGGATTTATATTTTTCCGCGATGGCCAGATGTTGCTCAAACACCGCCAGCTCGGTGCGCGTGTTTTTATTGAGGCCGATTTCGCCAATGCCGAGCACGTTGGGCCGGTCAAGAAATTCGGGGATGATTTTGAGCACCTCGCGCGCGAGGCCAGCGTCCTCCGCCTCCTTGGGGTTGAGGCACAGCCAGGAGTAATGTTTGAGGCCAAATTTCGCGGCCCGGCGCGGCTCATAATCCGTCAATTGGAGAAAATAGTCGCGAAACGATTCTGCTGAACTACGGTCAAACCCTGCCCAGAAAGCGGGCTCGCAGACGGCGCGGCACCCGGCGAGCGCCATCCGCTCGTAGTCGTCGGTCACGCGGCTGACCATGTGGGCGTGCGGTTCGATGTAGCGCATTAAATCAAAAAGTGTTTTGGTGCTTGGCGTTCTAGTGCTTGGCGCTTCGTCGTTTGCCCATCTTTGGCAATTTTAGCTTTTTCATGTCGCACGCACCCACGGCCGGCGACCCCGCTTTTTCGATCGGTACAGATGTGGGGTCGCTCAATGCTCGCAATACCGCGCCGGCCCGATCCTTGGGCGCCTCTGGCGAAATGAGTTTTTCCAGCGCCTGCTTGAGCGCCTCAACCCGGAAATCGCCGGCGCGACCACGGCGTTCAACCCGGTCAAGAAAGGCGGCGACATCAATGAGCTTGCCGCGCGCTTCGAGAAAACCCGCCTCAACCGGGTCATATCCCGGCGTGGCAGCCGGTGGCGGTGCGGACTTCGCCATGGCAGGAAAAAGACAGCGAGAACCGGCTGCAGCCACTAGGGCGCGCCGGGCGGCCAGAAAAAATACAACGGGCCAGAGATGGCTTTGCGATTGCCGTCAGCAATGCTTTGCGCCGTTCCATTATTCAACTGAATGGATAAATACTGCGTCTGGCTGACGTTGATGCCCACACGGCCCTTGGCGGACAGTGGCAGGGATTTCCCCTTGCCCAATGGAGCGCTGAAAAGCTGCTTGTGGTCGGTGTCATCCGTGATCGTGAGGGGGGTTATTTGCCCAGGGGCTAAAAAAAAAATTTGGTACACCCCGGGCGGGGGGGGCGCACTGGGGGGGGGGGGGGGGGGGGGGGTGGGGGCCGGGGGAGTGGAGGCGCCGGCCATCTTGGTGGGCTCATCCGCGCCGGTGCTCGAGTCCAACAGTTGCTTGAAACCGAAAATCATAATCCCAATAACGACGACCACCACCACGACCACCGCCACCAACCGAATCATGGCGGCCTGGTTTTGGTCGCGGCTGTTGTCGTAGTCGCCAACCGGTTCGCGTTCGCGCGGTGCGGCGCCGGCTGAGCCGAGACCGCCGGGCGCATCAACCCGGCCGAGGTTATCGCGGTCGCTGCGGCTGCCGCCGGCGACCTGGTTAGAGTAATCGTCTGCCAGTTTGTCGGCGTCGAGCTTGAGGTAATTCGCGTAAATTTTCAGGAAGCCGCGCTTGTACACCTCGGGCAGGGAAAAATCGAAGGTGCCATTCTCCATGGCTTGCAGGTAATCCGTGCGGATTTTGGTGGCTTCGGAAGCCTCGCGCAGGGCAATTCCGAGACGCTTGCGCGCCTCCGCCAGCCGGTCGCCGATGTTTTGCATGGTCACGATGATAAGCGGGTCTAACGCAAAACGGCGTGGCGTGGCAACTCCTTTTCCGCGAATATCTTGCAGCCGGGGCTATCCCCGGCCTCCACTGGGGTGTTCGGCTGGCTTTGACCCGCCCTCCAGAAGTCGAATGCGGCGATTTTTAAGCGGAAATTGCAGGGTAATGGTGGTGCCCTTGTTGGGGGTGCTTTCGAGGGCGATCTGCCCGCCGTGACCGCGCAGGATGCGTTGCACGATCATCATGCCCAAGCCGTGTCCACCGCGCTTGGTGGAGAAATAGGGCTGGAAGACGCGCGGCAAGTCCGCCTGTGCGATGCCGACGCCGTTGTCGGCAAACACGAGGTAAACCCAGGCGTCGTCGGCGCGAGCCTCGATGCGCAGGCGGCCGCCGTGGGTCATGGCCTCCATCGCGTTTTTGAGAAGGTTGAAAAAGACTTGTTTGATTTGGTTGCGGTCGCCCATGACCGGCGGCGGCCGCAGGTGCATGTCCACCTCCACACGGATGCCAAGGTTCTCGAGTTCCTGTTGCTGGAGCGCAAGGACCTCAGCCAACACCCCGAGCAAATCAACCTCGGATAAATCGGGCGGCTGCGGGCGAATGGCTTCGAGGAAATTGCGGATGATGCCGTCGAGTCGTGCGATTTCGCCCTCACAAATATTAGCCGATTCCTGGACTTTTTTCCGGACCGCGCCGGCGGGCAGCTTGGCGAGCTGGCGCTCGATAAGCTGGAGGTGAATATTCATCGAATTGAGCGGATTGCCCAACTCGTGCGCCACACCCGCGGCGAGCATCACAACCGAGTCGAGGCGCTCGCTCTCGATCAAATCGTGCGTGCTGCGCTTTTCCTCGGTAATATCGCTCAAAATTATGGCGAAGCGGCCCTCGGCGCTGCGCTTGCGGTTGGGTGCCAGCGGCACGACGTAAAGGCGCACATGCCGGCGCTCGGGATAAGTGATTTCGAGTTCACGCGTGAGGGCGCGCGCCGGGGGCATTTCGCCGGTTTCGTCAGGCGCGAAATCGAGGGAGCGGGCAAGGTCAGGCATGAGCTTCCACAGCAGTGCCGTACCCACATCGGGTTCGCGCAGACCAATCAATGTACGCGCCGCAGCATTGGCGTATTGGATGACGCCCTGCCGGTCAGCCACCAAAATACCATCCTTGATGGTATTGAAGACCGTCTCGAGCATCTCGCGCTCGCGCGCCAGGCGCTGGGCGAGAATGGCGAGGTTGCCCGGATCGAGGTCATCAATCCGGCCCAGGATGCGTTCCAAGGGATTACCGCGGCGGGGCATGGGTTTACTGCAGTTCTTTTTGTATGCGACCAAGCAACTCTCGAGCGAGCCTGGTCTTCGGTGCCGGTCCAAATTTCTCGCGGGTGCCGTCGCGGCCAAGGAGGACGACGGCGTTGTCGTCCGACCCAAACCCGGATCCGGCGCGGCCAACGCGATTGGCGAAAATGAAGTCGAGGTTCTTTTCCTTCAGCTTGCGGCGGGCGTAGCCTTCGACGTTGCGGGTCTCGGCCGCAAAGCCAACGACAAGCTGTCCGGGCTTTTTGCCTTTAGCCAAAGTTTTCAAAATGTCCACGGTGGGCTCAAATTCGATAACCAAGATGGCTTGGCCCTTTTTCACTTTGTGCATTGCGGTTTTATTGGGGCGAAAATCGCTCACTGCGGCGCTCATCAACAAGACATCACAACGATAAAATAATTTTTTCGCCGCCGCAAACATCTCGGCGGCGGAAACTACGGCATGAACCTTGACCCCCGCAGGCGTCGGCAGCGCAACCGGGCCGCTGACCAAATCCACGCGCCAGCCAATGGCCGCAGCAGCGACGGCCAGGGCGTAGCCCATTTTGCCGCTCGAAGGATTGCTCAAAAAGCGCACGGGGTCCAAGTGCTCGCGCGTGGGCCCGGCGGTGATGAGGCAGCGGATGGGGCGGGCTTTCATGGCAGGCGAACTCAATGGCGATTAAAATACTTTTCCGCGGCAGTGCAATCACGGGCAATTTGCCGGCGCAGGGCCTCGAAGGAGGGAAATTTTTTCTCGGGTCGCAAAAATTGGAGCCATTCGACCCGCACGCGGGCGCGCGGCCCGGGGGCGGGACCACGACCCAGTAGGTGTGTTTCGAGCAAGGGCCGCACGGGCGAGGAATGTTCGATGGTCGGGCGCAGGCCGTAATTGGCCACCCCACGCCGCCAACGCCCCGTGGCCCCGCGCAGCCGCACCGCATATACGCCGTAGGCCGGGCGGGCCTCCGGCTCCCACGCCACATTGAGCGTCGGGAAACCCAGCGCGCGACCATGTTTCAAACCGGGCTGGACGGAACCGTCGCAATAATAATTGTAGCCGAGCAAATGGTTGGCTTCGGCCATCGCCCCGCTTGCCAAGAGATCGCGGATGCGTGTGCTGGAGACGGGTTGGCCGTTGTGCCGGAGGCGTGCGATGCTGACCACCGCTAAATTTTCTTTGCGCCCGGTGCTCACGAGTAATTTCACGTCCCCGGTGCGGCCACGACCAAAACGAAAATTCTCGCCCACATAAACCGCCGTGAGCGAAGGGAGGTGGTTTTTTAAATATGCGAGGAAATGTTCGGCCCGCAGTTTGGCAAAGGTGCGCGTAAAGGGCTGGACAATGACGAAATCAACGCCGAATTCGCGCAAAAAATGCGCCTTTTGCAAAGGCGGCATCAGCAAAAGTGTCGGTGCGTCCGGACGAAAAAGCCGGCTTGGGTGCGGATGAAAAGTGAGCACTGCGACCACTCCACCGTCCTGGCGTGCAGAATGGATGGCTGCGTCAATGACCGCCTGGTGGCCGAGGTGGACGCCATCAAACATGCCGATGGCCAGATGCAGCGGCCGGCGGGTGGGCCGCACGTCTTGGAGCGAAGCAGCGCTGGATTTTGCACTCATGATTTAGCCGGAAGACCGGGGCCGACTCAACTATGCACTATAAAACGTGGCTGGGCACAGCTTGATAAACCGGAATGAGCCGTCGGCGAATGTCGGCCACACTCAGCGTGTCGAATTGGGCCAGCGGGGTGGCATCAGCGAGGCGGAATGTGCCCGAGCCGGTGCGGCGCAGCGCGGTGAGCGTTGCCCCGCAGCCAAGTTTGCGGCCCAGGTCATGCGCAATGGTGCGCACGTAGGTGCCCTTGGAGCTGCGCAGACGGAAAGACGCGGTGGGCGGCGTGAAGTCGAGCAAATCAAAGTTATGCACGTGGATGAAACGCGGCTCGCGCTCGACCTCCTGGCCTTTGCGCGCGAGTTTGTAGAGCGGCACGCCTTTGATTTTTTTTGCCGAAAACATGGGCGGCAGTTGAAACTGGTCGCCCACAAAGGTGTTCATTACCACGCGCAGGCCCTCGGCATCAAGCGCGGGCACTGGGTGCGTTTCGAGAACCTCGCCATCGGCATCGTGTGAATCGGTGACTTTGCCGAGTTCGAAGGTGCCTTCGTATTCCTTGTCGAGGCTCGTCAGGTATTGCGACACCTTGGTCGCGCGGCCAATGAGCATGACGAGCAGGCCGGTGGCCATCGGGTCCAGCGTCCCGGCATGGCCGATTTGGCGGATTTTGAGCCGGTGGCGCAGCCGCGCAACGACGTCGTGTGACGTCATCCCGGATGGTTTGTCCACGAGCAGGAGGCCTTCGAGTAGATGCGGGTCGGACGCATTCATAGTTGGATAAAGTTCATCCCTTCGCCGACTGATCCGCCGCGGCGAGTTGTTCGCCGAGGGCGGCCAGGAAGCGCGGGTAGAATTGGGCAAGCGGTTCGTTGACGTTGAAGCCGGCAGCGCAGGCATGGCCGCCACCGGAAAATTGTTGGGCGAGGCGGTGCAGCGCAAACCGCTGGTCTTTGGCGCGCAGGCTGCCCTTCACCGCCCCTTGACGCTCTTCGAGCAGGACACCGATGTCCACACCCTCAATGGCGCGGGCATAGTCCACCAGGCCTTCGGTGTCCTCGCGCAAAGCACCCGTGGCGGCAAAATCGGTTTCGCGCAAAGTGCCGATGCATGCGCGGCCATTTAATTCCCTGCGCAATGAAGTGAGAAAAATTTGCAACAAGCGTGTTTTGCCCGGGCTTTCGCGCTCGTAGAGCAAGTGCGCGGCGGTGCCTGGGTCCGCGCCCACCGTCATCAATTGCCCGCAGAGGCGAAAGACTTGCGGAGTAGTCGAGGGAAAACGAAACTGACCGGTGTCCGTGGCGATGCCGACATAAAGCGCCTGCGCCGTCACCGGGTCAATGGGAAGCTTGTTGTCAAAAAACAAGCCCGCCAGTACTTCCGCAGTGGCCGCAGTCTCGGGCAGCACAAAATTGTGCTCTCCGAAACCGAGGTTGGAAACATGGTGGTCAATGACTAAAAACGGTTTGGGGAATAACTCGCGCAGACGCGGGCCGAGGCGGCTGTGGTCGGCGCAATCCACGCAAACGGCGAGCGTGCCAGTCGCAGGCTGGTAATCCGCGGCCTTGCGCCAGGGAGTGTCGCCCACAAAATCTACCAGCAACCGGGGCACGGTGTCTTGATTGACCGCGACCGCCTGCACGCCGCCGGCCATTAACGTCCGCGTGAGTGCCACCTGCGAGCCAATGCAGTCGCCATCCGGGCGCATATGACCCAGCACCACGACGGGCCAGCCGCGCAAACTATCAACGAGTTGGCGGAATTGTGGGGAATGGGCGGGAAAGTACATAAGGAACTAAGTCGCCGACTCTTCGGACGCTTCGGGTGGAGGTGGATTGCGAAATTCCCCGCTGGCCTGGAGTTCGTCGAGGATGGCAAGGGTGCGGTTGCCCCGCACGGTCGAATCATCGTAATGGAAACTAAAACTTGGCGTGTACTTGAGGGTGACCCGTTTGAAAACCTGGGTGCGCAATTCGCTCTTGATTTCATCCAGCAGTTTGACGGCATCATGGCGGGCCTTGTCGCTGCCCAGCACCGAGTAATAAATGCGGGCGCTGCGCAAATCGGACGTGATGTCCACCTCGGTGATGGTGATGCTGACCGAACGGTCGCGGTAACGCGTGTGGAGCAGGTCGCTCAGTTCGCGCAGGAGCAGCTCGTTGATGCGGGTGAGGCGCGACATGGTGGAAATTCAGGATGGCGCCGGCCAGAGCCTCGGCGGCAACTGTGGCCCAAAGCCCGCCCGGCGGAAGTGATTACAGCGTCGGCTTGATTTGCAAAATTTCGAAGCTCTCAATGATGTCGCCCGGCTGGTAGGCATCGCAACCATCAATACGGGCGCCACATTCGAAGCCGGCGCGGACTTCGCTGGCGTCGTCCTTGAAGCGTTTGAGGGTGCCGATTTTGCCCGTGGCAATAACGTCGCCCTTGCGCAGGAGGCGGGCGTGGCCCGAGCGGGCGATGCGGCCTTCGGTGACCATGCAACCGGCCACAAAACCCTTGGCCAGCGGAAAGACCTGGCGCACTTCAGCGGCGCCGATTTTGTTTTCGCGCAGCTCGGGGTCGAGCAGTTCACTCATCGCGTCGCGCACCTGGTTGATCAATTCGTAAATAATGTCGTGCTGGATGATGCGCACGCCCTTGTGCTTGGCTTGCGAGGCGACGCCGTTTTCCATCCGCACATTGAAGCCGACGACTGCGGCCTCGGCCGCGCCCGCCATGATGACGTCGTTCTGGCTGATGGGCCCAACCTCGGACGCGACGACTTCGATGTTCACCTTGTCGCTCTTGATGTCCAACAGGCAGGCGGTGAGGGCCTCGACCGCGCCATGGACATCGCCTTTGACGATGCAGCGGAAAACTTTTTGCTTATTTTCGTGGATGGCCTTAAGGAGCGTATCGAGGTCGCTGACCCGATCAATCGGGTTCGACGCCGCGGTGTGGCGCAATTCACGCTCGACAGCCTCAGCCTCGGCCTTGGCTTCGCGCTCGTGCTTGACGGAATGGAATTTGGCGCCGGCATCCGGGGCTCCGGACCAGCCCAGCAGGCGCACCGGTGTGCCGGGCGGGGCGGCCTTGATCGGCTCGTCGCGGTCGTTGACCATGGCGCGAACTTTGCAGTAATGCGCACCGCACACGATGGCCGCGCCGTGCTTGAGCGTGCCCTTCTGCACAATAATGGTGGCCGTGGCGCCGCGGCCGATTTCCACCTGTGAATCCACTACTACGCCCTCGGCGGGGCATTGCGGGTTGGCCTTGAGTTCGAGCACTTCCGCCTGAAGCAAAATCGCATCAAGCAGTTTGTCAATATTTTGGCCCTTGAGCGCCGAAACAGGTTCGCACTGGGTTTCGCCGCCCCAGTCTTCCGAGCCGATGCCGTGCTGCTGCATGGCCTGCTTGACGCGCTCAATATTCGCGCCCTTGGCGTCCATTTTGTTAATGGCGACAACAATGGGCACGCCGGCTTTTTGGGCAAAGGCCAGTGCTTCCTCCGTCTGGGGCATGAATCCGTCGTCCGCCGCAATGACGAGCACTGCGATATCTGTCAGGTTCGCTCCGCGTTCGCGCATCTTCGAGAAAGCGGCGTGGCCGGGTGTGTCGAGGAAAGTGATTTTGTGGCCGTTATGTTCAATCTGGTACGCGCCCGTGTGCTGGGTGATGCCGCCGGCCTCGCCCGCGACGACGTTGGTCTTGCGGATGGCGTCAAGCAAACTGGTTTTGCCGTGGTTGACATGGCCCAGAACGCAGACAATCGGCGGGCGCGGCACCAGGAACTTCGATTCATCCACCGGTGGCGGCTCGGGCTTTTTCGGGGCGGGCGCGCTGCCCGTGGATTGTTCGCCCCGGTGTTTGATTTCGATGGTGTAACCATGCCGGCGCGCGAGACGCACCGCGACTTCCTCGTCCACCGCCTGGTTCATCGAAGCAAAGATGCCCATCTCCATCAGTTCGGAAATCAGGCGGAACGGCTTGAGGCCAATGACGAGGGCAAAGTCCCGCACGATAATCGGCGGCTTGATTTGCACGACCTTGCTGCCCGGAACCAATTCCGGCAGTTCGGCTTCTTCAGCCTTGGGCGCGGCCGTCGGCAACTGCGGCGCTTTGGCCGCGATGGGCGGGGCCGGGGCCGGAGCCTGCGGCGGGGCAGACGGCCTGGAAGGCGGCGGCAAACTCGGCGGGCGGGTCTGAGACGTAGGCGCAGACTTGGTCGGAACAGGAGCACTGGAAGCCGAAGAGCGCGGTGCGCTCATCCCCGGATAACGCACGGAGGGGCCGGTCGTATTAGGCGTTGGCGCAAAGGAAACGGGCTTGGCCGGGGCCATGGTGGGTGGCCGCGGCGGCAACGGTGGCAGTTTGGGCGCGGCCAACGGCGTCGAAGGCGAAGCAATGCCCACCGGGGTGCGGGTCGTGGCGGCGGCGGCTTTGGCGGCGGCCTCGGCCGCTTCGCGTTCGGAACGTTCGCGCTTGATGTCGTCAGAGGTTTTGACGACTCCAGTCGGCGCGGTCGTTTTAACCGGTGCAGCCACGAGTGCGGCGGGCGCGGGAGCGGCCGGGGTCATCCGGTCTTTGAACTTTTCCAGAATTGCATCCGCCGTGATGTTGTCCACGGTCGAAGAAGGGCTTTTGACATCACACCGAAATTCATCCTTCAAGATAGCCATCAGCTCTTTGTTATCCATGTTGAGCTGTTTGGATAAATTGTGGACGCGTACGCTCATAGTGGAGAATGGAGAGACAACAACAATCGGTCGGCGGGGTGATTAACTGGGCGGTGATGGGTTGGGAAATTGCGGGAAAGCGCGCGGTTACGCGTGTTCCTTGCCGCTGGCGGCGGAAGAGGTTTCACGCGCAAGGGCGAGGCAGTTCATGACTTCCGCGGCTTCTTCCGCGGTGAAACCGGCACCAACCAAATCGTCCGCGGCCACGCCTTCGGCGGCCTCAAGCGAGTTGATGCCCATGGCGACGAGCTTGCTGGCCTGTTCCTCGGTGATACCCGGCACATGGCCGATGCCCGCGATGGCCTTGAGCTTGCGCTCCTCGAAGCCGAGGGCCTCATGCTTTTCGCGCGAAATGTCGAGCTTCCAGCCGATGAGGCGGGAGGTGAGCTTGGCATTCTGGCCGCCGCGACCAATGGCGATGGCGAGGTCCTTTTCAGCGACTTCAAAATAAATACGGCGGTTGCGCTCGTCCACGCGGACGTTTTTGGGCAACGCGGGCTTGATGGCCTCCTCCAACATGCGGTGCGGGTCGGGATAAAAACGGATGATGTCCACTTTCTCGCCGCCGAGTTCACGCACGATGCTCTTCACGCGCGCGCCCCGGGCACCGACGCAGGCGCCCACGGGATCAACTTTGGTGTCGGTGCTGTTGACGGAAATTTTGGTGCGGTAGCCGGGCTCGCGCGCCATGGCTTCAATAGTCACGGTGCCATCGGCGATTTCGGCCACTTCGAGTTCAAAGAGGCGGCGGACAAATTTCGGGCTGGCGCGGGAAAGGATGATTTCCGGGCCACGCGCGGTGTTCTCGATGTTGAGCAACAGGCAGCGGATGCGCTCGGCCGGGGCGTAATTTTCACCCGGGATGCTCTCGCGCGGCGGCAAAGTGGCCTCGGCTTTGCCGAGTTCGATGACGAGGTCGCCGCGTTCGCGGCGCCGGACGGTGCCGGTGACGATGTCGCCGACCATGTCCTTGTATTCTTCGTAAATGCGGTCTTTCTCAAACTGGCGCACACGCTGCATGATGGCCTGGCGGGCCGTCTGCGCGGCGATGCGGCCCAGGAGCGCCGGATCAATTTCCTTCTGGATAACGTCACCGAGCTTGGGTGCGCTGGAATACAGGTGTGCCTTGTCAATGTGGATTTCCGTCAACGGATCGGAGAGCGAGTCCACGACCTTGAAAGATGCCCACGCCTTGAGGGCGCCAGTCTTGGGATTAATTTCGACCTTCAAGTCCTGGCCGAAGGCCACGCCCTTCGTGGCGGCGGCGCGGATGGCCTGGGTAATCGCGGCGATCATGTCATCGCGGCTGATGCCCTTTTCCTTTTCCATGTATTCCAAAACGGTAAGAATTTCGTTGCTCATGGTGGCGGGGGGTCGTTGAAAAATGGGATAAAAAAAAGTGGGTGCGGAACACCCACTTCCTTTGAGAGAAGTGTTAGAATCCTGACAATTAACACCCTCACTGGGGGTATGTCAAGATTAGCTGTTGAATCTGAAAGCGTTAGGGGGAGGGCCCTTTCCTAACCTGCTCTGGTTGTGGTTCAAAGGGAAATAACCAGAGGGCGAATCGTCCTCGACCGTGGGCGCTTCCTTTGCTAAGGAGATTATTCCCATGCGTCCTACCCCATTTTCAATCGCGCTTTTTGGTCTGTGCGGCGCGTTGCTCGCGGGCTGCAATAGCACCTCGACCAGCACTGCAAACTCCGGCAACGGCACACCCGCAGCCAACGTCTCAACTGGCACGCCTTCCGCCGCGCCTGCGGCGGTGAACGCCCCAGCCATTTCGAAAACGGTTGCCGCCGTCGCTTCGCCGGTTGCTCTCTCACCCCTCACCATCCACCTCGCCGGCGATTCAACGGTCAGTAACTACCCGGCCACCACCGTCCAGGAAGGCTGGGGCATGGAGCTCGGCCAGTTCTTCAATGACAAGGTCACGGTGGACAACCAGGCCATCGGCGGCGCGAACGTCCAATCCTTCCATCGCGGTGGCAACTGGACGCGCATCATCGCCGCGCTGCAACCCGGCGACTACGTCCTCATGCAATTCGGCGCCAATGACTCCGGCACGGCCCATGGCCCGGTGAGCCCGCCGGACTTTGCGGACACCCTCGGCCAGATGGCCGACGAAATCCGCGCGAAGGGCGCCACGCCCATCTTCGTCACGCCCTCCGCTTTCTTCGATTGGAGCGCGGACGGCAAAGAAAACAACACGCGGCTCGCACCCTATGCCGCCGCCTGCTACACCGCTGGCACCGCCAAAAACGCGCTGGTGGACGACCTCAACACCCGCGGCGTCGAA
>CAZCMU010000056.1:0-13344 GCA_964499725.1 uncultured Opitutales bacterium
AGCCCTGCACGAGGGACAGGCCGAAGCCCAGCCCGCCGGCCCGGACGTTTTCGCCCCGCACAAATTTTTTAAAATAACTGTCGCGCATGGTCGCGGGAAAACCCGGCCCCTTGTCGGCCACCGCGAAAAAGGCCTGCCGGCCGCCTTGCTCAATGCCGGCGCTGATGGTCACCGGGGTGCCGGGCGGCGTGTGGTAGGCGGCATTGAGCAGAAGGTTGACGAGCGCTTGCTCGGTCAACGCAAAATCCACCCGCACTGGCGGCAGGTCATCCGGTATTTGCATCTGCAAGGGATGGCCGGCCATGGCGTCCTTGGTTCCCTCCACGGCGGCATTTACCAAATCGTGGGCGTCGGCCCAATCCAGCAAGGGTTTGAGGGTGCCGCTTTCGAGGCGGGTTTGGTCGAGCAAATTGCCGACCAGCCGGTTCAGCCGCTTCACGGCTGTTTGCAATTCGCGCAGCAAGCTTTCCCGCAACTCGGGACTGGCGTTGGGCAGGTTTTCGCTGACGCCGGTGATGACGGCCAGCGGCGTGCGCAGTTCATGGGAAACGCTTTCCAGCAAAGTGTGGTGGAGCTTCTCGGACTCGGCGAGGATGCGCTCGCGTTCGCCCGAGGCGCGCAGGTGTTCGCGCTCGATGATGAGCGCCATCTGCCGGGCGAAGCCTTCCAATAAATCGCGTTGGGCAAGCGTGAGCGTCGCAGTCGGCGGAACCTTGACGCCAAGGACGCCGACGGCCTTGTCCTCGCTCAACAACGGCACAAAGTAGCCGGCATTCGCGGGTAAAGTATCCGTAAAACGACCCGCCGCGCGACGGTTGTGAAAGGACCAGTCGGCGACCCCGCTCTCTTTGTTATCGAGCACAAAGGAACTGGCAAAATGCGGCACGAGCGCGCCGCTGTTCTCATCCACAAAAGCCAGCGCAGTCTCGGCGCTGAATAAATCATCCGCCTGGCGCAGCGCCGCAAAGACCGCGTCATCGAGCGTTTTGGCGGAGCCCAACGCGCGGCTTAACTGGAAGAGCGCGGTGGCCCGCTCTTCGCGCAATCGTTCGTTACCCGACTGGGCCCGGATGCGCGCGGTCAGTTGGCCGGCGACCAAGGCCACGATGACCGTGGTCGCGTAGAGCATCGCGTCCTCGAACGAGCCAATCACAAACGTGAAAATGGGTGGAATAAACAGATAATTCCATAAAACCGCCGACAACAGCCCCGCGAACAACACCGGCCAGCGACCCACGCGCAAGCTCAAGCCGATGACCGTCAAAAGATACAAACAGCCTACGGAGCGGTAGCCGATGTACTTGGTCAACACGTAACCGGCCACGGTGACGGCTAAAATCACGCCGAGCGCGAGCAGGTACTCACGGGGGTTCGCCCAGCCCATTTCCGGCAACTGCATCCGGCGTTTTTTGTTCTCTTCCGCCGGCACCATGTAGATGTCAATGTCGCCGCCCATGCGGACGAGCCGGTCAACCAACGAGCCGCCCTTGAGCAATTCCACCCATCGATTGCCGCGCGGCTTGCCCACGACAATCTGGGTCGCGTTTTGCTCGAGCGCGACACGCACCAGTGCCGAAGCCAGGTCGTCGTCGTGCGTGACCAGAACCTCGGCGCCCAGTTCGCGGGCCAGCGCCAAATTTTTGTCCAGCAGGCGCTGGGCTTCGGGCGTCAACGTGTGCGAAGATTCGACATGCACCGCCAGCCACGGTGCCCCGGCGAAATCGGACATCCGGCGCGTACGGCGCACCAATTGCGTGGAAAACGGGCTGGGCCCCACTGCGACGAGCAAACGCTGGCCACTGTGCCAGACGACGCGCTTGGCGTCGCCCGAGCGGCGGTCACGCACCTGGCGGTCCACGCGTTCGGCGGTAAAACGCAGCGCCAACTCGCGCAAGGCGGAAAGGTGCGCTTCCTGGAAAAAATTTTCCTGGGCCGTGGCGGCGCGCTCGCCCAGGTACACTTTGCCCTCGGCCAGGCGCTCGCGCAATGCCTCGGGGGTCAGGTCAACCAGTTCAATTTCATCGGCCAGCTCGAAAATGGAATCCGGCACCGTTTCCTGCACCGGCGCGCCGGCAATCTGGCGCACGGCGTCGGAGCGCGATTCAATGTGCTGGATGTTGACCGTGGTAAAAACGTCAATGCCTGCTTCGATTAACTCGATGACGTCCTGCCAGCGCTTGGTGTGGCGCGAGCCGGGGGCGTTGGTGTGCGCCAGTTCGTCCACGAGGACAAGGGCCGGGCGCTTGGCCAGGATGCTCTCTAAATCCATTTCCTTCAGGACGGCATTTTTGTAGGCAATCTCCTTGCGGGGCTGGATGGGCAAATCATCGAGTAGCGCCTGCGTCTCGACCCGACCATGGGTTTCCACCACGCCGACAAGCACATCGGTGCCGTCACTGCGCTCCTTCCGCGCATTGCGCAACATGCTGTAGGTCTTGCCCACCCCGGGGCACATGCCCAAAAAAATCTTCAGGCTCCCGCGTTTGGCGCGAGATTCGTCCGCGCGCAACCGGGCGAGAATGGCGTCCGGATCAGGCCGGTGGAGGGTGGCGTCCATGGTTAAACAATTCGGCAGTGTCGAAATGGATTATTAGCCAAGCGAGCGGCCAAGTCTATCTCGAAGGCGCCGCGCCGACCTGGCCTTCCGAGACACCCACCAGCGCCGGAGAGCCACCAGCGACCAAATTCCCTCGACCATGCCAAACGGCCACGCGCCCTGCAGAAAACCATATATCGAAGCCAGCACACAGGATCCGGAAAAGGCCAGAATGAACCACGGGCTGCGAGCCTCCAGGGCATAAAATACCAGCATCGCCACGACTGCCACCAAGCCAAATAACGTCAATAAATCTATCGCCATCGGCGTCACCCTTGCGGCATCAAGACCCGCAGTGACGCAGGAAACGGAAACAGTTTGGCGGAGCGGCCGGCTTGCGGGAAATGTTCCCGGGCTTCGCGGTTGGCGAACAAAGAAAGTATCGGAATTTTTCCGGCCGGGCCGGGGAAAATCACCCAAACCGGGCAGCTCACCTGCCGCAGCACATGGCGCGCAGTTTGCCGGTGCAGCCAGTTGAGCCAGCCGCTGCTGCCGTGCGACGACATCACGATGGCATCCGCGTGAAGCTCCTCGCATTTTTCCACAATCTTCCGGGCCGGGATGCCGGCGCAAATGACGCTCTCGACTGGAATCTGGAGATGAGTCTTGGCCGCCAGTTGACGCAGAACATCCCTGGCGCGGACCGTTTCTTCCGACGCTTCATCCAGTACGACGTGCAGCAGCACGACGGTGGCCGCCAAATCCTGGGCCAACGTCGAAGCGACGGCCAGGGCTGCGCCCGAACCTTCGGTCAAGGTCACCGGAACCAGAATTTTTTTGGCATTCATGTGCGGAATTATTAGGTGGTTGAAGCGGATGCTGCGGCTGGTGCGGGCACGGGTGTTGACGCGCCAGAAGCTGCGGCCGGAGCCGCCGCCGGCGTCAGTGACGCGGGCGGCGGCGTAATGGCCGGCTTGGTCGCCGGCCATTTGTCATCCAAGGCCAGGTTCAGTTTCAGCACGTTGACGCGAGGTTCGCCCAGAAAACCCAGTTGCGGGCCCTCGACAAATTGTTCCACCAGGGCGCTGACCTCCGCTACCTTCAGCCCGCGTGCATCCGCGACCCGGCCGATTTGGAATCGCGCCGCTTCGGGTGTGATATGAGGGTCAACGCCACTGGCAGAAGTAAAAACGAGATCGGAAGGGATGGGATCGTTAACCGGGTCGTGCATCCACTTGCTGTGCGCGTCGCGCATGGCCTTGGCATTCGCCTGCACGTTGGTTTGCAAAGTCGCACTGGTGGGGCCGAGGTTGCTGCCGGCGGCCGGCGTGGTGCCGTAGCCGTCGGCCGACGGGCGCGGCCAAAAATACTTGGTGCCGGTGAATTGCTGGGCGAGAAACTCCGAGCCGATGACGTTGCCCTTGGCGTCTTTGATGAGGCTGCCGTTGGCCTGGTAGGGAAACACCAGTTGAGCAAAGATGGTCATCACCAGGGGATAAAGAATCCCGAGGAGAATCGTCCACAGCAGGGTTTGCAGAATGGATTGGATGGTAAGTTTAATCATGATAATTGCGCCTCGACGCGTTTTAAAAATTGTGGAAGTGGGTGGTTCAGGGCGCCAGGCCGACGGCGACCAGGATGACGTCAATCATCTTGATGAAGATGAACGGCAGGATGATGCCGCCGACTCCGTAGATGAGCATGTTCTTGCGCAGAATGGTCGCGGCGCCGAGCGGCTGGTACTTCACGCCTTTGAGGGCGAGCGGCACCAGGGCTACAATGATCAGCGCGTTGAAAATCACTGCGCTGAGAATCGCACTCTGCGGCGAATGCAGGTACATGATATTGTAGGCGTCAAGCGGACCTTTGCCGCCCGGCTTGGTCGCATACAACAGGCCGAACATCGCGGGCAGAATGGCGAAATACTTGGAGACGTCGTTGGCGATGCTGAAGGTCGTCAACGCGCCGCGGGTCATCAGCAACTGTTTGCCGATTTCCACGACGTCAATGAGCTTCGTCGGGTTGCTGTCGAGGTCCACCATGTTGCCAGCCTCGCGCGCGGCTTGGGTGCCGGTGTTCATGGCCACGCCGACGTCCGCCTGCGCCAGCGCCGGGGCGTCGTTCGTACCGTCACCAATCATGGCGATGAGTTTGCCGCCCTCCTGCTCCTTGCGGATGCGGGCGAGCTTGTCCTCGGGCTTGGCTTGGGCGATAAAATCATCCACGCCGGCCTCGGCGGCGATGGCCGCCGCAGTCAGCGGATTGTCGCCGGTGACCATGATGGTCTTGATGCCCATCTGGCGGAGTTGCGCGAAACGCTCCTTGATGCCGCCCTTGACAATGTCCTTCAGGTAAATGACGCCAAGGATGCGGGCATTTTCCGCCACCACCAGCGGGGTGCCGCCGGCGCGCGAGATCTTGTCCACCCCTTCGATAACTTCCGGCGGGTAAACGCCGCCCTGGCCTTCGACCCACAGGCGTACCGACTCAGCCGCCCCCTTGCGAATGCGCCTTACCGGCTCTTTGCTGGTGGCTTCCATATCCAAACCGCTCATGCGGGTTTGGGCGGTGAAAGGGATGAAAGTCGCCGCCAGCGAAGCCACATCGCGGCCCCGCAGGCCGTATTTTTCCTTGGCGAGCACGGCAATCGAACGGCCTTCCGGCGTTTCGTCGGCCATGGAGGAAAGTTGCGCGGCATCCGCCAGATATTCGATCTTGATGCCGGGCGCCGGCAAAAATTCGGTGGCCATGCGGTTGCCGATGGTGATGGTGCCCGTCTTGTCGAGCAACAGCACGTCCACGTCGCCGGCCGCCTCGACCGCGCGGCCGCTGGTGGCGAGCACATTGCGGCGCATCAGGCGGTCAATGCCCGCAATGCCGATGGCACTGAGCAGGCCGCCGATGGTCGTCGGAATCAGGCAGACAATGAGCGACAACAGCACCGGCAGCGAGGTGAGCACGACCCCGGTTTGCTTCGCGTCAATCTCATCATATTGCGCGTAGGGCGGCAGTGTGAGCACGACGACGATGAACAGCGCGGTAAGGCTGACCAGCACGATATTCAGCGCGATTTCATTCGGCGTCTTTTGCCGGCGCGCGCCTTCAATCATGCCAATCATGCGGTCAAGAAACGAGTTGCCCTCCTCGGCGGTGGTGCGCACCACGATGCGGTCGCTCAATACGCGGGTGCCCCCGGTGACGGCGCTCCGGTCGCCGCCGCTTTCACGGATAACCGGCGCGGATTCACCAGTGATGGCTGATTCATCCACAGTGGCGATGCCCTCGATGACTTCGCCGTCGGTCGGAATGACCCCGTTGGCTTCCACGACAAAGAGGTCGCCAATTTTTAATTCACTGCTGGCAACCTCGGCCTCCTTGCCATTGATCAGTTTGCGCGCGGTGGTCTTCGTCCGCATCTTGCGCAGGGCGTCGGCATGGGCTTTGCCGCGACCCTCGGCCATGGCCTCCGCAAAATTCGCGAAAATGCAGGTAAACCAAAGCCAGAAGCAAATCTGGACGTTGAACAGGTTGAACTGGTGCGGGAGGAACAGGAAGATGGTGGTCAGGACCGACCCGACCCAGACCACAAACATCACCAGGTTCTTGATCTCGTCCTTCGGATTCAGCTTCTTGAAGGACTCGATAATCGCCCGTTTATACAGTTCGCTGTAATTGAATTCGACTTTGGTGCTCATGGTAAAATTTCTCCGTGGTTGAAGTTCCGCAGTTAGTAGGCGCGACCGGCCAGCATCAGGCCGTGTTCGATAAAGGGCCCGAGCAGCAGCGCGGGGAAGAACGTCAGCGCGGCGACAATGACGATAACGCCCACCAGGCTCAGGCCGAAGGTCCAGCCATGTGTGGGCAGCGTGCCCACCGAGGCCTCGACCGTCTTCTTGCTGGCCAGACTACCGACGATGGCCAGGGCGGCCACAATCGGCGCAAAGCGCCCGATGATGATCGAGAGGCCCAGGGTTAAGTCGTAAAGCGGGGTGTTGACCGTCAGGCCGGCGAAGGCGCTGCCGTTGTTGTTGGCCGCTTCCGCGTAGGCATACAAAATTTCGCTCAACCCGTGCGGACCGTGATTGGTCAGGCCCGCCTGGCCCCACGCCGAAACGCAGGCAATGGCGGAGGGTATCAGCGCGGCGGCATTGGGCAGCAACACGCCAATAACCGCCCACGTCGCCTCCCACGCGCCAAGTTTTTTGCCGAGATATTCTGGAGTTCGCCCAATCATCAATCCGCAGATGAACACGGTGATGAGCACATGGAAGAGCATGCAATACATGCCGCAGCCGATGCCACCGAAGAGCATTTCCCCGATCATGATGTTCCACATCGGCATCAGGCCGGCGAGCGGCATCAGGCTGTCGTGCATGCAGTTGACGGAACCGTTATCAATGGCGGTGCACGACACCGCCCACAGCACACTGTTCTCGACGCCGTTGCGCACCTCCTTGCCTTCCATCAGCGGCCGGTATTGCGTGCCCAGCACGGGGTTGGGTTGCGACTCCGCCCACCAGCCGATGCCAAAGGACATCAGGTAGAGCGCCAACATCACCGCGAACAGGCACCACGCGTGCTTGGTATTGGCGACGAGCAGGCCAAACATGTACACCTGCGCCATTGGCACGATGATGATGGCCAGCAATTCTAAAAAGTCCGCCAAGGGCGTCGGGTTTTCGTATGGGTGCGCGCTGTTGACGCCGTACCAGCCGCCACCGTTGGTGAAGAGCTGCTTGATGGACTCGAAAGAGGCCACGGCGCCAAGCGGAATCGTCTGCGAGTCCACGCGGTTGTCCACCATGACGGGTTGGGTGGTCGTCACTGGCTGGCCCTTGTCGTCCAACTTCGGCACGTCCACCATCACCGGTTGGCCTTTGTCATCGAGCACGGGCTTGCCACTGGCGTCGAGCTTGGGCTTGGACTCTGTCACCGGCACGGTGGTCGTGACCGGATTACCCTTGTCGTCCACTTTGGGAATTTGATTGTTATAGGGTTCGACCAATGCCGCGGTTGGGTAAGCCTGCATAGTCTGCGGAACACCTTGCTGCGCGAGGAAAACACCGAACAGGGCCGACAGCGGCAGCGTGATGTAGAGTATGCAGCGCGTCACATCCACCCAGAAGTTACCGATGCTTTTGACCGAGGCGCGTTTCAGCGCGCGTCCGCAGGCCACCAGAATGGCCAGACCCGTCGAACCGCTGATGAACTGGTGCACCATCACGCCGCAAATCTGCGAGAAATAGCTGTAGGTGGATTCACCGGAATAGTCCTGCCAGTCTGCATTACATACGAAGCTCCAGGCTTCGTTGAACGCCATGTTCCACGAAACGTTGGACAACCCCTGCGGGTTGAGAAAATGCGGCTCCCATGACTGGGTCATGAAAATCGTCATCAAAGCCACGACCCCCACCAAGCCAAAGACCACCACGGCCCAAAAATAGCGCAGCCAGGACATTTCCTCCTTGGCGTCCACGCCGGTGAGTTTGTAGCACAGTTTTTCGACCGGAAGGGCCAGGGCCGAGAGCACGGTCTTTTCCCCCGTGAACACCTTGTACATGTAGCGACCCAGTGGAGGGGTCAGCGCGATGCCGAGTCCGAAGAAAAGCGCGGTTTCGATGATGGCGTTGGAATTCATGGTGACGAAAAGCGATTGAGCTTGTGATAAAACCAGCCGTGCTGACGGCATGGGTCTTTGAACTGCGCCCATTCTACGCCCACCCACCCCATTCGCCTAATGAAGAGCCCTCCCCTTTCCGTTAAAAAGAAGTTAACAAGGGGGTCGCAGAGGGCCAAACCAGCCTCATTTGAACCAAAACATTCATGCGCCAGGCCTGCTCTAAGGTGTTGGAAGCAAGCGGCTCCCTGTTCTCCCAACTACAAAAAGAGTTGTCCGGGGCGCTTGGATTGGGCCACAATGCCGGTTCGCTGTATTCCACCCGCCATGGCCATTCCCGTTTTTCGCTTGGAGGCATATTTTACCGGCCGCGTGCAGGGCGTGGGCTTTCGGTATCTGGCCCGGCAAATCGCCACCGGCTACGAAGTCACCGGCCAGGTGCGCAATCTGCCCGATGGCCGCGTCCACCTGGTCGCTGAAGGCCAGGAACCCGAGGTGCGGGATTTCGTCCGCGAAATAAAATCGCAAATGAACCATTTCATCAAGGAAGCCAGCGAAGAAATTTTGCCCGGCCCGGCCCAATTTCGCGATTTTCAAATCAGTTAGATGATTACTATGGCCGTCCCTGCAATCCGCATCACGAACCTGACCAAGGACTTTCGCCTGGGCCTGCGGGGCATCAAGCTGCGCGCGGTGGACAACCTGTCGTTTGAAGTCGCGGACAACCATGTGTTCGGCTTGCTCGGCCCCAATGGCTCCGGTAAGAGCACGACGATGAAAGTCATCCTCGGCTTGTTGGAGCCGACGCTGGGCCAATGCGAAATTTTTGGGCTGCGCAGTGACTCGGTCGAAGCGCGCCGGCTGGTGGGCTATCTGCCGGAGTCGCCGTATTTTTACCGTTTTCTGACCGGTCGGGAATTGGTGGACTATTATGCCAGCATCTGCAGCGTGCCCAAGGCGCAGCGCCCCAAACGCGTGGCCGAGGTGATTGAACTGGTGGGCCTGACTGCCGCCGCCGACCGTCGGGTGGGCACTTATTCCAAAGGGATGTTGCAGCGTATCGGCCTGGCGCAAGCCATTGTCCATGATCCGCGCCTCGTCATCCTCGACGAGCCCACTGCGGGCGTGGACCCGATTGGCTCGGAAGCCATCAGTGAACTGATTATGGAACTGAAACGCCGCGGAAAAACCGTGCTGCTGTGTTCGCACTTGCTGGCCCAAGTCGAAGGCGTGTGCGACGACCTCGCCATCCTCAACCAAGGCCGGCTGGTGGCAACGGGTTCCGTGGGCGAATTGCTTCGGCGGGAAGGCCAGAGCAACCTGGTCGTGGAAAATTTCCCTGCCTCAGCCCGCGCGGAAATCGAAGCCGTCCTGGCCCGGCATGGCGCGAAGTTGCGCCACATTGACGAGGCGCGGGTGGCGCTCGACCGGTTGTTTCTCGAAAAAATCGGCCCGGCGGAAAAACAACCGAAAGACTCCGCATGAGCACGGCCCTCCGACAGGTGGTTCAAATTGCCCGGCTGACTTTTCTCGAGGCCGTGCGGCAGCGCTTTTTTAATTTTCTGGTGCTGCTGGCGCTGGCGCTCATCGGCAGCGCGAATTTCTTCCGGCAGTTTGACTTTAGTGATCGCTCACAGGAGCTGCGCTTCATCGCCGATTTTGGCCTCGGCAGCATCGTGTTCTTTGGCTCGATTTTGTCCATTGTGGCGACCGCGCAATTGTTTTTTAGCGAGATAGAAAACCGCACCGCGCTGACGATGCTGGCCAAGCCGGTGCGCCGCTGGTCGTTCCTGGCCGGCAAAGTGCTGGGCGTGGCGCTATTGATGCTGGTGTTCGTCGGACTTTTGACCACCTTGCTCGGCGCCTACCTGGGGTGGCGGGAGCAGCAATTGATCGATATCTATCACCAGGCTTTTCTTAAACATGAGGTGGACACTGATTTTCCCGCCGCGCAGCGCGTGCAATTCGGCGGCCTGGCGATGAACGCCCTGCTGCAATGGCTGAAGTTTGACGTGCTGGCGGCCATCACCATGCTGGTGGCCAGCTTCTCCAATACCAACCTGTACACGGTCATCGTCTCATTTTTCATTTTTCTCATCTGCCAGTTGCAATACATCGCCTACGACAATTGGACAAAAATTTCCTCGCCGGCCCTGCGCGGCCTGGCCTGGCTGCTGGGCAAATGTTTCCCGAATTTTCAATTGTTCGCGGTCGGAGAGTTGCTAGTCTTTCCGGCCAAAATCCCGGTACCGCACAGCGCGGTGACCGCCGCCATCGGCTACGGATTGTTTTACCTCGTTGTCTTCACCACGCTGGCCGTGGGCAGCTTCCGCAGCCGTGAAATTTAACGAGCCCCATCGCCCATGACGATTGACCGCAGTTCCTGGTGGTGGCGCCAAGGCCGCGCCGGGGTCGTCATTTTTACGACCCTGCTGGTTGCCGGGATTATCCTGGAACCCTTGCAAAACCGGGCGTGGAAAATCACCCGGGCCAGCCAGCCGGGATTGGATTTCAAGAGCTTGGGCGAGAGCCTGGGCCAGGGCACGCTGCTGGGAGTGTTTGGCGGGTTTCGGAATATTCTCGCGGACTTCGCCTGGCTGCGCGGCTACACTTATTGGGAACAGCGCGACCTGCCCAACACGGAAGCGATGCTCAACCTCGCCACCACGCTCGACCCCCGCATGGTGATGTTCTGGACGGATGGCTCGCGGGAAATTGCCTACGATATCCCGGCCTGGTTCAGATATGAGGTGCCCCGGCCCACTACCGAAGCACAGATGAGACTCTATGTCCAGGAGCAGGCAAAAATTAATCATGACCAGGCCCTGCGGGGCTTGGAATTTCTCGACCGCGGCCTGCAATTCCTGCCCAACAATTATGTGCTCCTGCTGAGCAAGGCGGAAATATACCAAAACCGGCTCAAGAACGAACCCGGCGCCATTAAACAAGCTGCCGAAGCCTATAAGCTGGCCGCGGAGGCCACCAGCGAATTTTACTTCCCCATGCGCCAGTATATCATCCTGCTCTGGAGCCTGGGGGACCAACCAGATAAATTCGAAGCTTACGATTACCTGAAAAATCGCTACCCCACTCTGCCCGAAAACGTTCCCGACGCCCAAAAGGGCGTGATGTGGGACATGATTCAAATCATGGAAAAAAACCTGCAAATTCCTCCGGCAAATCGCCTGCCGTACGCCAAACCGGCAAACTACACGTCGGACCCGGATTTTCAGCCCCTGCCGGGCTTGAATCCGGACAACCCCTGAGCCATTTCCGCTTTACAAAGGAGGCCTTGTGCGTAGGATTGTTTTTTGCGTATTTATCAACCGACTTAACCGCGCAAGCGTGTTACATTTCCTTTTCCCATGGCGCTTTCCTCCCTCCAGCAGCTCAAGCAGTACACCAAGGTGGTGGCCGACTCCGGCGACTTTGACAGCATGCGGCAATACTCCCCCCAGGACGCCACCACCAACCCGTCGCTCATTTACAAAGCCGTCACGATGCCCGAGTACAAGCCCATCCTCGACGCGACCATCAAAGACTGCCGCACTCTGGACTTGCCCAAGGATCAGAAGATCAAGCTGATCGTGGATAATTTGCTGGTGGCTTTTGGGTCGAAAATTCTGGAAATCGTCCCTGGCCGCGTTTCCACCGAGGTGGATGCCCGGTTGTCCTTCGACACCGAGGCAACGGTCGAAAAGGCTCGTTTCATCATTGGTCTTTACGAAAAGCGGGGTATTCCGCGCGAACGCGTCTTAATCAAAATCGCCTCGACCTGGGAGGGCATCAAGGCGGCGGAAGTAGTGACCAAGGAAGGCATCCATTGCAACCTGACCCTGCTCTTTTCGCTCGCCCAGGCCATTGCGTGCGCCGAGGCCAATGTGCAGCTCATTTCGCCGTTTGTGGGCCGCATCTACGACTGGTACAAGGCCAAGGAAAAGAAGGATTACACGGGCGCGGATGATCCCGGCGTGCAGTCGGTCCACCAGATTTACGCTTATTACAAGAAATTTGGCTATAAAACCGAAGTCATGGGCGCCAGCTTTCGCAATGTGAACCAGATTGTCCAATTGTGCGGCTGCGACTTGCTGACCATCAGCCCGGCGCTCCTGGCCGAGTTATCGAAGTCCGAGGCGCTGGTGCCGCGCCAGCTCTCGCCCGAATGGGCGCTCGCGCAGAATGTGCAGCGCGTCGAACTGACCGAGAAAGTTTTCCGCTGGATGTACAACGAGGACGCCATGGCCGTCGAAAAAACCGCCGAGGGCATCCGCCTGTTTTCCGCCGACATCAACAAGCTCGAGGCGCAAATCGCCGCGGCGCTGTAAAAAGAATTCCCTCCGGCGCATTTTTACTTTAAGTACCACCCTTTCATGTCCACCGCTTCCCCTGCCCTCCCCGGCAAGCCCAGCTTCGGCGGCTTGCTGGCCCGGATTATCTTCATCGTCCTGTTGTGGGCGGCGCTCGTCACGGGCACGCTCCACTATGTCGGCTATGCCTGGCCCAAAGCGTACCAAATCAGCCTGGCGGAAAAAGCCCAAGCAGAGGAAAAGGCGATGACTGCACTGAATCCCGCGCCCACGGCGACCGCGGCGACTGCGGCTCCCGCTGGTTCAACGGCTGCCGCCACAACCACCGCCACTGCGGCGGCTCCAGCCCCGACCATGACACCGGCGGCCACCACGACGGCCCCCCTTGCGGCTCCTCCCGCTGGTTCGGCTGCTCCCACACCAGCCACTTCTTCAACAACTGTGGCCTCGACTCCAGCCGCAACGGCTGCTCCCGCTCCAGCCGCTGGCTCGACCGTCGCTACCACGACCAGCGCTGCTGCGCCTGCTGGCTCCGCGCCGGCCTCGACCGCGGCTCCCGCACCCGCCGCCACCAGCGCCCCCAAGGCCGCTACAGGCGAACAGAAATTGCCCTTCGACCTCCGCCTCGCCGGCTACAACCGCACCGCGCTGGAAAACGTTTCCATCTTTTTCTCCATTGTCATTAGTGTGTTTTGCGTCGGGGGCATTATTTTGCAGATATTTAAATACAAGCAAATCGAATCCTAGACCGAATTGGGCTTGGCCTGGAGATGATATTGGGGAAAAGTTGGCCGCGTGGACTCATTCCCCAAAAAGCGCTGGCTGGTGTTCGCGGCGCTGACCTTGACCGTGCTGGCGCTGGCGTTGATTTCCGCTTCCTATGG